>CAXBGQ010000352.1:0-1694 GCA_963975135.1 uncultured Nioella sp. | reverse complement strand
GACCGTGAGAAGCTTCAGGAACGTGTTGCCAAACTGGCCGGCGGTGTTGCTGTCATCCGCGTTGGCGGCATGACCGAAGTGGAAGTGAAAGAGCGCAAGGATCGCGTTGACGATGCCCTGAACGCGACCCGTGCGGCCGTGCAGGAAGGTATCGTTGTGGGCGGCGGTGTGTCTCTGGTTCAGGGTGCGAAAGCGCTGGCTGGCCTCACCGGCGAGAACTCGGACCAGAACGCCGGTATTGCCATCGTGCGCCGCGCGCTGGAATCGCCGCTGCGTCAGATCGCGGAAAACGCCGGTGTCGACGGGGCCGTCGTTGCGGGCAAGGTTCGCGAAAGCGACGATCCCACCTTTGGCTTCAACGCACAGACCGAAGAATATGGCGACATGTTCAAATTCGGCGTGATTGACCCGGCCAAAGTGGTGCGCACCGCGCTGGAAGATGCGGCCTCGGTTGCCTCGCTTCTGATCACCACCGAAGCCATGGTTGCCGACAAGCCCGCCAAGGATGGCGCGCCTGCCGGTGGCGGCATGCCCGACATGGGCGGCATGGGCGGCATGATGTAATTCGGATTTCCTTCACGGAAATCCGACCGCATCGCCGGTTTGATTTGGGAAAGGGCACCTGCGGGTGCCCTTTTTCTTTTCGCGGATCCTTTGCGCCGGGTTAATGCCCTGTCATCATGATCCGCGATAGCTGGTCCGATAGTTTCGTTTTCCTGGCCAGGAGGTTCCGTTATGCGCAATTTTTTCATGATCCTGATCGCGGCGGCCGCGTTGAGCGCGCCCGTGACCGCACAAACCCCGGGGCAAGAGGATGCCGAAACCGTCTTTGGCGGCGACCGATACCTTGCGGGATCGACCGTGACGGCGGCAGAGCCCACCGAGGGCGATCTTTTTGCCGCGGGCGAACGGGTCACTGTCGCGGCACCCGTCGCCGGCAGCACCCATATCGCCGGGCGGCGTCTGCGCATCGAGGCCCCGATCGGCGGCGCGCTCTATGCGATGGGCTATGCGGTGCGCGTTGAGGCCCCGGTGACGGGTTCGGCCACGCTTATGGGGGCCGAGGTGGTGATATCGGATCAGATCGGCGGCAATCTGCGCGCCAGCGGGCGCGAGGTCATGGTTGAGGCCCCGGTGATGGGGGCGGCTGTGCTTGCCGGGGCCGAAGTGGTTCTGTCGGGCGCAATTGCAGGCGACGTCGCCATTGCCGCCGAGACGATCCTTTTCGAGGAAGGTGCCAGCGTCGCGGGTCAATTGACCCTCTATGTCGACGATCCAGATGCGTTTGAGGTTCCCGCCAGCGTCGCCGCCGCAGATCGCGTCGAAACCTTGGATGCGCGCGAATTTGAGCGCGAATATGGCGACACATGGGACGAATATCGCCCGTCCTTCTTCTCGCGCCTTGGCCGCTTTGCCGTTGGCGTGGTTGTGGTCGCGGTCATTGCCGTTCTCGTGGCGTCGGCAATGCCTGTGCGTATGGCCGAGATGCGGGAAAGGGCGCTGGCACATCCCTGGCGCAGCCTTTGGTCCGGCATCCTGGGGCTTTCAACGATCATCGGATTTGGCTTTGTCGCCGCACTCACCGTGATCGGCATCCCGTTGGTGCCAGCCTCTCTTCTGGTCGCGGCACTGGCCGGTGTGAGCGGCTACATACTGGGCACCTATTTCCTGGGCGGCGCGCTGTGGCGGGTTAT
>CAXBGQ010000351.1:0-1743 GCA_963975135.1 uncultured Nioella sp. | reverse complement strand
GCGCAGGAGCCTCCGCAGGCTTTGCTCCAAAAAGCCCTGATTGCCGTTCTGGGCGCGCTCGTTGCGGCGCTTCTCGGGTTGATCCCCTATTTCGGGTGGCTGATCATGCTGGCGCTGGCCTTGACGGGCCTTGGCGTGGTGCTTGGCAAGCTGCGGGCCCGGCAAGCGGTCTCTTACTAAAGGGCTTTTCAATTTCGCGCCAAAAGGGCAGGGAAGGGGCATGAAGCTGCCTCCCCTCACCCTCACTGGTGCACACGTTCTGCACCCTGACGGCCTGTCGCAGGAGCCGCTTTACCTGGCCGGGGGCCTGATATCCGACCAGGGGGGGCGTCGGATCGACCTGTCCGGCAGCCTGATCCTGCCCGGCATCGTCGATCCGCATGGCGACGGGTTTGAACGCCATCTTGCCCCGCGCCGGGGGGCTGCCACCGATCTGGGGCAGGGCTTGCGGGCGGTTGAGGCCGAGCTTGCGGCCAACGGCATCACCACCGCCATGCTGGCGCAGTTCTGGAGCTGGGAGGGCGGCATGCGCAGCCCCGATTTCGCGGCTGCGCTCTGCGCCGCATTGGAGGCCCATGACGCGCGCGCCGATCTGCGGCTGCAATTGCGGCTGGAACTGGGATGTTCCGAGGGGTTTGATGCCGCGCTCACGCTGATCGACCGGCACCGGATCGGCTATGTTGTGTTCAACGATCACCTGCCGCATGCGCAATTGGCGGTGGGCAAGCGGGTGCCCCGGCTGGAGGGGCAGGCCTTGAAATCCGGGCGCTCGCCTGCGGCTCATCTGGAACTGCTCACCCGGTTGCACGACCAGATCGGTGCCGCCCATGCCCGGTTGCCCAGGCTCTGCGCGGCCCTGTCGGCGCGTGGTGTCATCCTGGGCAGCCATGACGATGCCACGGCGAAAGGGCGGGCGGATTGGCGGGATCTCGGTGCCACCATCGCCGAGTTTCCGGTCACTGTCGGGGCGGCAAAGGCAGCCTGCGATGCCGGCGATCCGATTGTCATGGGGGCCCCCAATGTGATGCGCGGCGGCAGCCATTCCAAGGGCGTTTCGGCGCGCGATCTGATTGCGGCGGGGATCGCCGTGGCGCTGGCCTCGGATTACCATTACCCGGCCCCTCTGGGGGCGGTGCGCGCGCTGCTCGCGGATGGCTGGAGCTTGCCGGAGGCCTGGCCGCTGGTATCAAAGGTGCCGGCGCGGATGCTGGGATTGGCGGATCGCGGCGAGATCGGACCCGGCAAGCGCGCCGATCTGGTGATCGTCGACCCCGATCTGAGGCAGGTGCAGGCGACCTTTGCGGGCGGACAGATCACCTATCTTGCCGGTCCCATCGCGGCCCGGTTTCTGGCATGAGCCCTCTGCGCCTGGCCGGTCTCACGGCCCTGACGATGCTGGCCTTTGCCGCCAATTCGATCCTGAACCGGATGGCCTTGAGCGCGGGCCTGATCGATCCCATCGGCTTTGCGGTGATCCGGGTTCTGTCGGGGGCCGCCATCCTGGTGGTGATCGCCCTGGTCGGGCGGCGCGGCGTGCCGATCCTTGCACCGGGCCGCTCGGTCGGTGTGGTGTCGCTCTGCCTCTATCTGGTCGGGTTTTCCATTGCCTATATCCATCTCGATGCCGGTCTGGGCGCGCTTATCCTCTTTGGCATGGTGCAGATCACCATGTTCGCGGGTGCGCTCCGGTCCGGAGAAGCCGTGACGCGCGGGCGCTGGATCGGCATGGCGGTTGCCCTGTCC
>CAXBGQ010000350.1:0-1829 GCA_963975135.1 uncultured Nioella sp. | reverse complement strand
TTTGTGAATGGCCGGGGCGAAGTGCTGAAAAACGGCGGCCGCGTGATGAAGAATGTCACCGGGCTCGATCTGGCGAAGCTCATGTGCGGGGCCTATGGCACGCTCGGCGTGCTGACCGAGCTGTCGCTGAAAACCCTGCCGCGCGCCGAAACCGCACAGACGCTGGCCTTTGCGGGCCTCACCGTCGCGCAGGCCACGGCGCTTTTCTGCACCGCCCTGGGCACGCCCTATGAAATCTCCGGCGCGGCCTATACCGGCGGCACCGCTTATCTGCGGCTGGAAGGTTTCGACATTCAGGTCAGCAATCGCACCACGCAATTGCAGGCCTTGTTCAAGGCGCATCAAAGCACCGTGATCACGGGGGCCGCCCACGTCACGCTCTGGTCGGATATCCGCGACGTGCAGGCGTTTTCCGGGCGCGCGGGCAGCCTTTGGCGGCTGTCCGTCAAACCGACCGATGCCGCCACCATCGTGACCCGTCTGAACACCACCCTACAGGCCGAGGCAAACCTCGATTTGGGTGGCGGGCTGATCTGGCTTGCGGTGCCCGAGGGCCACACCAACCCCGCCGCGCAAATCCGCGAAACGCTGGCCCCTCTGGGCGGGCATGCGACGCTGATCAAAGGCGATACCGCGCTGCGCCGCGATGCGCCGGTTTTCCAGCCGCAGGCCCCGGCCCTGGCCAGGATCAGCGCCGGGCTGCGCGCCAAATTCGATCCGCAGAATATCCTCAACCCCGGGCTGATGGGCTGAACCATGCAAACAACCTTCACCGAAGAGCAGTTGAAAGACGCAGGCACCGCGCGCGCCAACGAGATCCTGCGCGCCTGCGTGCATTGCGGGTTCTGCACCGCCACCTGCCCCACCTATCAGGTGCTGGGCGATGAGCTCGACAGCCCGCGCGGCCGCATCTACCTCATGAAGGACATGCTGGAAAACGAGCGTGTGCCGGATGCAAAGACCGTCAAGCATATCGACCGCTGCCTCTCGTGCCTGGCCTGCATGACAACCTGCCCCTCGGGCGTGCATTACATGCATCTTGTCGATCACGCCCGCACCTATATCGAAACACATTACAAACGCCCGCTGATGGATCGGTTGCTGCGCTGGACCCTGGCGCGCATCCTGCCCTACCCTTACCGGTTCCGCGCCGCGCTTGCCGGGGCCAAACTGGCCAGGCCCTTCGCCCGCCTGATGCCCGATCCCCGCCTGCGCGCAATGCTTGAAATGGCCCCGAAATCCATCCCACCGGTCAGCCGCAACGACGATGCGCAGGTGTTTGCGGCCATAGGCGCACGCCGCAAACGGGTGGCGCTAATGACGGGCTGCGCGCAAAAGGCGCTCAATACCGATATCAACGACGCCACCATCCGGATGCTGCGGCGGCACGGCTGCGACGTCGTGGTGGCCAAGGGGGCCGGCTGCTGCGGAGCGCTGACCCATCACATGGGGAAAACCGGCGAAGCCCATGCCACCGCCGCCAAAAACATCCGGGCTTGGGTGGCCGAGATGGAGGGCGAAGGGCTCGACGCGATCGTGATCAACACCTCCGGCTGCGGCACGACGGTCAAGGATTACGGCCATATGTTCCGCGAGGATCCTCTCGGCCCCGGCGCCGCCCGCGTCTCGGCCATCTCGAAAGACATCACCGAAGTGCTGGCCGATCTCGACATTGCCCCCACCGGGGCGGCCCCTTCGCTGCGCGTGGCCTACCACGCCGCCTGTTCGCTGCAACACGGCCAGAAAATCACCACCCACCCCAAGGATCTTTTGAAACGGGCGGGCTTTGAAGTGGTCGAGCCACGCGATCCCCATCTCTGCTGCGGCTC
>CAXBGQ010000349.1:0-1881 GCA_963975135.1 uncultured Nioella sp. | reverse complement strand
TCGCCCGCGCCGACGAATTGCAGATCGCAGCCGCAGCTTTCCTCGAACGCGGCCTCGACCTGCGGGCCGGGGCCCCAATCGGAGATGAAACTGTCGTAGGTGTAGATCGTCAAAACAGGGGCATCCGCGCTGGCCATGCCAGCCACAAGGATAAGTCCCGCAGCGATGATAGGTGATCTCATGGTCACTTGCCTTTCATTGCGACGGGCGAAGTGAGGTGTTGAGAGCATCTCAGACCTTCCCTCCGCCGGTCCTAACCGGTTCAGGTTCAACGGGTCCGCTGGTAAGCATCTCAGGCCCAAAAGGCCCCCCCGAGGTAGGGCTGGCAATAGCGTGCCAGAGACCCGATTGCAAGCGTTGGGCTTGGCAATCGGGCACCGGCGCGCTAACCGGAACGCAGGAAACCCCGGAGTGCGCCCCCATGTCGATGAACAGCTTTGGCCATCTTTTCCGCGTCACCACCTGGGGCGAAAGCCACGGGCCCGCGCTTGGGGCCACCGTCGATGGCTGCCCGCCCGGCGTGCCGATCACGGCCGAGGCGTTGCAGCACTGGCTGGACAAACGCAAACCGGGCCAGAACAAATACACCACGCAGCGGCGCGAACCCGATCAGGTCGAGATCCTGTCGGGCACCTATGAAGGTCAGACCACCGGCACGCCGATTCAACTGATGATCCGCAACACCGATCAGCGGTCAAAGGATTACGGCGATATCGCCGAGAAGTTCCGCCCCGGCCATGCCGATATCACCTATTGGCAGAAATATGGCATCCGCGATCCGCGCGGCGGCGGGCGCTCCAGCGCGCGCGAAACGGCGGCGCGGGTGGCGGCGGGTGGCATCGCGCGGGCGGTGCTGGCCGAAATGGTGCCGGACCTGCAAATCACCGGCTACATGGTTCAGATGGGGCCGCATGGCATCGATCGGGGCAAGTTCGATTGGGATCAGATCGACCAAAATCCGTTCTGGACGCCGGATGCCACCGCCGCCGAAACCTGGGCCGCCTATCTCGATGGCTTGCGCAAATCCGGTGACAGCGTTGGGGCCATTGTCGAGGTCACGGCGCGCGGCGTGCCCGCCGGGCTTGGCGCGCCGGTTTACGCGAAGCTGGACACCGACCTTGCCGCCTCCATGATGTCGATCAATGCCGTCAAGGGCGTTGAAATCGGGGAGGGCATGGGGGCCGCCATCCTGACCGGGTCGGCCAACGCCGATGAAATAGCGATGGGTCCGGATGGCCCGGTTTATAACTCGAACCACGCGGGCGGCATTCTGGGTGGCATTTCCACCGGGCAGGATGTCGTGGTGCGCTTCGCGGTCAAGCCCACCTCATCTATTCTGACCCCGCGCAAGACGATCACCAAAGCAGGTGAACCGGCCGAGATTGTCACCAAAGGCCGCCACGATCCTTGCGTCGGTATCCGCGCCGTTCCCGTGGGCGAGGCGATGATGGCCTGCACGCTTCTGGATCACGTGCTTCTGCATCGTGGCCAGATTGGGGCAAATCGCGGGCAAATTGGTTAAACTTCTTTCCTAATTTTAACATTTTGTCCGGTTACCGGTGGCAGAGGAAACACCGGTCGGGAAAGAACCATGCTGTTAAAGGAATTCATCCGCTCCGAGTCCGGCGCAGTCACGACCGACTATGTCGTGTTGTCGGCGGCGATGGTCGGATCGGGCTTGGCTGCCATCAATTCGACCGCTGTCGGCGTGGAAAATATCGCCAGTGATATCGACGCCGCGCTGCGTGGCGAAATCGTGAACACGACCTTTGCCCGGCAGAGCTATTTCGACGATTTCGAAAACGGCGCAGGCTATTGGGTCGGTGGTCAAACCGACGACAGCCAGGACGCGTTTGGCGGCATTCTGGGGCCCTATGGCGG
>CAXBGQ010000348.1:0-1889 GCA_963975135.1 uncultured Nioella sp. | reverse complement strand
CCCCGCCGCGCTGATCCGCGCGGGCGGGCAGATGACGCGCTTTGGCATGCCTGTCGATCCAGGCAATCTGCTGTTTCTGGGTCAGCTTGGCGACAGACCCGTGATCGGCCTGCCGGGCTGCGCGCGCTCGCCCGCGCTCAATGGGGCCGATTGGATTCTGGAACGTGTGATTTGCGGTCTGAAAGTGACCAATCAGGATATTGCAGCGATGGCCGTGGGTGGGCTGCTCAAGGAAATTCCGACGCGCCCGCAACCGCGCGCGAGCGGCGCTCGGAGGGGATGACGGTTCCCCGCTTTTCTGACCACCGGCGCAAAAATTCTTTTGCACCCGGCCGATTCCATGCTTGGATACCGGTCATACTGCCAGGGGAAGATTTTCATGACCAAGGTCACGATGACCGTGAACGGGAAATCGGTTTCATGGAACGGCACCGGCCGCTTTCTGATTTTTCGCGCGAGGGTTTGCACCAGACGGGCACGCATGTCGGCGGCGAGCCTGGCCCATTCAGGAATTGCAGCCCGACATGGTGAGGTCGCCATCAGCACCTCCGGTCGATAGCCCGACCCCGGTCGGTGAATTTCCGCAAGGCAACAGGAACCGGCGCATCGCGCTTTACAGCATTATCAGGGCAATCTTGCCGCCCGTGGTCAGAGGTTAGAAACGGAGACAACAGCATGAGACATTTGATTTTCACGATTTCAGCAATGGTTCTGGCCCCCGGTCTAGCTGCGGCAGAGGGGTTTTCATCGGGCTACGTGACCGGGTTTGCCACGGAGGCGACCTGCATGGATGCGGCCCGCGTCGCGATGGTCGCCCAATTCGAGGCCAGTGGGGTGACGCCTGACACCGGCGAGGGCAGCTATTCGGTCTATGGGTTTGACGTGCCGCCCGGCATCACCCAGGTGGCGATCGTATGCGCGGAGGATGGCGGATCGGTCGTGGCGGCGGTGACGGGCTATTCCATCGTTGAGAACGGCACCCGTCTGGAAACCGTGCAGGCGGTGATCGACCGGATCGATGGCCACCCGATCGTCAACGATCCCGCCCCGGCTAACCCGGCTCCGGCCCCGGTGCCAGGCGGCAGCAAGTAAATCGATCCTCACGGGCGGGGCGCCTCATCAGGGATCGTGTTTTGACCCAAGGGCCGATTTCGAAGGGCGGCGGGCTGCTTTGCGGCTGTCAGGTGGCCGACCGGCCCGGCACCCCAACGCAGCACCCTGTCCAGCCGATTCCGGTGCCGGGGCGGTTTGTCCCAGTGCATTTTCCGGAGGGTGACGGATGAGCGAACTGCAAAAGATGCAAGCGGGGGATTGGTATTGTTGTCTGGATGAGACGCTGGAGGCGCTGCGCCAGACCGCCCGCCGCGCCGTGCACCAGCATAATACGATGCCGCCCGATGCGCGTGCCGCCATGGGGCCGGATCTGGCCTGGCTTTTGGGGGCTACCGGTCGGGATGTCTTTCTGGAAGCCCCGTTTCACTGTTCCTATGGGATCAACATTCACTTGGGAAACCGGGTGTATTTCAATGCCGGTTGCGCGGTGCTGGATAGCGGTCCCGTGACCATAGGCGATGATGTGATGATGGGGCCGGGTGTGCAGATTTATTGCGCCGAGCATCACAAGGATCCGGGCTTGCGCGCGCAGGGGTTGGAACGCGCCAGGGCCGTGGTGATTGCGTCCGAGGTCTGGATTGGCGGCGGTGCCATCGTGATGCCCGGCGTGAGCATAGGCAGGGGCGCGATTGTAGGCGCGGGGGCCGTGGTGACGCGTGATGTGGCTCCGGGAGCGACGGTGGCGGGGTCACCCGCGCGCCCGATCGGATAGGGGCCCGGGCATGGGGTGTCGGAACCGGGCTCACCTCCTGATACCCCTCCCGCGCGCTCAGTCG
>CAXBGQ010000347.1:0-1943 GCA_963975135.1 uncultured Nioella sp. | reverse complement strand
CGCCCGCGAAGGCCTGACTTGCGTGTTGTCGGTCAAGGTGCCGGACCCGAAATTCTCGTCGCAGACCAAGGATAAGCTGGTCTCGTCCGAGGTCCGCCCCGCCGTCGAAGGGCTGATGAACGAGAAATTGCAGGAATGGTTCGAAGAGAACCCGGCGATGGCCAAAATTGTGGTGAGCAAGATCGTCGAAGCCGCATTGGCCCGCGAAGCCGCCCGCAAGGCGCGCGATCTGACGCGGCGCAAAACGGCGATGGATGTGGCATCCCTGCCCGGCAAGCTGGCCGATTGTCAGGAGAAAGACCCGGCAAAATCCGAGATCTTCATCGTCGAGGGCGACAGCGCCGGGGGCTCGGCCAAACAGGGCCGGTCGCGCCACGATCAGGCGGTGCTGCCTTTGCGCGGCAAGATCCTCAACGTCGAACGCGCCCGCTTTGACCGGATGCTCGGCAGTCAGGAGATCGGCACCCTGATCACCGCGCTTGGCACCGGCATCGGGCGCGACGAGTTCGACATCGAAAAACTGCGCTACCACAAGATCGTCATCATGACCGATGCCGATGTCGACGGGGCCCATATTCGCACGCTTTTGCTGACGTTCTTTTTCCGGCAGATGCCCAAGATCATCGAAGGCGGCTATCTCTACATCGCGCAGCCGCCGCTCTACAAGGTCGCGCGCGGCAAATCCGAGGTCTATCTCAAGGATCAGGCGGCACTTGAGGATTATCTGGTGCAGATGGGTATCGAAGGAGCCATCCTGCGCCTGCAATCGGGCGAAGAAATTGCTGGCGTCGATCTGGCCCGCGTGGTCGATGCGGCCCGGTCCTTCAAACGCATTCTCGATGCCTTCCCCACGCACTACCCGCGCCATATTCTGGAACAGGCCGCGATTGCCGGGGCCTTTGACGCAGGCCGCGCCGATGCCGATCTGCAACGTGTCGCCGATGATGTGGCCATGCGGCTGGATCTGGTGGCGGCGGAATATGAACGCGGCTGGCAGGGCCGGATCACCCAGGATCACGGTATCCGCCTCAGCCGCGTGTTGCGCGGGGTGGAAGAGATCCGCGCCCTCGACGGCGCGGTGCTGCGTTCGGGCGAGGCGCGCAAGCTGTCACAGGTCAGCAGCGAAAGCCGCAGCGTCTATCGCGACCCCTCGCGCCTGGCCCGCAAGGACCGCGAACAGCTGATCCACGGGCCGACCGAGCTGCTGGAGGCCATTTTGGAAGAAGGGGCCAAAGGGCTCAGCCTGCAACGCTACAAGGGCTTGGGCGAAATGAACCCCGGTCAGCTCTGGGAAACCACGCTGGACCCCGAGGCGCGGACGCTGTTGCAGGTCACGGTCGATGACATCGCCGAGGCCGATGACCTCTTTACCAAGCTGATGGGCGATGTGGTCGAACCGCGGCGCGAATTCATCCAGCAAAACGCCTTGAGTGTCGAAAACCTGGATTTCTGACACCGCGCCAACGGGCTGGCGATTGTTGTCATGTGGCACCCCGGCCGATCCGGGGTGCCACATTCTCAAATCAGGTGGCTTCCGGAAACCGGTGGCGGGTCCGGTTGGCAAAGGCAACCAGCGACAGCATCACCGGCACCTCGACAAGCACGCCGACCACGGTGGCCAGCGCCGCGCCCGATGACAGGCCAAAGAGCGATATCGCAACCGCGACCGCCAGTTCGAAGAAATTCGAAGTGCCGATCATGGCACAGGGCGCGGCAATGCGGTGCGGCACGCGCAGGGCATAGGCCGCGCCATAGGCCAGCACGAAGATGCCGTAGCTCTGGATCAGGATGGGCACCGCAATCAGCAAGATGACTGTTGGCCGGCTCAGGATGGTCGCCCCCTGAAGGCCGAACAGGATCACCACGGTCGTAATGAGACCAATGATCGACCAAGGCTTCACCCGCGCCGTAAACTGCTCGATCGCCTGTGCACTGCCAAGCAC
>CAXBGQ010000346.1:0-2004 GCA_963975135.1 uncultured Nioella sp. | reverse complement strand
TGCTGGCCCCCTTTGCCGATGGCAGCAATGCCGAATACGCCATCATGTTGGGGGTTGATGCGGCGCTGGTGCTGATCCTGATCCTGTGCGCCGCAAAGCTTTTTCTGCGCCCGGGCACGAACAGCGCCCCCGGGCAGAGCTGGATTTTGGCCGCATTGATCCTGTCGCCTGTGGGCTTCGTGCAATTGGGCTATGATGCGGCCCGGCTCGATCACGTCAATTTCGTGCTGGCGGCGGCGGCGATGGCGGCGGTCGCGCGCGGCTGGCTTCTGCCTGCCGGGGGTCTCTTGCTGGCCACCGTGCTGATCCATGAGGCGGCGCTCTTCTACGCCGTGCCGGTGGTGGCTGCACAGGCCTGGATGCGCCGCTCACGCAGCTTCGATCTGATCCTGACGGCCCTGCCCGCGCTCGCCGCCGCCGGTGCCCTGCTGCTGTGGGGCGGGGTCGAGGTTGATCTCAGCGCCGCCCTGCCCCCGGATGTGGCCCTTGCCGCCTCGGTCTGGAGCCGTGACCTGCTGGAGCCTGCGCGCGGGTTTGCCCCGTTGCATTACCTGATCGCCGCCTATTTCGTGGCTGTCCCGCTCATTCTGCTGCACAGCCACTACCGGCTGAACCGAACCACGTATGACCTGCTGTTTTTTGCGCCATTTGCAACCCTCGCCCTCTTTGCGCTTGGGGTCGATTACGGGCGCTGGTCGCAACTCCTGTTCTTCTCGGTGCTTATGGTCATCGCTGCCGCCCCGTCGCTTGGCCGCGCTCGTGGCCTCGATCTCGAACCGCTGCCCGCGCGCGCCGTGATCATCCCATGGCTGCTGCCGCTCGGGCCCATTGGCATTGCGCTGCTCTACCCGTTCATCCCCTGGGTCATTTGAGGCCGCGCCGCCCGCCTTCTTTGCGCCTGAAATATCCTGGGGGGCGTCGCCCCTGGGCGACGGGGGGCAACGCCCCCATTTACCCGGCCAAAACCACGCTCACCCGCCGATTCTGACGACCCTTCTTTTCGACCTTGGCGATCGTGACCTTGCCGATCTCGCCGGTCCGCGCGACATGGGTGCCGCCGCAGGGCTGCAGGTCGATCATGGTTTTGCCAGCCCCGATCTGAACCAGCCGCACCCGCCCCGCGCCGGTCGGTGGCTGCACCGACATCGTCTTGACCAGGCCGGGATTGGCAGCCAGTTCACCGTCGCTGATCCAGCTATCCGTCACCGCCAGATCCCGGTCGATCAATGCGTTCAGCTGGCCCTGAAGCACCAGTTTATCCTCGGGCGCGTCGGGCATGTCGAAATCCAGCCGGCCTTTCTCAGACGATATCGCACCGCCCGTCACCGGCAGGGGGATCACGACCGAAAGCAGGTGCAGCGCGGTGTGGATCTTCATATGCGCGTGGCGGCGATCCCAATCCAGCCGCTGTTCCACCCGCGCACCCACAGGCGGCATTTTTTCGGCCTCGGCGGGCACCAGCACGATGGCCCCGTCCCGGCCCTTGACCGTGGTCGCGATGCGGATACGCCCGCCTGCCCAATCCAGCGTGCCGCTATCGCCCGGCTGACCGCCCCCCTGAGCATAAAACAGCGTGCCATCCAGCACGATACCGCCCTCTTCGGTCACATCGGTGACCCTGCCCGGCGCGGTTTTTTGATAGGCATCGTGCAAAAACAACTGATCGGTCACGCATTCTCTCCATCACTCTTGCGCCCGCCCGCGGCACTGTCACTGGAAGCGGCCCGCGAAAGGTCACTGCCCGGCAGCACCTCGGGATTGCGGAACCAGACATCGCGCTGCGCAAACGGTATCTCGATCCCGGCCTCGGTAAACCGGCGCGCGATCTCGTGGTTCATGTCGCTTTTCACCGACAGAACCCAGTTCACATCGCGCAGGATGGCGCGGATCTCGAAATCGAGGCTGTCGGCCCCGAAGCCCTGAAAGACGACACTGGGCGGCGGGGTCAAGAGCACCATGGGATGGCTTTCGGCCACCTCGCGCAGGATCGTCTCGATCATCCTG
>CAXBGQ010000345.1:0-2064 GCA_963975135.1 uncultured Nioella sp. | reverse complement strand
GGCGGGTGCCGTGGCCCCGCATGTCGCGGGCTTTGTCCGGCTGTTACAGGCGCTGCGCGATGACGCCTATGATTTCGATGCCGCCGACAAGATTGGCCAGGTCGATGCCGGCACGCTGCCGATCAAAACGGAGGCCTGATCCATGGGCAGTTTTCTTCTTCTTTCCTTTCTGCTGCTGATCGCGGGCGTCATCGCGGTGCCATTGGCCTCCAAGCTGGGCCTGGGCTCGGTCCTGGGATACCTGATTGCGGGCATCGTTCTGGGCCCGGTTCTGCTGGCTCTGAATGTCGATGTCATCAACCTGCAGCATTTCGCCGAGTTCGGCGTCGTCATGATGTTGTTTCTGGTCGGCCTGGAGCTGGAGCCGCGACGCCTGTGGGAAATGCGGGCCCGTCTTTTGGGGTTGGGCGGGTTGCAGGTGGGCCTGACCGCCGCTTTGGCCGCCGGGGCCGCGTTTGTCTTTGGCCTGCCGTGGAGCTTTGCGGTGGCGATCGGGCTTGTCCTGGCGCTCTCTTCGACCGCCATCGTGCTGCAAACCTTCAACGAAAAGGGCTTGATGCAGAGCGAGGGCGGCCAGTCCGGATTTTCGGTGCTGCTGTTTCAGGACATTGTCGTGATCCCGATGCTGGCGCTGATCCCGCTTCTGGCGATGCCGGATCTGGTCGAAAGCTGGAGCTTTGTCGACACGTCTCATGCGGTCGAGATTGCCGCGCCCTTGGAGGGCGGCAGCAGCCATGACGGTGGCGCGGTGCCAGAGGGTGGCAGCAATCATGACGTGGAGGGCAGTCTCGATCTGAACCTTGTCGACGAATTGCCGGGATGGGCACAGGCGTTGATCACTTTCGGGGCCATCGGTGCGGTGATTGCGGGCGGATCCTACCTGACGCGGCCCCTGTTCCGGTTCATCGAACTGGCGCACCTGCGTGAGCTTTTTGTCGCCGCCGCGCTGATGATGGTGATCGGCATCGCGCTGTTGATGACGCTGGTGGGGCTGTCGCCCGCATTGGGCACGTTTCTGGCCGGCGTGGTGTTGGCCAACAGCGAATACCGGCACGAATTGGAAAGCGATATCGACCCGTTTCGCGGGCTGCTGCTGGGCCTCTTTTTCATGACCGTGGGGGCGGCGATCAACTTTTCCCTGCTCTTTGGCAACCTGGGCCTTGTGGTTGGTCTGACGCTTGGCCTGATGGCGCTGAAGGGTGCGGTGCTTTTCCTTTTGGCCACGGTTTTCGGGGTGCGCGGGGCCGACCGATGGCTGGTCACGCTGGGCCTGGCGCAGGCGGGTGAGTTCGGGTTTGTCCTCTTGTCTTTCGTTGTGGCCAATCAGGTATTGCCGCAGGCGATTGCCGATCAGCTGTTGCTGGTTGTCGCGCTGTCGATGCTGCTGACGCCCTTGCTCTTTATCCTTTTCGAGCGCGTCATCGTGCCGAAATATGTCGAGGATCAGGCCCGCGAGGCCGATGAGATCGACGAGGCCGGCACGGTGATCATCGCCGGGCACGGGCGGTTCGGCGGCATCGTCAACCGCATGTTGCGGCAGGCCGGATTTTCAACCGTGGTGCTGGATCACAGCTCAGCCCAGCTTGAAATGCTGCGGGCTTTCGGGCTGAAGGTGTTTTATGGCGACGCCACGCGGCCCGATCTGCTGCATGCGGCGGGCATTGCCGAGGCGAAAGTGCTGGTGATTGCCATCGACGACAAGGAAGGCGCGACCGAGCTGACCCGCTATGTCACGCAAAACCACGCGCATGTGCATATCATAGCGCGCGCGCGCGACCGCAACCATGTCTATGATCTCTATGCGGCGGGGTGCCGGGACATCATCCGCGACACGTTCGACAGCGCGGTGCGCTCGGGGCGGTCGGCGCTGGAGGCGTTGGGGGTGCATCCCTTTGATGCCGAACTGAAATCCCGCGATTTTCAGGACCGGGACCGGCGCGCCATCCGTGAGCTGGCTGCTGTTTATGATCCTGAAATCGAACTGCACCGCAATGCCGCCTATGTCGCGCGCACCCGCGAATTGATGGCGGAACAGGAGGCCGAATTGCTGGGCAAACCGGGGGC
>CAXBGQ010000344.1:0-2098 GCA_963975135.1 uncultured Nioella sp. | reverse complement strand
GGCCATCCGGTTTGGGCCGCGAGGATCAATTTGTGGTATTTCAGGCTTCCAATGACGCAAAATCTCGCTAAAGTTCGACGAGTGAACAGGGATGTTCCTGCGGCCCTGCCAGGCCGGGATTGAACGAGATCGCGCCAGGCACATGGCCGACGGACAAATAGGGGGTGCTGCCACAATGCTTATGAAGTTTCCGAATTTAAAGGTTGCCATGGTGGCGATCCTGGTCTTTGGCCTGATGGTGTCGACCTTGCCCCATCCGGTGGCTGCGCAAAGCGTGAGCGGTATCACGGGCACGGTTGAACCGACCATCTGGATCGACCCGGACGGCTGTCTGCACTGGGCCGCCGATGGCGGCGTCGAAGGCTATATGGAAGGCCGCGTTAACCCGGAAAACGGTATGCCGGTCTGCTTGGAAGTGAACACATGTGCCGTGACCAATACGGACACCCTGTTTCGCACCGACAGCTCGCGCCTGATGCCCGGCGCGCGCGAAGGATTGGAGCAGTTCTTCCGCTCCGCCGGTGCCTATGCCTATGCGATTTACGGCCATACGGACAGTCGCGCATCGGATGAATATAATATGGGGCTATCGCAACGCCGTGCCTCATCGGTGGCCGCTGTTGCGCGGTCGGTGGGGGCGCGTGTCGCGCGCGAAATCGGATATGGCGAACGACGTCCGGTTGCACCGAACACGAGCGCTGCGAACATGCAGCAGAACCGCCGCGTCGAAATCGTTTGCTATAGGTGACCGCAATGATCAGTTATCCAACAATCCTGAAATTCTCGGCCACTTTCGGAACCCTGATGTTTCTGTCTGCCTGCGCGGAAAACTTCGAAGGTGTAACCTCGACCAGCAACCCCGCGCCGCTGCGTGCGGTCGGTGATGACCGGGGCCGCGATGCCGGACCGCTCAGCACGATGCAGGCTGGCATCTATATCGATCCTGATGGATGTCAGATCTGGATGATCGACGATGGCCTGGAAGGCTACTGGTCGCGTCGGCGCGACCCGGTCAGCGGCCTGCCGGTCTGCACCGATGTGGCCCCGCCAAACTCGATTATTGGCGACACGCAGTCCGGGGCCGGTATTCGCGATCGCGTGCCGCGCACGTAAAGGCCTCGGTCGAATTTGAACAAGGGGGCGGTTCTGATATCGGGCCGCTCTTTTGCTGTTCACCTGATGGCGAAGTCTTTTCCGGGCGATCCGTCCGCGAAGGCAGTACCCGGAATTCCCGAAGCAAGGGTGCATCACCCAACGCGTTGAAATCTTTGATTTCAGGCAGCGTTGAGTGATTCAGGGATTTCCGAAAGTGCTATAGGTGTTGCCATGCCCCGGCGGGCTTGCCACAGTGGGCACAGGACCTTGACTGACGGGAGACGCCCTTGGCGACCACCACTCTGTCTCAGCCTTCCGCCGAGACTCCGCCTGAACTGACCCTGGAATTCCCCGACAACCGGCTGTTGATCGCCCTATGCGGCGAGTTTGACCGCAATCTGGCGCAGATCGAGCATCTGATGGATGTGCAGATTATCCGCCGCGGCAATGCCGTCGATATTCTGGGTGGGGCCCGTGTCGAGGCCGGTAAGGTGCTGGAAACCCTCTATGAACGTGCCGAGGCGGGGCGCGGGCTCAGCCCCGGTGATATCGACGCCATCGTGCGGCTTGGAAACTCGGCCGAGGGCACCGGCGCGCGCGATGGTGACCAGATCGAGATGTTTCAGAGCGACGATCTTGAGATCAAGACGCGCAAGAAAACGGTCGAGCCGCGCACCAAGGCGCAACAGGATTACGTACGCGCGCTTTATGCCAATGAACTGGCCTTTGGCATCGGGCCTGCTGGCACCGGCAAGACTTATCTGGCGGTCGCGGTGGCGGTGAACCAGATGATCAACGGCCATGTCGACAAGATCATCCTCAGCCGCCCGGCGGTCGAGGCGGGCGAGAGGCTGGGCTTTCTGCCCGGCGACATGAAGGACAAGGTCGATCCTTACATGCAGCCGCTTTACGATGCGCTGAACGATTTTCTGCCGGGCAAGCAATTGGCCCGGCTGATCGAGGAAAAGCAGATCGAGATCGCGCCGCTGGCCTTCATGCGCGG
>CAXBGQ010000343.1:0-2119 GCA_963975135.1 uncultured Nioella sp. | reverse complement strand
ATCCAGCATGTCAGCCAGGTGAGCGTCACCCTGCGCGCCCTGCCGAAACAAGAACCCGACCAACCGGCACAGCGGATCGGGTTCCGGTTGGCGGCGGATTTGGAAAACGACGCGCCCGTTTGATGCGTATTCTGTGTCTGAATGCCTGGGGTGGTAAGCTGCACGACGCGCTGATCGCGTATCTGCGCGCGGCATCTCCGGATATCCTGTGCTTGCAAGAGGTCACCCACAGCCCCGAGAGCGGCAAGGATTGGCTGACTTATCGTGATGGCACCCATGTGTTGGACCAGCGCGCCAACCTGTTTCGTGACATCGCCGCCGCCCTGCCGGATCATGCCGGGCAGTTTTGCCCGGCGGCGCAAGGGGAGCTGTGGGATGGCGATGTGCCGGTGCCCTCGCAATGGGGGCTGGCGACGTTCGCGCGGGCAACGCTGCCGATCATCGGCCAGGCGCAGGGGTTCGTGCATAAATCCTACGGCGCGGATGGCTTCGGCGAGCATCCCCGGTCGCGCAATGCGCATGGCATAAGGGTCTGGGATCATGCCCGCGATCGCGCCGTCGTGGTGACCCATATGCACGGGCTGCGCGATCTGGATGGAAAGGGCGACAGCCCGGCGCGATTGGCACAGGCCGGGCGCTTTGCGGCGATGATTGCGGGCCTGTCGGAGGCGGGCGATGATGTCGTCGCCTGCGGTGATTTCAACGTTTTGCCCGACAGCGCGACCTTTGACGTTCTGGCGGGCATCGGCTTGCATGACCTTGTCACCGGGCGGGGCCATGCCGGAACCCGCAGCAGTCTTTATGCCAAACCCGGACGCTTTGCCGATTATATGCTGGTGGGCAGCGCGGTGCCGGTATCCCGGTTTGACGTGGTGGCCAGCCCCGAGGTGTCCGACCATTGCGCTTTGATGCTGGACATCGCCTCCGGTTAGGGCCGGTAAGCCGGTCACAATCGGGCGACGGGATGCCTGCGGCCCCGTGACAGGGCAGGCGAAATCGGCTATCCAAAACGCAACATCATATAAAGCGAACGGGACGTGAGAAAAAAATGGCTGATACCGGACATAAGCACGGCGAAATGGATATCCACTCGCAAGAGGATACCTTTAACGGTTTTGTCAAATTCCTGACCAATGCGATCATTCTCTGTATCGCGATTGTGGTCTTTCTGGCGCTGTTCTTCCAATGATTTTCCGGCGCGCATATCTGGCGCTCGGGCTGCTCTTGGGTCTTGCCGCCTGCGCGGGTGAGGCTGTCTGGGCCCCCGATGAGGCCGTCGCGCGCGCCCGCTATGCGCCGCCGGGCAGCCCGACCATCACGCTATACACCATGATCTCGAACCGCTCCGGCGCGGGCGGCCATCTGGCGTTGATGATCGACGGCGAACAACGGCTATTGTTCGACCCTGCCGGGACCTGGCGCCACCCGGCGGCCCCGGAGCGCAATGACGTGATTTACGGGATGACTCCGCAATTGCTGGATTTCTACACCGATTATCATGCCCGCGAGACCTATCATATTGTGGCGCAGGAACTCGATGTGACGCCCGAGGTTGCCGCACAGCTGAGCCGGCTGGTGCAGGAATACGGGGCCGTGCCCAAAGCACAATGCACGATTTCCATCACCCGCATGCTACAACAGGTGCCGGGCTTTGAAAGCATCGGCACCTCCTGGTTCCCGCGCCGCGCGATGGATGCCTTTGCCGAATTGCCGGGCGTGCGCACCACGCGCATCTTTGACGATGACAGCGACAATAATCGTGAGATCCTGGGCCGTCAGGCAGCCACCGAACTGCGCCTGCTGCGGGCCGCGGAAATCGAGGCCGATGGCGGCAGCTGAGCCATCGTCGATCAGGAAATTTGAAAAGCCTCCGGTTTCGACCGGGGGCTTTTTTTGTTCCGGGGGCAAGGCTGCGATTGCGCTGACATCCGGGCCGAAAAAAAGAAAACCCCCGAACCGGAAGGCGCGGGGGAAGTCTTTTTTGGACGGGGTTGCCCCCGGCCGGTTCGCAAAGCCTGAGGGTCTTAGAGCATCCCCTCGCGCTGCGCTTTTTTCCGAGCCAGTTTGCGAGCACGGCGAATTGCTTCGGCCTTCTCACGCGCTTTTTTCTCGGACGGTT
>CAXBGQ010000342.1:0-2121 GCA_963975135.1 uncultured Nioella sp. | reverse complement strand
CCGCACGGTGGAGCGTCTTGAGGCGGCGGGCGGCGAGATCATGACCCTGGCCGCCGATACCGCAAATATCGAGGAAATGCGCAGCGCGCTGGCCGAAGCCAAAGCCCGGTTCGGTGATATCCACGGCGTTATCCATGGGGCCGGCGTGATCGATGATGCACCGATATTGGCGAAATCGCCGCTGAGTATCGAGGATGTCTTTACCCCGAAAATCCACGGCACCCAGGTGCTGGATCAGTTGTTCCCGGATGGCAGCCTCGATTGGATGGTGCTGTTTTCCTCCAGTTCCACCGCCACCGCGCCCGCCGGTCAGGTCGATTACGTCGCGGCCAATGAATATCTCAACGCCTTTGCGAAATCGCGCACGGGCGGCAAGACCCGCGTGCTGGCGGTCGACTGGGGTGTCTGGTCGGGTGTCGGCATGGCCGCCGAGGCGATGCAGGCCCGCGTCTCTGAGCCGCCCGCACCGGTGCCGGTCGATCTGCCGCTTCTGGATGCGGCCGGGTTCGACCGGGACGGCAATCGCCGCTTTACCGCCGCCTGGACGCCCGCCGACCGGTGGGTTCTGGACGATCACCGCACCGGTGCGGGCGACGCGCTGTTGCCTGGTACCGGTTATCTGGAACTGGCGGCTGAGGCTTTGCAGGGGCAGGGCGAACGAGGGCCGTTCGAGATCCGCGATCTGTGGTTTTTGCGCCCCCTGCGCACGCCAGACGGGACTGAGACAGCCATGCGCCTGACCCTGCCGCGCAGCGAACAGGGCTATGGGTTCACGGTCGAGGCGCGGACCGGCAACGGGGCATGGGAAATTAACGCCGAGGCCGAGATCAGCCTTCTGCCGCAAATCCCCCCCGACCGGCTGGATATCGCCGCCATCGAGGCGCGTCTTGGCGCGCCGATCAATGCCGCGGAAGGTGGCGCGCTGACATCGCCGCAAGAGGCGCATCTGCGCTTTGGTCCGCAGTGGCGCGTATTGCGCGAAACGCGGCTCGGCGATGGCGAAGGTCTGGCCCGTCTGGCCTTGCCCGGTCCCACCGATATGGCGCTCCATCCCGGCCTGATGGACATTGCCACCGGTTGGGCGATGGATCTGATTTCCGGCTACGACGGCAGCGCCCTATGGGTGCCGGTCAACTACGCATCCGTCAAGATATTCAAAGACTTGCCGGGCGAAGTTATTTCCTACATCCGCAGCGCCAATGACAATCGGGCCGATCACGCGACCGCCGGTTTCGACATAACGCTGGCCGCCCCCGATGGCACGGTCTGCGTCGCGATAACCGGCCTTTCGCTGCGCCGGATGGCGGGCGGAATTGCCTTTGCCGCCCCCTCAGCGGCGGCCCCCAAAGATGTTGACAGCCCGCGCCCGCTATCGCCCGCCGAGGACCGCTTGCGCCACAATATCGCGCAAGGCATCCGCCCCGAGGAAGGGGCCGAGGCGTTTTTGCGCGCGCTTGCCTCGGACCTGTCGCAGGTGGTGATTACCTCGCTGCCACTTGATGCGCTGATCCGTCAGGCCGGACAGGACATGGCCAGCACTGGAGCCGAGGCTGAATTTGACCGCCCCGATCTGGACAGCGCCTTTGTGGCCCCCGAAGGCGAGATCGAGGAAAAGCTGGCGGGGTTTTGGCGTGATCTTCTGGGGATTGCAGAGGTCGGGGCCGAGGACAGTTTCTTTGATCTCGGCGGTCATTCCCTGATTGCCGTGCGCCTCTTTGCGACGATCCGCAAAACCTGGGGGGTGGATTTCCCCATTTCGGTGCTGTTCGAGGCCCCGACCATCCGAAAATGCGCCGAACTGATTGTCGCCAGCGGAGCCGTATCCGACAAGGGTGAGGAGCGCGCGGATACACGCGCGGAGAAGCCCGCCCGCCGGTTCACCTATCTGGTGCCGATGCATCAGGGCGAGGGCGGGCCGCGCACGCCGTTTTTCCTGGTCGCGGGGATGTTTGGCAATGTTCTGAACCTGCGCCATCTGGCCCATCTTCTGGGCACCGACCGGCCATTTTACGGGCTACAGGCGCGCGGTCTCTTTGGCGACGCGCCGCCACATCGCTCCATCGCGGAGGCCGCGCGGGACTATATAACCGAGCTGCGCCAGATCCAGCCGCGCGGGCCCTA
>CAXBGQ010000341.1:0-2136 GCA_963975135.1 uncultured Nioella sp. | reverse complement strand
GCGCGGAAATCGCCCGCCGCTGCGGCTGCCTTCAGATCCTGTTTGCTGGCCGCGATGAACCGCACGTCCAGATCCACGGGGTCATTCGAGCCAAGCCGGGTGATGACCCGGTTCTGGATCGCGTGCAGCAGCTTGGCCTGCAAGGGCTGGGGCATGGTTTCGATCTCATCGAGAAACACCGTGCCGCCGCGGGCATGTTCGAACCGGCCATAGCGCGGCCTTGTGGCTCCAGCAAAGGCTCCGGCTTCATGGCCAAAGAGCTCGCTTTCGATCAGGGCGGCGGGCAGGGCGGCGCAGTTGATATGCACGAACGGCCTGCCCGAGCGGGCCGAACCGCGATGCAGGGCGCGCGCGGCGACCTCCTTGCCGGTGCCGGTGGCCCCTTCGATCAGCACATCGGCCTCGGTCGCGGCGATGGCGCGGATCTGGCCGCGCAGGCGCACCATGCCCTCGGAACGCCCGGTCAGCCGCGCTTCGATCGCGTCGCGCCCGCCGACCTGGCTGCGCAACATGCGGTTTTCCAGCGTCAGGCGGCGTTTGTCCAGCGCCCGCTGCACGGTGGTGACAAGGCGCGCGGGCGCGTAGGGCTTTTCGACGAAATCATAAGCACCGTCGCGCATCGATTGCACCGCCAGGTCGATATCGCCATGGCCGGTGACCAGAATGACCGGGATCTCGGGGTCGATCTCCAGCGCGCGCGCCATCAGCGTCAGCCCGTCCATGCCCGGCATCCGGATATCGGTGACCAGAACGCCCGCGAAATCGCGCGCCACATGGGCCAGCGCCGCCGCGCCATCGGCAAAACAGGCGACGCTCAGATCCTCAAGTTCAAGGCTTTGCGCGGCGGCCAGACGCAGGTGGTCCTCGTCATCGACAAAGAGGATGGTCTCCTGGCTCATTCGGCGGCCACCTCACCCGATGCGGCGGCTGCTGTCAGATCGACAACGAAAACGGCACCGCCATCTTTATGGTTATGGGCCGACAGCGTACCGCCGAAATCGCGCACGATATTGTAGGAGATCGACAGCCCCAACCCCAACCCCTTGCCGGGGCGTTTGGTGGTAAAGAACGGATCGAAGAGCTGCGCCTCGGCGGATTGCGACAGGCCTGCGCCGTGATCACGCACCCGCACCTGCCAGCGCGTACCCGTCGCGGCGATTTCGATCTCGATGCGCGGGCGGGGCTGATCCTCCATCGCGTCCAGCGCATTGGACAGCAGATTGACCAGCACCTGTTGCAGCCGCACCTGACCGCCCATCACCATGATCTCGGCCTCTGGGCGGTCAAAGACGATCTCGGCCCGCGCCGCCGAAATCCGGCCCGCCATCAACGCCAGCGCGTCATCCAGCACCGACAAGAGTGGGATCGGGCCGATTTGTTCCTGCGGACGCCGCGCGAAATTGCGCAGGTGTTTCGAGATCGCGGCCATGCGATCGGCCATCTGCGAGATCAGGCCGACATTCTTGCGGGCCTCATCAGGCCGGTCGCGGTCGAGATACGTCGCGGCGTTTTCGGCATAGGCCTTTACCGCCGCCAACGGCTGGTTGAACTCATGGCTCAGGCCCGCCGACATCTGGCCAAGTGCCGCCAGCTTGCCGGCCTGAACCAGTTCGCTTTGGGTGCGGCGCAGGCGGGCCTCGGTGGCGCGGCGCTCCTCGACCTCCTGGGTCAGCTGGGTGTTGGCATCGTTGAGATCGGCAGTGCGTTCGACCACCCGCGCCTCCAGCATTTCCTGATAAAGCCGCTGTTGCGCCAGCCGTTCCAGAAGCCGCGCCCGGCGTTGCAGGTATAGCGCGCCCGCAAGCCCGGCGAACAGGGCGGCCAGGATCATCAGCGCCAGCACCTGACGCGCCTGCCGGATTGCATACACCGTCGGGGTCAGCACCCAGACCCGCCAGCCCGCCGCCGCGATCAATCCGATATTGGTGACAAATTCCTGCGCCTCCCCGTCGGTCTCGACGCGCAGGATCTCCATCGTCGGGCCAAGGCTTTCGCGGACGGCATTCATCGGGCGCAGGCGGTCCAGCGGGTATTGCCTGGTGGCGCTGATGGCCTCGATCGCGGGTTCGGGGACGGGCCCGATCGTGTTGAACTGCCAGTCCTCGCGATCCGAGAGAAAGACCACATTGCTGGGAT
>CAXBGQ010000340.1:0-2158 GCA_963975135.1 uncultured Nioella sp. | reverse complement strand
TGAATTCGCGGAACTCGCCCGCGTCGATCATGCGCAGCAGAACCTCGCGCATGTCATAGGGCTGCTTGCGGTCGGCGCTGATGATGCCGAGCAATTCTGACGGGTCATGCGCGGGCGGCGCGGGGGCTGCGTCGGGCTGCATCGGGCGCGATGGACCAAGTTCTGCCACGATGTCGCGCATCAACGCCAGCGCATGGTATTCGTCCTCGGCCAGATGGTCGGACACGCCCGAGACGCGCGTGTGCATTTCGGCCCCGCCCAGGGTTTCGCCATCGGCCACTTCGTTGATCGCCACCTTAACGATCGAGGGGCCGCCCAGATGGATGCGCGCGTTGCCGCGCACCATGATGACCTCGTCCGACAGCGCGGGAATATAGGCCCCGCCTGCCGTGCAGCCGCCGAACACGGCCGAGATCTGCGGCAAGCCGCTGGCCGACATGTTGGTCTGGCGATAGAAGGAATTGCCGAAATGGCGGGCATCGGGAAAGACCCGGTCCTGCTCGGGCAGATAGGCCCCGCCGCAATCCACCAGATAAAGGCAAGGCAGCCGGTTTTCCGCCGCGATTTCCTGGGCGCGGATGTGCTTTTGCACCGTCTCGTGGTAAAAAGAGCCGCCCTTGACCGTCGCATCATTGGCGATGATCATGCAGGGTAGGCCATGAACGATGCCGATGCCGGTCACGATCCCCGCACCGGGCACCTCGCCGCCGTATTGCCCGTAGGCCGCGAGCGACGACAGTTCCAGAAACGCCGTGCCCGGATCCACCAGCAAGTCGATCCTCTCGCGGACCAGCAGCTTGCCGCGCTTGCGGTGGCGCTCGACCATATCGGGGCGCCCGCCCGAGGTGGCCTCGGCAATCCGCGCGCGCAGCGTCTCGACCCGCGCGCTTTGCGCCTGGTGATTGCGTGCGTAGATCTCTGATGCGGTCAGCACTGCTGTTTCAAGGCGCGCCATGTGTCAGGTCTCCTGTCTTTCAAGTATTCCGTTGAGGAACACATCGGCATAGGTGCGTGACAGCGCCTCTGCGCTGCCGCGGTGCGGATCGAACCATTCCAGCGTGGCGTTCAGCGCACCGATCAACATCAGGCGCAGGCGGCGGATGTCCACGTCGCTTTTCAGCGCGCCGTCTGCCTGAAGCCGGGACAACAGGTTGTCCCATTCGGCCTCATAGGCCCGGCGCGTGTGCAGATTGGCATCGCGGACGGATTGCGGCACCTGCCCGAAAATGCGCACATTGGCCGAGGAATAATCGCTGACGTCCAGAAGCGCGCGCAGATGCGCCCCGATCGCTGCCCGCAGGATCGCCTCGGCGCCGGCGCCCTCGGGCAAGGCGGAAACGGCTTGGCGCATGCTCTCGTGAACGACCTGAATGCCTGCATCCAGAACGCCCGCGACGATCTCGTCCTTGGAGCCGAAATGGTAATATATGCTGCCCGCCTTGATCCCTGCGGCCTCGGCGATTTTTCTGAGTGACACGGACCCATAGCCCTGTTCGCGGAAGAGCCGCGCCGCAATATCCAGCACGCCATCACGCCCGACCGCCCTCCGGGGGATCTCGTTGAGCTTGCGCGCTGTGGTATTCGCCATGGGGTCTCTTTACGGTACACTGCCTAACTAACACCTGTTAGGTGATTGGTGCCGATGAGTCAATCGTCCCGAACGTATTGGATTGGAATTTGTGGCAAATCCCGTCCGGGTAATCGTCATACGGCCGCCGGAAATGCCGGTCGCCAGCCAAGGCCCGAATACGTGGTTTGGCTGGCGTGGGTCAGATCGTGAAGCCGCCGCCGCAAATGATGTGCTGACCCGAAATGAAGTTCGATTCGGGCGTACAGAACAAATAGACCGCGCCGGCCGCCTCTTGCGGGGTGCCGACCCGGCCCAGCGGGATCATACGTTCCATCTGGGACAGAAGATCGGGGTTCACGCCGACCTTGATTTCGCGGTCTTCCACCTTGATTGTGCTGTCGCCCGCGGCGCTGCCTTCGGTCAGCCGCGTGCGGATCGGGCCAAAGGCCACCGCGTTGACATTGACCTTGTAACGGCCCCATTCCTTGGCCATCGTCCGGGTGACACCCAAGATACCGGCCTTTGCGGCGGCATAGTTGATCTGGCCGGCATTACCGCCGGTCCCCGCGATGGATGAGATATTCACCA
>CAXBGQ010000339.1:0-2188 GCA_963975135.1 uncultured Nioella sp. | reverse complement strand
TAATTGGCCGGGCGCTCGAACTGCCGCGCATCCAGCAGGGTTTCGTATTTGAAATCCAAGAGCGGCGGCATCCCCGCGCGCTCATGCGCGATCATGTTATCGGCCCGCTCGCGCAACGTGTCCAGAAACAGCACCGAACGTTCCCACAGATCCCGGCCATAGGCGGCCGGGTCGGGCAGGGGGGCAATGCCCACGCGCGACGGCGCGGGCACATCCGTCATCGCCGCGACCAGCCGGTCGATTGAGGTCTGCATGTTCATGCCGCCGCCCGCCGTGAAAAGAAGTTCAGCGCGGGCACAACGATCAGCGCGATATACCAGCCATAGGCAAAGGTCTCGACCAGTCCCAGAATTGCGCTGGACCAGCTGATCCAGGTGACGCCGGGCAAGAGCGGCAACCAGGCCTGATACATGGTGACGTTCGGAAACAGCAGGCCAAAGACAACGCACAAGGCAAAGCTGAGCGACAGCAGGATGCCAAGCGCCATAGCGACCGGATAGATGCGGATGGGTCTTGAATCTGACATTTTTCTCACTCCTTGAAGCTGACCATCGTGTCGTAACGATGGTTCGGCCCGCGTATTCACGGGTTCAGTATCAAGACGTTGCCGGGTGTAATGCGTTACAGTTTGAGTAGGGAACGCCTGTAACGCGGATCTGCAAACGCCGGAAATGTCAGGCAATCGGCGGCGGGTGATCCAGGCTGGCGCGGCGCCCGGTGGCTTGGACCGGGACGGGGAGAAGTCGCAGGAAATTGCCCTGCGTCGGCGCGTCGGCCGTGTCTGCCACGATACTGACCATTGGCTGGCCGTGGTGGCACGAGGGTTGCGGCGGGCAGGTGGCGGTCGGTGCCACCAGGGCGCTCACGGGAAAGCCGGTCGGTGCGCCGGGGTCACTCAACACAAATTCTGTGGTGGCTGCAGCAGGGTCGACCGCGCGGGCGGGCTCGGAATGCACCGCCGTGAGAAACATACCGACAGACATTAGCGCCAGAACCAAAAGGCGGCTGCGCCGCGCAATCCTGGCAAGCAATAATGAAAAATGGCTGTTCAGCATAATCCAGACCCTCGCAGGAAAGCGTCTGTGTGTTGTCGATATAAGTCAAATCGTTTTTTTCGGGCCCTTGCGGATCCGACCGATCAGATCCCGCCTGCGGGAGGCTCTGCCGGGCGTGTCGTGGGATCGCTCTGTGCAAACCACAAGACACCCAATCCGGCTACGGCTGACAGGCTGGATCCCGCCAGAATTGCCAGCCGCGCGCTTGCGGCCATCTCAGGCGTTTCAAAGGCCAGCGCGGTAACGAAAAGGCCCATGGTAAACCCGACCCCCGCCAAGAGAGCAGCGCCATAGATGTGCAAAAACCCGACCCCTGGTGGCAAAAGACCGATCCGCAATCTGACCGCGGCCCAGGTTGCCCCAAACACGCCAACCTGCTTGCCCAGGAAGAGACCGAAGAACACCCCCAGAGAGACTCCGCCGGTGGCATTGCCCAGGGTCTCGGCCTCGATGCTGACACCGGCATTGAAAAACCCGAATAGCGGCACAATCAAAAGGCTGGCCCAGGGATGCAGCAGCCGTTCCGTCCGCAAGAGCGGCGATGGCGCGCAGATTTTCCTGGCCCCATTGGGCACCGCCGCGGCAATCAGAACGCCGGCAAGCGCGGCCTCGATCCCGGATTGGAACATGGTCAGCCACAGCACGGCCCCAAGCACCGATAACGCCAGCGGCCGGGCATGTCCCGTTCGGTTCAGACCCATCATCACCGCGAATGTCACAAGGGCAAGGATCATCGGCACCGCCTGAATTTCCTCGCCGTAAAACACCGCGATGATGGCAACCGCGCCGAGATCGTCGAATATGGCCAGGGCCATCAGAAACACCTTCAACCCGACCGGAACGCGGGACCCCAACAGCGACAGGAACGCAAGCGCCAGCGCAATATCCGTTGCCATCGGGATCGCCCACCCCCTGAGCGAAGCGCCATCCCCGGCGGCAATGACAATATAGATGAGCGCAGGGACCACCATCCCGCCAAAGGCCGCAATCGCGGGCAAAGCCGCGCGGCGCAGGCTGGACAGGTGCCCTTCCAGCAATTCGCGCTTGATCTCGACCCCGACCAGCACAAAAAACAGGGTCATCAGCCCCTGATTGATCCAGACAATCAGAGGTTCATCAATTTGAAAGGGGGC
>CAXBGQ010000338.1:0-2227 GCA_963975135.1 uncultured Nioella sp. | reverse complement strand
CCCGCCGCATGGCAGCCCCGGTGTTTTCTGCCACCATCACCACGGTGCTGGCCTTTGCCGGGCTGGTGGCCATCGGGGGGCGCTTTGGCGAATTGATCGCCGACATCCCCTTTACCGTGATCGTGGTGTTGATCGCGAGTCTTGTGGAATGTTTCCTGATCCTGCCCAACCACATGGCCCATGCGCTGGCGCATTCAGCGAAGGAACATTGGTATGACTGGCCGTCGCGGGTGGTCAATATCGGGTTCACCTGGGTCCGCGATACCCTGTTCCGGCGCTTTATCAGACTGGTGATCTGGGCCCGGTATCCGGTACTGGCCGCCGTGATCGTGGTGCTGGCCAGCCAGATCGCGGTGTTCGTGCGTGGCGATGTCACCTGGCGGTTTTTCAACGCCCCCGAGCAAAGCAGCGTGTCGGGCAATTTCGCCATGCTGGAGGGGGCGCGCCGCGCCGACAGCCTGGCGATGATGCGTGAGTTGCAGCGCGCCACGGATGCCGTCGCCGCGCGCTATGAGGAGGAATACGGCACCAGCCCGCTGGATTACGTGCTGGCCGAGATCGGCGGCTCGACCGGTCGGGGGCTGGCGGTGGCCGAGAACAAGGACGCGGATCTTTTGGGCTCGATCGCGATCGAATTGATCGACCCCGATCTGCGGCCCTATTCCAGTTTTCAGTTTGTCGCCGATTTGCAGGACGAGGTGCGCGATAACCCGCTGGTCGAGGCGATCAGTTTCCGGGGCCATCGCGGCGGGCCGGGTGGCGATGCGCTGGATGTGCAGCTGTTCGGGGCCGAGGCGGAGGTGTTGAAGGAGGCCGCGCTGGCCATTCAGACCGCTCTGCGCGCCTTTCCCGAGGTTTCGGCGCTGGAGGATACGCTTGCCTATGACCGGGAGGAGCTGATCCTTGAGTTGACCCCTCAGGGGCAGGCGCTTGGCTTTGATATCGGCTCGCTCGGCCGGGTCTTGCGCAACCGCCTGAACGGGATCGAAGCGGCGACGTTTCCCTCCGGCGTGCGCACCGCGTCGATCCGGGTGGAATTGCCGGCGGGCGAGCTGACCGCCGATTTCCTGGACCGGACGCTGTTGCGGGCCGGATCGGGCGAATACGTGCCGCTGGCCGATCTGGTCTCGGTCACCTCGCGGTCTGGGTTTTCGACGATCCGGCGCGAAAACGGGCTGCGGCTGGTGTCGGTCACCGGCGACATATCCGAGGATGATCCGGCCCGCGCCGAAGCGGTGATGACCGCGCTCAGCGATGTGATCCTGCCGCAGGTCGAGGCTGATTATGGGATCGGATATCGGCTGGCCGGTTTGTCGGAGCAGGAGAATGATTTTCTGGGCGATGCGATGGTGGGCCTGGCGCTCACCCTGATCGGGATCTACCTAGTGCTGGCCTGGATATTCGCCAGCTGGACCCGGCCTCTGGTGGTGATGGCGATCATTCCCTTTGGCCTGATTGGTACCATTTACGGGCATAACTCGTGGGGTGTGCCGCTGAGCATGTTCACGGTCGTCGGCCTGATCGGCATGACGGGGATCATTATCAACGATTCCATCGTGCTGGTGACGACGGTGGATGAATATGCCAGGGATCGCGGGCTGGTGCCCGCGATTGTCGATGCGACCACCGACAGGTTGCGGCCGGTTCTTCTGACTACACTGACCACGGTTCTGGGGCTGTCGCCGCTGCTTTACGAAAGCTCAAGCCAGGCGCAGTTTCTCAAACCCACGGTGATCACGCTGGTTTACGGGCTGGGGTTCGGGTTGGTTGTGGTGATGCTGGTGGTGCCGTCGATCATTGCGATGCAGCAGGATGTCGGGCGGCAGATACTGGCGTTTCGCCGTTCCCTGACAGCGGCGGCGCGCGCACCGGGGATGCTGGCTGGTGTCGGTGTGGCGGGGATGGCTGTCGTGGCGCTTTTCGCGGTCACGATCGGCGCGGTTCTGCTGAGCGGTGCGATCTATGCGCCCCTGGCGGGCGTTTTGCCTGCGGCGGTGGCGGGAATGAGCGGCGCGTTCATGGTCTTTGCGGCCGGGGCGGCGATTATCTGTCTCGGCGTCTGGTTGGCCGGGTTGGCCCTGCATGGCGTGGTCAGCCTGCGCCGCGTTTGAGGCGCAAGGGTTCTGTCAGCCGCGACAGCCCTGGATGTCGATGGCGGTGCCGTCGCCCAGAACGGTGATGCGCAAATCAGAGCGGCTCATCGCAAAGGGGCCTGCATCGGCGGGGG
>CAXBGQ010000337.1:0-2242 GCA_963975135.1 uncultured Nioella sp. | reverse complement strand
CGCGCGCAGGGCGCGCCCATCGTGGTCAAGGCCGACGGGCTGGCGGCGGGCAAGGGCGTGATCGTGGCGATGGATGAGGCCACGGCGCTCGCGGCCATCGACGACATGTTCGCCGGGGCCTTTGGCGGGGCCGGGGCGGAAGTGGTGATCGAGGATTTTCTTGAGGGCGAAGAGGCCAGTTTCTTCGTGCTCTGCGATGGCGAAACCGTGTTGCCCATCGGCACCGCGCAGGATCACAAACGCGCCTTTGACGGCGATACCGGGCCGAACACGGGCGGCATGGGGGCCTATTCTCCCGCACCGGTGCTGACAGACGAGATAGCCGAACGCGCACTGGCAGAGATCATCCGCCCGACCATGGCCGAGATGGCAAAGCGTGGAATGCCCTATCAGGGCGTGCTTTACGCGGGTCTAATGATCGAGGACGGCAAGCCCAGGCTGGTTGAATACAACGTGCGTTTTGGCGATCCCGAATGCCAATGCCTGATGTTGCGATTGGGCGCGCAGGCGCTCGACCTCATGCTGGCCGCGGCCCAGGGGCGGCTGGCGGATATGGCGGTGAACTGGGCCGATGATCATGCCATGTGTGTGGTGATGGCCGCCGATGGCTATCCCGGAAGCTACGCCAAGGGCAGCGTGATCAACGGTTTGGATGACATGCCCGAAACCAGCCACGAGATGTGCTTTCACGCCGGGACACGACGCGCCGACGGGCAGTATCTGGCCAATGGCGGGCGGGTTCTGGGCCTGACGGCGCGGGGGGAAAGCCTGGCCGAGGCGCAGGCGCGGGCCTATGCGCTGGTGGATCGGGTGGATTGGCCGGAAGGCTTCAACCGCTCCGATATCGGCTGGCGGGCGCTTGCCGATTGAGTCTGCGCGCCCACGGGCCTTCAGGATAGCTGCGTGATCACCATGGTCACCGGGGTGCCGCCTTCGGCAGATGAGGCATGGCCCGGCCCGGTCGTGTCCTCCATCCAGAACAGATCCCCGGCACAAAAATCCCGCGCCTCCCCGGTCCCGGCCACAACCCGGAACCGCCCCGACAGGATCGCCGCGATCTGTTTATGCGGTGACGGATGCTGAATGCCGCGCCAACCGGCGGGCAGCGTCAGAAACACCATGCCCGTCGCGGGCAGAATATCGGAAATCAAGAGCGGCGCGGCGGGCGGCACGAAATCGCGTTCCGGCAGCTCGGCCTGACATTCGGTGAAATAGGACAGCCCATCGGCATCCTCGGTGAGCTTGGTATATTTCATAACTGGCTCCTGAACCTGCAAACGGCGTGATGCGTTTACCGATCCAAGCGGATCACCGCACCCTGCGTCAAGGTCAGGCGGCCGCCGCCACGGGACCAGTCAGGGCGCTTCGCAAGCCAGGGCCGCCGCCACGCTGGCCTCATTCCATGGCCCGAGATCGCGTGTGGTGATCGCCAACCCGTCAAAAACCGCCGCGATCAGGCGCGACCAATCGGTGGTGGCCACAATCATCTCCGGGAACGCGCCGCAGGTGCGGATGCCGCCGGAAATGAACGCCTCGCCAATGCGGTGATTGGTCAGGCCACCAAGCGTCGCGACTTCGGACAGGGTGGCATCCTGATACCGCCAGACCCGCAGGATGCGCGCCAGATGCGGGCGGTCGATATAGGCGATCTCCATGCGGCCATCGCCATCCAGATCTGCGGCACCAACCGGGGCCAACCAGCGATTGGGCTGGCCGATAAAGGGGGTCGCGGCAAGGAGCGTCAGCGCGGAGCCGTCATCGCCCGCGCCATAGACCGCCAGTTGCGCGCCCTGGCTCAGGCTGGAGCGCACCGTGATGACCTCGTTCACGCCATCGCCATCGAGATCGGCCAGACGCGGGCCGACATCCTCGAACACAAACCGCGGATCCAGAACGATACCGATCACATCGCATTCATCGGCGGCCCCGGCGGCATAGGCATAAAGCGCGCCCGCCTCGATCGCATCGCCCAACACGCCGTGGGTGTAGCGTGTGGTGGGCGCGTCATACCATGCCGCCCAGAGGCCGGTGCCCTCGGGGCCCGAAAACACCACGCTTTCGGGCATCTCGGTGCTTTGGTGGGGCGCGGTCTCGCAGGCCAGCGCCACCCCGGGCATCAGCAGCCCGGCAAGGGCCGCGAGAGGACCCCACCGCCGCATCAGATCTGCTTTTCGGGCATCCGCACAACCAGACCGTCCAGCGCGTCGGTGACCTTGATCTGGCAGGTCAGACGCGAATTTGC
>CAXBGQ010000336.1:0-2250 GCA_963975135.1 uncultured Nioella sp. | reverse complement strand
ATGCCATGATGAACCCCGGCGGCGACAAGGAAATGACGCAGGCCGTGCGCGAGGCCATCAACACGCTGGCCATTGAAATCGCGACCGAGGGCGGCATCGATCCGACCCTGATCCTTGAGACGGTGTTCGTCTGCAACCCGGTCATGCATCATCTTTTGTTGGGGATTGATCCGGTTGAGCTGGGACAGGCCCCGTTTGCGCTGGCCACATCCTCATCGCTCACCCTGCCCGCCCGGTCGCTGGATCTGGGCGCGCTCAACGCACAGGCGCAGGTCTATATTCTGCCCTGCATCGCGGGCCATGTCGGGGCCGATGCCGCCGCCGTCGCCCTGTCCGAAGAGCCGAACCTCTCCGAGGATCTGGTGCTGGTGGTCGATGTCGGCACCAATGCCGAGATCCTGCTTGGCAACCGCGACAAGGTGCTGGCCTGTTCCTCGCCCACCGGCCCGGCCTTTGAGGGCGCGCAGATATCCTCGGGCCAGCGCGCCGCGCCGGGGGCCATCGAACGCATCGAGATCGACCCCGAGACCAAGGAGCCGCGGTTTCAGATCATCGGCTGTGACCTCTGGTCGGACGATCCCGGCTTTGCCGATGCCAGTGCCGCCACCGGCGTTTCCGGTATCTGCGGATCGGGCATTATCGAGGCGGTGGCCGAAATGCGCATGGCGGGGCTGGTGGATGCGGCAGGTCTGATCGGATCGGCGGCGCAAACCGGCACCGACCGCATGGAACCCGAGGGCCGCACCCATGCCTATCTGGTCCATGATGGCAGCGCCGTGGGCGGCCCCCGCATCACCGTGACCCAGGGCGATATCCGCGCCATCCAACTGGCCAAGGCCGCGCTTTATGCCGGGGCCAAGCTCCTGATGGATGAAATGGGTGTTGATCAGGTCGACAAGGTCACGCTGGCGGGCGCTTTCGGGGCCCATATCAGCCCGAAACACGCGATGGTTCTGGGCATGATCCCCGATGCGCCGCTCGACAAGGTCACATCGGGGCAAATTCATAAGGTCGAAACCGCGGTCGAGCCGAAATTTCAGGAACATTTCGTCAATGCCTCGGCCATTCCCAACGCGGTCGATGCTTTCCCGATCCTGAACTCTGTGGTGAGTTTGCCGAATCCATCCTTCAACAGCGGCGACGATGGCAATGGTGGCGGGCGGCGCAGACGGCGGCGGGGCTAACCGCCCCAAAAGGTGATTGACGCCCGCGCGGGCCAGCGCTATCCCCATCCCTCAGAGCGCGGGTATGGTGAAAAGGTATCACGCGAGCTTCCCAAGCTTAAGTTACGGGTTCAATTCCCGTTACCCGCTCCATTAACTTCACTTCGTAACATGTTGAAATCTGGCTCTATTCTATATGGTTTCGATAATATTCGGCCAAGGCGCGGGTCGACCCGTCCTTGCCATCCTCGGACGCGGCCCCGCGCAATACCGGCTCCAGCGCGACCGCCAGCTCCTTGCCCAGTTCCACCCCCCATTGATCGAACGAGTTGATGCCAAGGATTACCCCTTCGACAAAAACGCGGTGCTCATAAAGCGCGATGATCTGGCCCAGAACATGCGGCGTCAGCTTCGGGTATATCAGCGTGGTCGAGGGGCGGTTGCCGGGAAACACCCGGTGGCGGGCCTGGCGTTCAAGCTCGGCCCCCGCAAGCCCTGCCTCGGCCATGCGCGCGCGCGCCTCGGCCAGTGACCGGCCCTTCATCAGCGCCTCGGATTGGGCCAGGCAATTGGCCACCAGCAGCCGATGATGATGCGCCAATGCAGGCTCGTGCCCTTGGGCGGCAACCATGAATTCGCAGGGAACCACGCGGGTGCCCTGATGGATCAGCTGATAAAACGCATGCTGCCCGTTGGTGCCGGGTTCGCCCCAGACGACAGGCCCCGAGGGAACCGTCAGGTCGCTGCCATCCATCGCCACGCGCTTGCCGTTCGATTCCATCTCAAGCTGTTGCAGATAGGCAGGCAACCGCGACAGGCGTTGGTCATAGGGCAGCACGGCGCGGGTGGTGTGGCCGCAGATCTGGTTGTGCCAGATGCCGACCAGCGCCAGCAGCACCGGCAGGTTATCGGCCAGATCGGCGGTGCGGAAATGCGTGTCCATCGCATGACCACCGGACAGGAAATCCGCAAAATCCTCGGGCCCCACCGCCAGCATGATGCCTAGCCCGATCGGCCCCCAAAGCGAATAGCGCCCGCCGACCCAATCGGCGAAACCGAAAACGCGGTCGGGGTCGATGCCGAATTG
>CAXBGQ010000335.1:0-2291 GCA_963975135.1 uncultured Nioella sp. | reverse complement strand
CGTTGCTTTTTTCGCGTGGGGCGCAGGCCGTCATGGCGCATCGCGTCGCGCATCGGATCTGGGCAGAGGGCGATGCCACCCTTGCGCTGGCGGTTAAATCGGCCCTGTCCCACGCGCTTGGCACCGATATCCACCCGGGCGCGCGCATCGGGCGGGGGCTGTGGCTCGATCACGGGCTTGGCTGCGTGATCGGGGAAACCGCCGTGATCGGCGACAATGTTTCGCGCGACCCTGTTGGGCAATATCCATATCGGGGCCGGGGCCAATATCGGGGCCGGGGCGGTGGTGCTGGCCGATGTGCCCGAGGCGATGACCGTCGCAGGCCCGCGCGGTGAGATCCGCGGCCCGGCCCGGGTCAGCTTTGCGCCCCGCACGCCATGACCGGATCTTTCGGCATCGACCACCCTCTGATCGCGGTCCATGATATTTCGGCGTTGCGCAACAAATTGATATCGCTTGGTTTTGCCATGACGCCGGTGGGGCGGCACCCCTGGGGCACGTCCACCAGCCTAGCCATGTTTCGGGGCTGTTTGATCGAGATCATGGGCATCTATGATGACGGCTTGCTGGATGAACCCCCGGCCGGAGATTTCCGCTTTGGCCGCCATATCCATACCCATTTGCAAGCGCGCGAGGGCGTGGCGCTGACGGCGCTTCACAGCACCGACAGCAGGGCCGATGCCGCGACCGCCGAACGCGCGGGCCTTACCGTTGCGGGCTATCTGGAATTTGGCCGCGACGTGACCCTGCCGGATGGCACAAGCGGGCGGACCCGCACCACGCTGGCGCTGTTGCCCAATGAAACCTTCCCGCGCCTGTCGTTCTTTTTGTGCCAGCAGCACCGGCCCGATCTGATCTATGTGCCCGAATGGCTGGACCATCCGAACACCGCCCAAGGCATCGCCGGCGTGACGATCCGGGCCGAGGCGAGTGACCACCCCGCGCTCCGCGCCCTGTTTGGCCCGCTCTATGGCCCGCCCCGCGACGTTCCGGGCGGTTTTGCCTGCAGCACGGCGAACGGGACCATCACCGTGCAGACAGGGGGCATGGTCGCGCAGACCTTCGGGCCCTTGCCGCCCGATCTGCATGCGCATACGGAGCCCGGCATCGTCGCGATGGATATCTCCGTCGGCGATTTCGACAAGGCGATGGCGTGGATCAAGGAAAGCGGTCTGGATTGGTGCGCCGACGGCCAAGGCGCGACGCTGACCGATGCCGCGATGATGGGCCACCTTTTCCTGCGCCTCCTGCGTCCGCCCGCCTAACCTCGCCCGCGCGGATCATCCAGGTCGCGGGCAAACCGGCGCGGCATCAGCCCGCTCTGAAACCAGGTGACCAGCGTGTAGACCGAATAGACCGGCAGCCCCGTGGCGCGGCGGATATCGGCGGCAAAGGGCACCATATTGGTGCATTCCAGCACGATGGCCCCGACCTCCGGGTGCTGCGTTACCAGCGCGCCCGCTGCCTCCAGCAGGTCCAGTCGGCAGGCGTCAAAGTCGATCTCGGGCGCATCGCCCAGAATGTCGCGGGTAAAGGCGCGCCCGGCCTCGGTTCCGATCACCGGTGTGTCGGGGGCAACGCCCGTCGCGGCGCGCAGTTCGGGCCCGAGCGTCGCGGCTGAGATCGTCAGGATGCCCGCCCGTTTGCCCGGCGGCAGGGCCGCCTCGACCATCGGCACCTGCATCAGCGAGGATGTGGCGACCGGCACCCCCAGTGCCTCTGCCATCTCGGCCTGCATCACCCCCAGAAACCCGCAATTCGTGGTGATCCCGTCACAGCCCATCGCCACCAGATCGCGGCCTGCCTCGATGAAATCGGTCAGCCGCTCCATGGGTGTTCCGCGCACCACATTGTCGGGCGTGGCCCCGCGCACCACCCGGTATTGCACCGGAAAGGGCCAGGTCATCGCATTACCGATATCGCCGGGGATGCGGGGGAACCGAGTCTCAAGCATCAAGATGCCGACGCTGGCCCCGTAAACCGTCTTGCCGCCCAGTGTCATGGCCATGTCTCGTTACCCTGCCTGCACATAGATGTGGGAAAACGCGTTGCGCACAGCCTGTATGGCATCCTCGCGCCGCATCCCGATATGGCCGCGCAGAACCGCCAGCGCATGGTCTGCATCGCGGGCGGCCAGCGCCTGCAATATCTCGCGATGGGCCGCCATCCGGCGATGCCCCTCCTGATCGGCGCGCAGCATCGACAGCCCCATCATCCGGACATAGCGGATGCGCCCGTTGATATTGTCCAACATCCGCGCCAGTTCCGCGTTGCCCGAAAGCCCGACCAGC
>CAXBGQ010000334.1:0-2327 GCA_963975135.1 uncultured Nioella sp. | reverse complement strand
TCACTTCCTCGATGGGGGCGGGCGCGAAGGGGGCATGGGCCTCGTTTCCGGTCTGGCGCGCGCGCATCACCGTCGCCTCGCCGCCGAAACCGCCCGCGTCCAGGATCTGCGTCCAGCGGAACGAGAACCAGCCGTTGCGCACGATCACGCAAGGCTGCCCGGCGGCGAACTGGCGCGCCACGGCCTCCATGGCGTAGGTGCCGCCGCCGGGGACAATCGCCACGCCGTCGGCGTTGTAGACCTCCTTCAGCCCCTCGTTGATGTCCAGCATCCCCTTCTGGAACTTCGCGCTCATATGGTTGAGCGAGCGGTCGGTGAAGACCACGGAAAATTCCAGCTTCCCGTCGGGATCGACAGTATCGAGCAGGGCAGACATCGGGCGGACCTCCTGAAAATCAAAGCAATCTGTTCATCTTCTTGGTCCAAATACTCACCTGTCCCGCCGCCGATGACCAGAGCTTTCGTCGATATGTCGCACTGGGGGGGGAGAGAGAGAAACAGCGAGGAGCCCGACAGGGCGAGGAGCGGCCCGTCACAGCGGGCCGGGGCGGCGTTCCTCGCTCAGGAGCACGTTGGCCTCGACATTGCCCACCCCCGGCAGGGTCATGATCCGGCGGCGCAGCACGCGCTCGAAATCGGCGAGATCGCGGGCGGTGACGCGCAGGCGGTAATCGTAGAGGCCAAGGACGTGTTGCACCGTCTGCACCTCGGGGATGGCACTGACGGCGCGCTCGAAATCCTCCAGGCTGACGCGGCCCTTGGTGGCCAGTTTCACGCCCAGAAAAACGGTCACGCCAAAGCCCAGTTTTTCTGCATCGAGATCGAGCCTGCGGCCCGCGATCACGCCTGTCTCGGTCAATCGCCGGATGCGCCGCCAGGTGGCCGGCTGGCTGAGCCCCAGCCGCCGCCCGAGGGTGGAGGATTTCGCGCCCGCATCGGCGACGAGGGCACGCAGCAGGGCGCGATCAGTGTCGTCGAGTTCGATCATATCGGCAGGCTTTCGGCATCCTTGATCGTGGCCACGTTCATCAAGGCCTCGATATCGGCGATATGAGGCAATGACAGAATCCGGGTTCGGTAGATTTCCTGGTAATGACCCATATCTCGGGCCAGCACCGACAATCGGGTGTCGACACGGCCCAGAAAGGTCTGGATCTCGGTCACTTCGGCGATATCGCGGGCGGCGGCGAGAAACTCGTCAAAGGCGCGGGGCTGGGTCTTGTCCAGCGTGATGCGCAGAGAGACCTCGACACTATAGCCCAATGCGGCCCAGTTGATCACGGCCCGGGTGGCGCGGATCACGCCGCTATCATGCAGCCGGTCAAGGCGTTTGTAGCAGGTCGCGGCGGCGATGCCGGTCACATCGGCAAGATCCGAAACGGTCATTTCGGGGTGGGCCTGCAAATGGCGCAAAAGCCGTCTGTCGGTATCGTCGAGCATGATTATTTTACCAACGAATACATTGATGAATGATTTTCTATCATTCAGGTGATTTTTTGCCAACCCTCCGGCGTCATTTTAGATCCCCGCGCGTAGAGTGCGCTCAACATCCATACCGTCAAGGAGCGAAACCATGCGCGTTTATTACGACCGCGATTGCGACATCAACCTGATCAAGGACATGAAAGTGGCCATTCTGGGCTATGGCAGCCAAGGCCATGCCCATGCGCTGAACCTGCGCGATTCCGGGGCCAAGAACGTCGTTGTGGCGCTGCGCGAGGGGTCGGCTTCCGCCGCCAAGGCCGAAGGCGAGGGCCTGAAGGTGATGGGAATCGCTGAAGCGGCGGCCTGGTGCGACTTGATCATGTTCACCATGCCCGACGAATTGCAGGCCGAGACCTATCGCAAATACGTGCATGACAACCTGCGCGACGGGGCCGCGATTGCCTTTGCCCACGGGTTGAACGTGCATTTCGGCCTGATCGAGCCCAAGCCCGGCGTCGATGTCATCATGATGGCCCCGAAAGGCCCCGGCCACACCGTGCGCGGCGAATATTCCAAGGGCGGCGGTGTGCCCTGCCTGGTGGCGGTCGATAACGACGCCAGCGGCCGGGCGCTGGAGATCGGCCTCAGCTATTGTTCGGCCATCGGCGGCGGTCGGTCGGGCATCATCGAGACCAATTTCCGCGAGGAATGCGAGACCGATCTGTTCGGTGAGCAGGCGGTTTTGTGCGGCGGGTTGGTCGAGCTGATCCGCATGGGGTTCGAGACCCTGGTCGAGGCCGGTTATGCGCCCGAAATGGCCTATTTCGAGTGTCTGCACGAGGTCAAGCTGATCGTCGATCTGATCTATGAAGGCGGGATCGCCAACATGAACTATTCGATCT
>CAXBGQ010000333.1:0-2347 GCA_963975135.1 uncultured Nioella sp. | reverse complement strand
CCCGGATCGCAGAGTTGCGATATCAGGCAATCGGGCGGCTCGGGCGTCGATGTCTTGCCGGGATAGGCAAAGAAATTCACCGGCGGCTCGGCCCCGCAACAGATGATATGCGTAAGCCCGGCCAGCATCTGCTGATTGGCCTCGATCACATAAACCAGCTGCTCGATCGGCAGGCTGCCGGCACCACGCTCCAGCCGGGGCGCGAAAAGCGGCGCAATCAGGCGGCACCCGGCGGTTTGGGCGATTTTCGAGGCCAGCACACGGCCCGCGCCATAAAGCGCCGGACCACTGACCAGAAACGCGGCCCCGCGCTGGCAGAGCGCGGCGGCGGCGGCATCCAGTCTTGCGGCATCGGGGCGGTGGAGCGGCGGTGGTGCCGTGGCGGTTTCAGGATCCGCGCCCGCCTCCCAGGCGGTATTTGCCGGCAGGATCAGCGTCGCGATCTGGCCGCCTCTGCTGCGCGCGGCGCGAATTGCGGCGGCCCCGTCGCGGGCCACGTCCCCGGCGCTGGCGCTGGTCCGGGTCCAATGCGAGACGGCGCGCGAAACGCCATCGGTATCGCCGCGCAGGGGGCTGTTATATTTCAGATGATAGGTGGCGTGTTCGCCCATCACGTTAACCACGCCGCTGCCCGCTTTGCGCGCGTTATGCAGGTTGGAAAACGCATTGCCGAACCCCGGTGCCAGATGCAGCATCGTCGCCGCCGGTTTCCCCGCCATGCGATAATAGCCATCCGCCGCGCCGGATGTACCGCCCTCAAAGAGGCACAGGATACAGCGCATGTCGGGATGGGTGTCCAACGCGGCCACGAAATGCATCTCGGAGGTGCCGGGATTGGCAAAACAGGTATCCACGCCGCTGGCCAGCATGGTCTTCACAAGCGATTCAGCACCGTTCATCTGTCACCTCCCGTTTTCGCCAGCAGATCACGGATCAAACCCGGCGAAAAGAGGCGGCGTTGCGATGCCGGTGGAATCGAAAAAAGTGACACATGCGTCAAAAATAAATGACACAAGCGTCACTTTTTCCAGATTGCTGCGAAAGAAGCAGCCGATTTGCCCTCAATACCGGTAGTGTTCCGGCTTGAACGGTCCGTCCTGCGGCACGCCGATATAATCAGCCTGCTCTTTCTTCAGAACGGTCAGTTTCGCGCCGATTTTCGCCAGGTGCAGGCGGGCGACTTTCTCATCCAGATGCTTGGGCAGAATGTAGACATCGTTGCCATATTCGCCGCCCTTTGTCCAAAGCTCGATCTGCGCCAGCGTCTGGTTGGTGAAGCTGGCCGACATCACGAAAGACGGGTGCCCGGTGGCATTGCCGAGATTGAGCAGGCGACCTTCTGACAACAAAATCAAGCGGTTGCCCGAGGGCATCTCGATCATGTCCACCTGGTCCTTGATATTGGTCCATTTGTGGTTCTTCAGGCTGGCGACCTGAATTTCATTGTCGAAATGGCCGATATTGCCGACGATCGCCATATCCTTCATCTCGCGCATATGCTCGATGCGGATCACGTCCTTGTTGCCGGTTGTGGTGATGAAAATATCGGCGGTCGCAACCTGATCTTCCAGCGTGGTGACCTCGAACCCGTCCATCGCCGCCTGCAGCGCGCAGATCGGGTCGACCTCGGTCACTTTCACCCGCGCGCCCGCACCGCGCAGGGACGCAGCCGACCCTTTGCCGACATCGCCATAGCCGCAGACCACGGCGACCTTGCCCGCCATCATCGTGTCGGTGGCGCGACGGATGCCGTCAACCAGCGATTCCTTGCAGCCGTATTTATTGTCGAATTTCGACTTGGTGACGCTGTCATTCACATTGATCGCGGGGAAGGGCAAAAGCCCTTGTTTTACAAGCTCATAGAGGCGGTGCACCCCGGTGGTGGTTTCCTCGCTGACGCCCTGGATCAGGTCGCGCTGACGGGTGAACCAGCCGGGGCTTTCGGCCATCCGTTTCTTGATTTGGGCGAAAATGGCCTCTTCTTCCTCCGAGGTAGGAACCTCGATGAGGCCGGTCTCACCGTTTTCGACCCGCGCCCCCAACAGGATATAAAGCGTCGCGTCGCCGCCATCGTCGAGGATCAGGTTGCAGCCATCCTCAAACAGGAAAATCCGGTCCTGATAATCCCAATGCTCGGCCAGGCTCTGGCCCTTGACGGCGAAAACCGGCACGCCCGAGGCGGCAATGGCCGCGGCGGCGTGATCCTGTGTGGAAAAGATGTTGCACGACGCCCACCGAACCTCGGCCCCCAGATGCGTCAGCGTTTCGATCAATACTGCAGTCTGGATCGTCATATGCAGGCTGCCTGCGATACGCGCGCCCGTTAGCGGCTTGGACACGCCGTATT
>CAXBGQ010000332.1:0-2359 GCA_963975135.1 uncultured Nioella sp. | reverse complement strand
ATGGCACGCATTTCATGCCGCTGGACAATTGCATCGAGGCGATGCGCCAGACCGGTCTGGATATGAGCGAGAATTACAAGGAAACCAGCCGCGGCGGGCTGGCTGTCAATCTGCCGAATTGCTAATGCACTTCCCGGAATTCTCAAGACATGGCGCATCGCGTAACGCGTTGAAATCCCGGATTTCAGGCAGCGTCAGGTGATTCAGGTTTTTCCGAAAGCGCTTTGGCCGCGTCCAGCTCGTCCAGATAGCGCCGGATCAGATCCTTGGCCTTGTCGTCGGTCACGGTAAACTCGCTGATTCTATTGCGGTTCAACATGTGTTTGAGCTTGCCGGTATTGCCGTTGGCAATCGCTGCATCAATCGGCTCAATCAATTGCCCCGAGGCCGCTTTTGCGCGCAGCCATTGGCCCAGATAAGCCGTGTCGGACGGCGCGTTTTTGCACCAGACACGTTCAAACGTCATCATGATAAATTCCTGCACCGCTGCCTGCAGATGGCGCCGGTCGGGCTTGAACGGGTAGGTGAACACATCCGTCACGATCTCGTAGGAGGGCCAATAGAACAGATGCCCCTCATCCTTGAATTCGCGCATAACCTCATCAATCGCCACCCGCAGCACCGCCTTTGACACCGAATTGGCGCTGATGCAGCTTTCGTCGCGGAACGTGGTCACAAGCGGGATGGGTGACAGTGTCAGGATGATCTTGGCATCGGGCCGGTATTTGCGGATTAACTGATAGATTTTGCGCAGGTTGTCGCGGTTTTCCTCTGCCGTCGAGACGCGAAATTTATGCCGCTCTGGGTCGTATTTATCCTTGGGCAATGTGCGCCAGAAAACGCCGCCGGTGGGTTCGTCATACCAGATCTCCGACAAGCCAAGCGTCAGGATGAACACATCGGTGTCGTTGAACAGGTTCAGCGTCGCCTGCCGCACATCCTCGTCATAGCCAAATTCCTCGGCCTTGTAGCCATGCCACAAAGGTGCGTCGAAGCTTTTGCCCTCAAAGGCCCACTCGAATTGTTGCAGGATGACAAAGCTGTTCACCATGCCCTCGCCACAGCTGACGACATAGGCATTGCTATCCTTGTCGCGGGTCAGCACGTTGTAATGACGTGACGCCAGCCAGTCCGAGATATAGGCCGCAAAGCACGAGCCGAACGCGGTAACCTTGGTGGTTTCGTCGATGCAGGGCGCGTCGGGGGTCCAGCCCTTAAGCACGTAATCCAGCACAGCGGTTTCCGGCATCATCTGCATGGCTTTTGGCGGCCTGCTGCCGGTTTCGCCTCTAAACCATGTGCGATGGGCGTTGCCTTTGCGCGAAGACTCGATGCCTTCCACGCGGTCAGCCGCTTTTGTAATGGACACCTCGTCCAGGATCTTGTTCATCTGCCTGCCTCTTGCCTCGATCCGAAGTTTTCTTCGGTTATGAAGCCAGCTTAGCAGAGAATTGCGAAAAATGAATCCTGAAATTTCGGGCGGTTACAGGGCGCGCATGGTTTGCCCGGGCTCGAACCCGGAATCCAGCGTGATGATCTGCTCGCAATCCTCGCCTGCGACCCGCGCCGCAATGATGCGCGCTGCGGCCTCGCCGATTTGCTGGCGCCGTGTGTCCATCGTGGCCAATTGCATCGGCAGACCATCCAGGATTTCCACCGCGTTGAAGCCCGCCAACCCGATGTCAGCCGGAATGTTCAGGCCCTTTTCGAGGCAATAGAGCAACCCGCCCGCCGCGATCATATCGTTGGAATAATAGAGAAAATCCAGATCGTGATGGCGCGACAGCATCTCTTGCGTCATCTCGCGCCCTTTGCCCAGTGCGGACCCGCCCGCGTAATAGATCCGGTCCACCAGATCGATACCGGCCTCTGCCAAGACCCCCTCGAACCCCTCCAGCCGTTTGCGGGCCCGGTGATCCTCGGGCATTTTCGTGCCCATGAAGCCGATCCGGCGATAGCCGCGCGCCAGAATTTCGCGCGCCATCCGCGCGCCTGACGCGCGGTGGCTGACGCCCACCATGGCATCAATCGGATCGCCATCGGCATCCATGATCTCGACCACCGGAATGCCGGAATTGGCCAGCATCGCGCGGGATGCGTCGGAATGCTCGATCCCGGCCACGATCATTCCCGACGGCCGCCACGAAAGCATCTCGTAGATCACTTTTTCCTCGCGCTCGGGCTGGTAATGCGAGGCCCCGAAGACAGGTTGCAGTTCGGTATCGTCCAAAACATCCGAGATCCCCGCCAGAACCTGGGGAAACACCATGTTCGAGAGTGAAGGAATGACCACGCCCACGAGATTGACCCGGTTCGAGGCCAGCGCACCGGCGATTTTATTGGGCACATAGACAAGCGA
>CAXBGQ010000331.1:0-2364 GCA_963975135.1 uncultured Nioella sp. | reverse complement strand
CACTCCTGTGTCCCCGGCGTTTGCTCGCCGGACCATGAGCGAGATCCATACCCTGAAAATCCCCGCCGATCTGGCCACCGAAATCGCCCGCGTCACATCGCGCGCGCAAGGCATCTGGGCCGAGGCGCGCCGCGCGGACGCGGTGGCCGATTTCTTGCCGACACTGGCCGAGGTTCTGCGCCTGAAACGCGAAGAGGCGGCCGCGCTGACAGAGATCGGCCCCGCCTATGATGCGCTGTTGCAGGATTACGAGCCCGGTATCACCGGCGATGAGATTGCCGGTCTTTTCGGCCGGATGCGGCCCCGGCTGGTCGATCTGCGGGCGCGCATTCTGAGCAGCGGGATTGACCCCAAACCGCTGCAGGGGCATTTCCCCGAGGCCGCGCAAATCGCGCTATCCCACGATCTGGCCACGCGTTTCGGCTATGATTTTAGCCATGGCCGCATCGACAAGGCGGTGCATCCCTTCAGTTCCGGCAGCGGGAGGGATGTGCGCATCACCACGCGGGTCGATGAAGCGGAACCATTTGGCTGTCTCTATTCCACCATCCACGAGGTGGGCCACGCCTGCTATGAACTGAATATCGACCCTGTCTATCATCTCAGTATGTTGGGTGAAGGCGTCTCGATGGGCGTTCATGAAAGCCAGAGCCGGTCCTATGAGAACCAGATCGGGCGCAGCCGCGCCTTTGCGGGCTGGTTTTACGGGGCCATGACGGAGGCTTTCGGCGATCTGGGGCTGGAGGGGCCAGAGGCGTTCTTTGCCACGCTCAACCGGGTGCAGTCGGGCCATATCCGCACCGAGGCCGACGAGGTGCATTACAACCTGCATATCCTGATGCGGTTCGATCTGGAACGCGCGCTCGTGTCGGGCGATCTGGGCGTGGGCGATCTGGAGGCGGCCTGGAACGACCGCTTTCTGGCCGATTTCGGGGTCGCGGTGGACCGGCCCTCGAATGGCATGTTGCAGGATGTGCATTGGTCGGTCGGCCTCTTTGGCTATTTCCCGACCTATACGCTTGGCAATGTTTATGCCGGGTGTCTGATGCAGACGCTGCGTGGCGATATCCCCGATCTGGACGCTGCATTGGCAAAGGGCGATCCGTCGCCCGCCACCGGCTGGATGGCGCGAAACCTGCAAACCCATGGTGGTCTGTTTGAACCGCGCGACACCGTTGAACGGGCCGCGCGAATGGCGGTCAGCGAAGCGCCGCTGCTGGATTATCTCGACGCCAAGTTCGGCGCGATTTACGGGGTCTGAGCCATGACCGCGCGGGCCAGCGATGTGGCGCGCGGACCTGCGATCTGGATGCTGGCATCGGCCCAAACGCTGGCCTATGCCTGTTTCTACTACATCTTCGCGGCTCTCATTGTGGCCTGGCAGGCCGATCTGGGATGGGACCGGGCCGTGTTGGCGACGGGCCCGACACTGGCGACCATATTGGCGGCCCTTCTGGCCCCGGTGATGGGGCGGCTGGTTGATGCCGGGCGCGGGCCGGAAGTGATGGCAGGCGGCGCGGTGATCGGCGCGCTGGCGCTGGCGGGGCTGGCGTTGTCCTACAGTCCCGCAACCTACCTGATGGCGTGGGCCGTCATCGGTTTGGCGCAGGCGGCCTGCCTTTACGAGGTCTGTTTTTCATTTTTGGTGCGCCGGTTGGGCAGCGCCGCGCGCCCGGCCATCACGCGGGTGACACTGGTGGCGGGGTTTGCGGGCACCATCGCCTTTCCGGCCGGGGCCGCGATGTCGGCGGGCATCGGCTGGCGCGGGGCGGTCGGGGTGGCGGCGGGCGTGGCGCTTTTGGCATTGGTGCCGCTGTTTCTGGGGGCAGGGCACCTGATCCGGCGGTCGGGCCTGCCGGTGCAGGACAGCCGCGCGGCCGATCGCGGCGCGCTGAGGCGGGCTCTGAACCAACCGCAATTCTACATGCTGGCCGCGATCTTTGCGTTGGTCTCGCTCAACCACTGGATGATCGTCAATTTCGCGGTGCCGATCTTTCTGGAGCGTGGCGCGGGCACCGGTCTGGCGGTGTTCGCGGCGGCGGCGGTCGGGCCCGCGCAGGTGGCCGGGAGGCTGATCCTTTTCCGCTTCGAGGCCCGGCTCGGCACCTGGCCCACCACGCTTGTCTGTCTGGGCGGCATGGCGGCGGGCACGTTGGCGCTTTTTGCCGCCGGGCTGACGCCGGGGCTGATCTTTGTCTTTACCGCCGCGCAGGGCGGGGCCATCGGGGTGATGACCATCCTGCGCCCGGTGCTGATCGCGGCCGTTATGGGCCCCGCGGGCTACGGCGCGATTGCGGGAGCCATCCAGATGCCCGCACTTATGGCCGGTGCGCTGGCCCCGCTATTGGGGGCGGTGACGCTGGC
>CAXBGQ010000330.1:0-2384 GCA_963975135.1 uncultured Nioella sp. | reverse complement strand
CCGCGCGATCTTCACTTTCGAACACATCCCGAAACGGCTGGAGAGCAAGGATGTGCCCAAGGCGATGCGCGGCGTCGATCCCGAAACCACCATCCTGGCCCTGGCCGCGGCGATGCAGGCGGCCCCGGTCGCAGTCGAATTTCTGCTGGAAAACATGTCCAAACGCATGGCCGAGCAACTGCGCGAAGATGCCGAGGCGCGCGGCACGGTGCGCGGCCCCGAGGGCGAGGCCGCAATGGCCGAGGTTGTCGCCGCGATCCGCAGCCTCGCGGATGCGGGCGAAATCCGTCTGATTGCGCCCGAAGAGGACTGAACGGCCACGCGCGCAGCCGGTTCGAAAAACCGCCCGACTCCTATTCAGGCCACGTCCCTGACCGACAGCGCCCGCCGCCCCTCGGCCCAGGCCCGCGCGGCACGCCCGAAAGCCGCAAACAGGGGCCGCGATACCGGGTCTTCGGCGGCGCGATATTCCGGGTGCCACTGCACCGACAGCGTGAACCCCGGCGCATCGGCGATATAGATCGCCTCGGGCGTGCCATCCTCGGCCATGCCGTCGATCACGACCCGCGCGCCGGGCCGCTTGATGCCCTGCCCGTGCAGCGTGTTGGTCATCACCTCCCCCGCGCCCATCAGCCGGTGGAACACGCCGCCCTCGCTGAACCTGACGACATGGCGCAGGGCGAATTTCTCCTCCAGCGTGCCATCGGGCGGCATCCGGTGGTTCATCCGCCCCGGCAGATCGCGGATCTCGGGATAGAGCGAGCCGCCCATCGCCACATTGACCTCCTGAAAACCGCGACAGACGCCAAGGAAAGGCTGCCCCCGTTCCACGCAGGCGCGCACCAAAGGCAGGCTGACAGAATCGCGGCAACGGTCGAAATCACCATGCGCGTGGGTCTCATCCTCACCGTATTCCTCGGGGTGGACATTGGGCCGGCCGCCGGTGAACAGGAACCCGTCAAAAGTGTCCAGCAATTCATCGGTGCTGGCATAGCGTGGATCGGCGGGGATCACCAAAGGCAACCCGCCCGAGACCTCGGCAATGGCGTCCGAATTCATCTTGCCGCCGGCATGGGTCGGGTATTGGTCGTTCAGAAGGTATTGATTTCCGATAATTCCGATGACGGGGCGCTTCATGGCATCCTCTGCGTTGGGCCTTGCCAAGATATAACGTGCAGGCGCGGCTTAGAAAACCCGCCGCAGGCGCACATTCGCCCCTTCATCCGTGCAGAGGCCCGAATACGGTGCCCTCAGGGCCGCGATATCCGGGCTGTCAGCTCGACCTCGATCTTCATCCGCGGGTCCTGCAATCCGGCCCGGATCATCGTCGCCGCCGGTCGCACATCGCCAAGCCATTTGCGCGTCACCGGCCAGCAGGGCTGCCAATCGGCGGCATCGGGCAGGATATAGCGCACCCGCACCACATCGCCCATCGCCGCCCCCAGATCGTGCAGCGCCGCCGCCATGGTGCGAAAACACTGCTCGGCCTGCTCGGCGGGGTCGGAACTGATCTCCATCGTGGCATAGTCAAATCCGGTGGTCCCGGCGACAAACACCCAATTGCCATCGCGCACGGCGCGAGAATAACCGATCTGCGCCTCGAAATCCGACCCCGATGAGACATGCTGCCGGGTCATGCCCCCCCCGTCAGCCCGGCCGCCGCGATCCCCGCCAGTGCTGCCGCCGCGTCATTGTCGGACGTGTCGCCGGTGACGCCCACCGCACCGATCACCGCGCCCGCGCCATCCTTGACCAAAACGCCGCCCGGCACCGGGATCACCTTGCCGCCAAAGGCCCCGTTCACCGCCGCCATAAAATAGCCCTGATCCTCGGCCCGCGCCATCTGCGCCGATCCCGGCATGCCCAGCATTATCGCGCCATAGGCCTTGCCGCGGGCGATTTCGAACCGCCCCGGGCTGGCCCCGTCCTCGCGCTCGAAAGCCAGCAGATGCCCGCCCGCATCCAGAACCGCGATGCTCAGCGGCTTCAGCCCCAGATCCCGCCCCTTGGCGCGTGCACCCGCCACCATGATCCGCGCCGCATCCAGTGTAATCATTCTCTTCACCTCCCATTAAGGTTAACGGCCACCCGCCTCAGATTAGGCAGTGCACATTCGGTTTCACAAGCCGCGCAACGTTGAAACGCTGTCGCCCATCGCCCGAAAGCCCACCCTGGCCCCTTCAGCTTCTTCTTTGTCACAAATACTCAAATCCCGCACGCAGATGCACGCGCGGCGTCAGAGCGAAGCCTTCAGTTCCAACCGCCGCCGATGCAGGACCGGCTCGGTATAGCCCGATGGCTGCACCCGGCCCTTGAACACCAGATCGCAGGCCGCCTGAAACGCGATGCCGTCAAACTCCGGCGCCATCGCCCGATAGGCCGGA
>CAXBGQ010000329.1:0-2409 GCA_963975135.1 uncultured Nioella sp. | reverse complement strand
GATGGCGCGCTGGTCGATATCGATCACCTTGTCGAGATGTTCCAGCCCCTTGATAGTTTCGCAAGGTGCCGGTGTTTGCCGGGCCCCGTTCAGCTTCATCGAGGCGGTCTTGAACAGGGTCTCGATCGTCAGGGTGGATTTGCCGCCGCCCGAGACGCCGGTGATGCAGACGAATTGACCAAGCGGAAAAGCGGCGGTGACGTCTTGCAGGTTGTTGCCGCTGGCCTTGACCACGGTGACCGATTTGCCGTTGCCCTTGCGGCGGCTGGCGGGGATGGGGATCTCGCGCTGCCCGGCCAGATATTGCCCGGTGATCGAGGCGGGGTCGGCGATGATATCAGCCGGTGTTCCCTGACTGACCACGCGGCCGCCATGGACGCCCGCGCCGGGACCGATATCAAAGACGTAATCGGCCTCGCGGATGGCTTCCTCGTCATGTTCCACCACGATCACGGTATTGCCCTGATCGCGCAGGTTTTTCAGCGTCGTCAGCAGCCGGTCATTGTCGCGCTGATGCAGCCCGATGGAGGGCTCGTCGAGCACGTAGAGCACGCCGGTGAGGCCCGAGCCGATCTGCGAGGCCAGCCGGATACGCTGACTTTCGCCGCCTGAAAGCGTGCCCGCATTGCGGCTGAGTGTCAGGTATTCCAGCCCGACATTGTTGAGAAATCCAAGCCGGTCGCGGATTTCCTTGAGGATGGCGCGGGCGATCTCGTTTTTCTGCGCCGTCAGGCTGTCGGGCACTTGCGCGCACCAATCGGCGGCCTCGCGGATCGACATCTGCACCACTTTCCCGACATGCAAACCGGCGATCCGGACGGCCAGCGCCTCGGGGCGCAGACGGAACCCGCCGCAGGCCCCGCAGGGTCGGTTGTTCTGGTAGCGCTCGAACTCTTCGCGGATCCAGGCGCTGTCGGTTTCGCGGTAGCGGCGCTGCATATTGGGGATGACGCCCTCGAAGGCGCGCGTGACCTCATAGACGCGACCGCCATCATCGTAGCGGAATGCGATTTCGGTGTCGCCGGATCCGCGCAGGAACACCTGTTGCACATCCTCGGGCAGGGATTTCCACGGCGTTTTAGGGTCAAAGCCGTAATGGCGGGCGATAGCCTCGATGGTCTGGATGAAATAGGGCGATTTGCCTTTGCGCCAGGGGGCGAGCGCGCCGTTTTCAAGGGTCAGCGTGACGTCCGGCACCACCAGGCGTTCGTCGAAAAAGAGCTCAACCCCCAGGCCGTCGCAGGCCGGGCAAGCCCCGAACGGCGCGTTGAACGAAAAGAGGCGCGGCTCGATCTCGGGGATGGTGAATCCGGAAACCGGGCAGGCGAATTTCTCGGAAAACGTGATGCGCTCAGGGTCGCCGTCCTTTGGCGCGGTTTCCAGCACGGTAATGCCATCGGCCAGATCCAGCGCGGTGCGGAAACTGTCGGCCAGCCGGGTTTCCAGCCCCTCGCGGACCACGATCCGGTCGACCACCACGTCGATATCATGGCGGTATTTCTTGTCCAGCGTCGGCGGCTCGTCCAGTTCGTAAAATTCCCCGTCCACCTTGACGCGCTGGAACCCCTGCTTGCGCAATTCCAGCATTTCCTTGCGGTATTCGCCCTTGCGGTCGCGCACGATGGGGGCCAGCAGAAAGCCGCGCGTGCCCTCCTCCATCGCCATCACGCGGTCGACCATGTCCTGCACCTGCTGCGCCTCGATGGGCAGACCTGTGGCGGGCGAATAGGGCGTGCCGGTGCGGGCAAAGAGAAGCCGCATGTAATCGTAAATCTCGGTCACCGTGCCGACGGTGGAGCGCGGGTTTTTCGAGGTGGTTTTCTGTTCGATGGAAATCGCCGGGGAAAGCCCCGAGATGTGATCGACGTCGGGTTTTTCCATCATATTGAGGAACTGGCGCGCATAGGCCGACAGCGATTCGACATAGCGGCGCTGACCCTCGGCATAGATGGTGTCGAAGGCGAGGCTGGATTTGCCCGAGCCGCTGAGCCCGGTGATCACCACCAGCTGGTCGCGCGGGATATCCACGTCGATATTCTTGAGGTTATGTTCGCGCGCGCCGCGCACCTCGATGTTTTTCAGCTCGGCCATTTCAGCCCCCCGGGGACAGCGGTTGTTAACAGATAGTTTAGTGCGCCGGAGACTCCAACCAAAAAGTGAGAACATTCACCGAACATTTATCCACAGGCAGAGCACGCAAACCGGTCTGGCGGGGTTCAGTGACCACTGTCGCCGGAAAACGCGGGACTTCCCAAATGCGGCGCGAAACGCTTAGACTGAATTTATTCACGTTCAAACGCTGTTTCAGGATACCCCATGCGCCGCATATTGACATCTTTCGCCTTCGCATTTCTGTCCGCCCTGCCCTTGTCGGCCCAGGACCGCGAGACCGCCGCCACCATCCTTGTG
>CAXBGQ010000328.1:0-2426 GCA_963975135.1 uncultured Nioella sp. | reverse complement strand
CTGGCCGATGGCTCCTGGCGGCAAACCGGCGGCCCTCAAGTCACCCGCGCGCGCTGGTTATATTCCGGCGCGCGCCAGATCTCGCCATTTATCACCTCGTCGATGATCTCGGCCGCGCGGATCACATCGTCCTTATCCAGATAGAGCGGCGCGAAGCCAAAGCGCATGATGTCGGGGGCGCGGAAATCACCGATCACGCCGCGCGCAATCAGCGCCTGCATGGCGGCATATCCATGCTCGAAGGCAAACGAGACCTGACTGCCGCGCCGGGTGGCGTCGCGCGGGCTGGCCAGTGTCAGCTGTGGGCAACGGGCCTCCACCTCGGCAATGAAGCATTCACACAGCGTCATCGACGCGGCGCGCAGATCGGTCATACCCACGCCGTCCCAGACCGCCAAAGCCTCCTGCAAGACCGCAAGTTGCAGGATCGCGGGCGTGCCGACGCGCAGCCGTTCGGTGGCCATCGCAGGGCGATAGCTCAAATCCATGTCAAAAGGCGCGGCACGGCCCAGCCAGACCGCCAGAGCCGGGCGCAGATCCTCGACAATATCGGGGCGGGCATAGATGAAAGCAGGCGAGCCGGGCCCACCATTGAGGTATTTATAGGTGCAGCCAACGGCGAACTCGGCACCCGACCCGGCAATATCCACCGGCACCGCACCGGCGCTATGGGCCAGATCCCAGATCATCACGGCACCGGCACCCTGCGCGGCCCTTGTCAGCGCCGCCATATCGTGCATCCGCCCGCTGCGGAAATCGACCTGGGTCAGCAGCACCACGGCGACCTCATCGGTGATCGCGCCCGCCACATCCTCGGGCGCAACAAGGCGCAGATCGTGCCCCTTGCCAATGGTGTCGATCAGCCCTTGCGCCATGTAAAGATCGCTCGGGAAATTACCGGTATCGGACAGGATCACCCGCCGGTCGGGGCGCATTGCAAGCGCTGCCGCCAGCGCCTGATAGACCTTGATCGACAGCGTATCGCCGGTGGCCACCGAGCCCTCCGGCGCACCGATCAGGGCCGCAATCCGGTCACCCACCACGCGCGGCAGGTCCATCCAGCCAGCGGTGTTCCAGGCCTTGATCAGATCCGCACCCCATTCGTCCCGCATCACGCGCCCGACCCGATCAATCGCGCCCTTGGGCAGAGGCCCGAGTGAATTGCCATCAAGATAGATGACCCCCTCGGGCAGATCGAAACTGTCTTTTCTGGGCAGGGACATGAGGCCGGGTCTTTCGCTGCTATCGGGCGGGCATTAGGCTGACCCGCATCCAACCGGAGGGATGCGACAGATGCAAGACCAGGACAGCATGACAGGCATTGATTGGGAGGATGCCTTTCAGAACGCGACGCACATTCCCGGCGGCGCGGAATACCCGGCGCTCTGGGCAGCGCGCGCGGCGGCGTTTCGCGACCGGGCCAAGGCCGAGCTGGAAATTCCATACGGGCCTGCCCCGCGTGAAAAGCTGGATCTGTTCCTGCCCGAAGGCACCGCCAATGGCCTCGTTGTGTTTGTGCATGGCGGGTTCTGGCGGAGGCTCGACAAATCCTACTGGTCCGATCTGGCGGCGGGGCCTCTGGCGCGCGGATGGGCAGTGGCGATGCCAAGCTACACGCTGGCCCCCGAGGCGCGCATCGGCCAGATCACCGCGCAGATCGGGACCGCCATCGGCGTGGCGGCAGGCCGCATCGCGGGTCCGATCCGGTTGGCGGGGCATTCGGCGGGCGGCCATCTGGTGACGCGGATGATCTGCAAGGGCGCGCCGATCGCGCCCGAGGTTCAGGCCCGCATCGCGGCTGTGCTATCCATCAGCGGCGTGCATGATCTGCGCCCGCTCAGGCTCAATTCAATGAACGCGGATCTGCGGATCGACGCGGAGGAGGCCGCCGCCGAAAGCCCGGTTTTGTTACCGCCCCTGCCCGGTGTCTCTGTCACCTGTTGGACCGGGGCCGATGAACGGCCCGAATTTCTGCGCCAATCCGCCCTGTTGGCGGAAGCCTGGGCAGGCAAGACCGACATGCGCCCGCCGGTTTTCGTACCCGGACAGCACCATTTCGATGTGATTGACGGGCTCAAGGATGCAAAGGCCGCCCTGACAACGGCCCTGCTGAACTGAATTTCATTGCCTCGCGCCCGTATTCCGGTTTCATCTGGCGCAGGAACAGGGACACGCGACATGGATATACTGAAAAACCCCTTTCGCGGCACCGGCATGGACGCGCCCGAATTGACCGCGATGCCTTGGCCTAGTCTGGACGCTAATGCGCCCGCAGCCCTGTTGGAACGCTGCCCGCGTGCCGGGGCCACGCCGCTTGTCTCGAACCCGGCACTAGCGCGGGTGGCGGGCGTTGCGGAGCTGTGGGTGAAGGATGAGCGTGACCGCATGGGCATGGGCAGCTTCAAGGCATTGGGGGCGGCCTATGT
>CAXBGQ010000327.1:0-2430 GCA_963975135.1 uncultured Nioella sp. | reverse complement strand
CTCGGGGAAGGTCTGGGCATAGGGGACAGAGAAGTTCGATTGTGCGCCGCTGGTGCCAGTATAGGCCGCGCGCCAGAGCACGCGGTCGCCGGGGCCAAAGCCGTCTTCGGGGAATTCCAGCTGATAGGCATTGCCAAAGCCCGGTATGATGCGCGTCAGCGCACCGTCGAAATCCACGCCGTTGCTGGAAATCTCGAAGATGATGCCGGTCTGCTCGAGGCCCGCAGGCGAGCGAAACGTGGTCAGGCGCAGCTGGGTGCGCTCATCGACGCTGAAGGGCACGAGGGCCGAGGGGCGCAGGATCTCGTTATCCTCGATGGGCACAATCCATTCCAGCCCGTTGGAATAGTAGAACTGGCCGTTCTCGCCCACCACCGCCGCCCCGAAATACTGCGCAGCATCCAGCGGGATCGGGACGGGGTAGATAAGGGACTGGCCAACAAAGCGACCGCGGCCGGTGGCGTAGCGCAGGATGCTCATGCGATCACCGTAAAATCTTCGCGTTGGTTGAGAATGAAGGAGAAATGCGCGATGGCCGCCTCACTGGCCTCAACCTTCATCTGGAAGCGCTCGCCGGTGCGCAGCACCTGGCGGTCGAGCCCGATGGAGAGGACATCGCCTGCAGGCGCGAAGCCGCGATCGAGCAGCAGCCAGGGCGTGTTGTTGAGCGCGAGGATCCGGATCGAGACGCGCACGGCGGCCTCGGCGGTGGGGGTGATCAGCACGCCGGTCATGATGGCGGCGGTGCCGATGCTGCGGGCGGGGTTTGGACCCTCACCGGGGATCAGATAATCGGGGACGTCATAGACGGTCTCCCATTCTTCGGTGAGCGGAACACGAACCACCTCAAACAGATTGAGGGGTGGGCGCGGTGTGGTGATGGTGACCATGGGTTCAAGCTCCGAGACCGATGATGAGAGGAAGGGCGATGTTTTGCACACCGCGCGAGAAGGCCTGGCCTTCGATGGTGTTGCGCTCGAAATCCACCCGTAGGTCTTCGCCGAGATAGGTGTCGCCGACCTCGGTGGAGAAAGTGGCATAGATCCGGCCGCCGCCGGTCTTGAGCAGGGTGCTGGCGGGATCAGGGGCGCGGCCGGTGCCGCGTTGGCTGAAGGGCAGCGCGTTGTAATTGACGCCGGAGCCTGCGTAGCTGAACTGCTGGCCGGTGGCCTCGATGACGGAGGCAAAGCCCAGGCGGTAATCCTGCGGGCGCGTGACCACGTCGGAGATCAGCCCGATCAGGGCGGTGATCATCGCCTGTGCCGCGTTGTCGGTGATCCGGTCGACCAGCTCGAGGCGGACCTGCTCCCAGGTGGCCAGAAACAGCGGCACGAGGGCGACGGAAAAGGCGTAGTTGGCATTCCAGTCAAAAAGCCCTTTGGTAAAGAACTGCGCGCCGCGGTCCTGGCCTGAGCGCAGATCATTGATCAGGCTGCGCAGCAGGGTGCGTGTGTCGCGCTCGGTGAAGGCCTTGTCGCGGTCCGAGAGGCCATTGAAGCCTGCAAGGGTTGGATAGCGGGTGCCCATCAGGGCGGTGATGATGGCCTCGGTCTGGGCGGTGAGGGTGTTGGCAGCGGCGGTGTGCGAGGCCAGCACGCCGGTTCCGGCCAGCCCTTCGATTTGCACCGTGTTGCGAAACCCCGTGGCGGCGAGCGCGTAATCGCCAAAGGTGTTGTTGGAGTTGGCGACGGTGATCTGGCCGCCGTCATGGGCCCAGAGGCCGACGCGGGCCCAGTTGGTGAATACTGAGACCAGCTGGACAAAGGCGTTGCGGGTGACGGCATAGCCGACGCCATTGGGGTTGATTGCGGTAAAACTGTCGACCACGACCGAGCGCAGCGGGGAGGACGGGGCCAGCACCGATCCATCGGCCAGCAGGTTGCCCCCGCCGCGCGGCATCAGCGGATTGCCTGCGGCTTTGTCGATCGGCAGGCTCATCTGGTCTTGGGTGAAGCCATGCAGTTGCGAGCAATCGGCAATATAGGGCGAGCGGGTGAGAAGCTCGCCGGGCTTGAAGACGAAAGCCCAGCCTTTTTGCGGTGGTCCGCCCGCCAGCGTGTAGGGTTCATGGCGCAGATTTGAGAAGGTAAAGCCACGGGCTTTGATGCCGTTGGACATCTGGAACATGTTGTTCACCTCTTGGCCGGGCGGCAGGCTCAGCTTGGTGACGCGCAGATCGTAGCCGTAAAGGGCGCAATTGGCCGGGATAACGGTATCGGGGGGCACGGTGTATTCGCCAGGCTGGACGATCACCACGCAGGGCTGAGCCACAGCGGCTGCGCGCGCGAGGCCCTCAGCAATGCTGGCCAAGGGAGCGGTCAGCGAGGAGCCTTCGTTGAGGTCCTTGCCGTCCATGGTGACATAGAAGGTGCGCGCGACGGGCAGTGAGACAAAGGGCAGCCGCTCGAGGCTGCAGACCTCGACGTCGGT
>CAXBGQ010000326.1:0-2433 GCA_963975135.1 uncultured Nioella sp. | reverse complement strand
GCCGCGCGCGGCGATATAGTCCGGGGCGGCGCACAGCACCCGTTCCACATCGGCGATCTTGCGGATGCGCAGTGTGCTGTCCTCGGGCACGCCCAGAAAAAACGCCACATCGAGCCCCTCGGCGGCCAGATCCAGCCTGCGGTCCGATAGCCGCAGTCGGATGTCGATAAGCGGGTAATTTTTCTTGAAGGTCGGGACCGCAGGCGCAATCAACCGCCGCCCGACACCAAGCGGGGCCGCCACATAAAGCGTGCCGCGCGGGGTCAGGGTGACATTGCTGATCTCCCCTTCGGCCTCCGCCACCGCATCGAGGATCTTGCAGGCCCCACGATAGAAGATCTGCCCCTGTTCGGTCGGATTGAGCTGCCGGGTGGTGCGCTGAAAGAGCCGCACGTTGAGGTGCTCCTCAAGCTGCGAGATGCGGGACGAGGCCACCGCCGCCGAAATCCGTTGATCGCGCGCCGCCGCCGACATCGAGCCGAGCTCATACACCCGCACGAAAGTTTTGATGTTGTCCAGATAGGCCATGCTGCATTCGTAGCCTAATTTTGAAACAGCTGGGGAATTTCTTGCAATACCGTCGAAACTGTCCTTCAGGTAGAGATATTCCAGCTTGATGAACATCCAAGAGGACCGGCGCGATGCAAGATTTTCTGATCATTTGGGATTGGCTGGGATTCGCCGTGCGCTGGCTGCATGTCATCACGGCCATCGCCTGGATCGGGTCCAGTTTCTATTTCGTGGCGCTCGACCTTGGACTGCAAAAGGCCCCCGATCTGCCGCCCGGTGCCCATGGCGAGGAATGGCAGGTCCATGGCGGCGGGTTTTATCATATCCGCAAATATCTGGTGGCCCCGGCCGAGATGCCCGCGCATCTGACATGGTTCAAATGGGAAAGCTACATGACCTGGATCTCAGGCGCGGCGCTTTTGATGATCGTCTACTGGGCGGGGGCCGAGCTTTACCTGATCGACCCGAACAAGGCCGATCTGGCCACCTGGCAGGGCATCGTGATTTCGGCGGCATCGCTGACCATCGGCTGGCTGGTCTATGATTTCCTGTGCAAATCGGGGTTGGGTGAGCGGCCCACCTTGCTGATGGTGCTGCTGTTCATCCTGCTGGTGATCATGGGCTACGGCTATAACCTGGTATTCACAGGCCGGGCGATGATGCTGCATCTGGGTGCGTTTACCGCCACGATCATGACCGCGAACGTGTTTTTCATCATCATGCCCAATCAGCGGATCGTGGTGAAGGACCTGCAGGAGGGGCGCACGCCCGATCCGAAATATGGGCGCATCGCTAAGCTGCGGTCCACCCACAACAATTACCTGACGCTGCCGGTCATTTTCCTGATGCTGTCGAACCATTACCCGCTGGCCTTTGCCACCGAGTATAACTGGATCATCGCGGCGCTGATATTTCTGATGGGCGTCACGATCCGGCATTTCTTCAACACCATGCATGCGCGCAAAGGTCAGCCCTATTGGACATGGGCCGTGACGGCGGCGCTCTTCATCGTCATCATGTGGCTCTCGACCGCCGGGTTGCAGCAGGATAGCTGGGAGGAAAGCGAGGCACGTGACCTGAGCACCCGCGAAGAATTGCTGATGGCGGCCGATGGCTTTGACGATGTCGCCTCGATCGTGCTGGGACGCTGTTCGATGTGCCATGCGCGCGAACCCTCCTGGCCGGGTATCCGCCGCGCCCCGCGCGATGTGCTGCTGGAGACGCCCGCCGATATCGCGCGGGCCGCAAGCGTCATCTATTTTCAGGCCGGCGTGACCGATGCAATGCCGCCGGCCAACCTGTCTTTCATGACCGAGGAGGAACGCGAAATGATCCGCGACTGGTATCAGGCAGCGGGCGCAGGCGTGTCGCTCGGTCTTGCGATGGATGGGCTGGTGTCAGGTGCCGCCGGCAACTGATGCGCGAATGGCCCGGATGTTGTCGCCGTAAGGCGCAGGATCTGCCACCGATCCGCCCCGGAACACCGCAGATCCGGCCACCAGAACATCGGCCCCCGCCGCGGTGACAAGCGGGGCGGTCACGGGATCGACCCCGCCGTCGATTTCGATATGCACCGGGCGGTCGCCGATCATCGCGCGCAGGCGGCGGATCTGTTCCACTTGGCTGTGGATGAATTTCTGACCACCAAATCCGGGGTTCACCGTCATCACGCAAACAAGATCGCACAGATCCAGCAGCGGGCCCGCCGCCTCGACCGGGGTGCCGGGATTGAGCGCAAGGCCCGCCTTGGCTCCGGTGGCGCGAATGGCCTGCAACGTGCGATGGGTATGGGCCCCGGCTTCGAGATGGGCGGTGATCACATCGGCCCCGGCCTCGGCGAAGGCCTCGATATAGGGATCGACCGGCGAGATCATCAGATGCACGTCCATCACCGTTTTCACATGCTTGCGAAAGGCCGCGACG
>CAXBGQ010000325.1:0-2524 GCA_963975135.1 uncultured Nioella sp. | reverse complement strand
GCGGCAGGTGGCGCGGTCCTCCATCAGGCCGACATCGTTGATATCGGGCACCTTGGAACAGCCCACCCCCTGATCGATCCAACGCACCACATAGCCCAGAATGCCCTGCGCGTTGTTTTCCACCTCCGCCTGGATCTGCGCCGCGCTCCAGGCGCGGTATTCGGCCAGCGGAATGTCCAGGATATGTTCCACAAAGGCCCGCTTGCCGCCCGCCGCGATCTGATCCTGGCGGGCAAAGACATCGACCCGGTGGTAATGCAGCGCATGCAGCGTGGCCGCCGTGGGGCTTGGCACCCAGGCGCAATTGGCCCCGGCGCGCGGGTGTTCGATCTTGGCCTCCAGCATCGCCGCCATCTGGTCGGGCACGGCCCACATGCCCTTGCCGATCTGCGCCCGGCCCTGCAGCCCGCATTCCAGCCCGACATCGACATTCTGCGCCTCATAGGCCCCGATCCAGCCCTTGCGCTTGATGAAATCCTTGCGGCTGAAGGGTCCGGCCTCCATGCTGGTATGGATCTCGTCGCCGGTGCGGTCGAGAAACCCGGTATTGATGAAGGCGACCCGGCTTTTCGCAGCCCGGATGCATTCCTTGAGGTTCACCGATGTGCGCCGTTCCTCATCCATGATGCCCAGTTTGACGCTGTGCTGCGGCAGACCCAGAACCTCCTCGACCCGGCCAAAGATCTCATCGGCAAACGCCACTTCCTCGGGACCGTGCATCTTGGGTTTCACTACATAGACCGAGCCATGCACCGAATTTCCGCCATCGCGTTTCAGGTCATGCATGGCAACTAATGTCGTCACCATCGCGTCCATCAGGCCTTCGAACACCTCCGCCCCGTCGCGGTCCAATATGGCCGGATTGGTCATCAGATGGCCGACATTGCGGATCCACATCAGCGCCCGCCCCTTCAGCACCACCGGCGCGCCATCCGGGCCGGTATAGCTCCGGTCGGGGGCCAATGCGCGGGTAAAGCTCTTGCCGGACTTTTCCACCGTTTCGGTCAGATCGCCCTGCATCAGACCCAGCCAGTTGGAATAGCACGCCACCTTATCAGCGGCATCGACCGCCGCCACACTGTCTTCGCAATCCATGATCGCGGACAGGGCCGCCTCGATGCGGATATCGGCCATATTGGCCTGATCGTAGCGGCCAATGCGATGATTGCCGTCAAAGACCAGCTCCATATGCAGCCCGTGATTGACCAGCACCACCGCATCGGGGCAGTGCGGCGCACCCGTGAAGCCGACAAATTTCTCAGGGCTTTTCAGCGACTTGCCATCCATGATCAGCGCGCCATCGACAATCTCATAACGCCGGATATCGGCGTGGCTGGCCCCGGCAATGGGAAAATGCGTGTCCAGAATCACCCGCGCAGTGGCCACCACGCGCGCGCCCCGGCCCTGTTCATATCCCGGTTTTTCCGGCAGCGACCCCATCGCATCGGTGCCATAGAGCGCATCATAAAGGCTGCCCCAGCGGGCATTGGCGGCATTCAGCGCATAGCGCGCATTCATGATCGGCACCACCAGTTGTGGCCCGGCAACCTTGGCAATCTCGGGGTCCACATTGGCCGTGTCGATCTGGAAATTCGACCCCTCGGGCGTCAGATACCCGATCTCTTCCAGAAACGCCTTATAGGCGGCGCGGTCATGCGGGGCGTTGCGATGGGCGATATGCCAGGCGTCGATCCGGCCCTGGATCTCTTCGCGCTCGTCCAGCAAGGCGCGGTTTTTCGGCCCGAGATCATGCACGATGGCGGAAAACCCGGACCAGAAACCGTCGGCCTCGACACCGGTGCCCGGCAAGGCCCGCATATCAATGAAATCGGCCAGTTCGCTGGCCACCTGAAGCCCGTGTTTGTCGATCCGCGTGCCCATCTTTTCGCTCTCCGTCTGTCCCGGTTACAATCCGCATGCCATTGCATGCCGACTTTGGGGTCGGGGTAATCGAAAAGTTTCCGATAGGCAACAAAGGCGCGCTACTCGCGCCCGGGGTGCTGTGCCTCCATCTGGCGATAGAAATCCTGCAACTGGCGGCCGCGTTCGGGTTTGAAGGGTGCCCCCTCCTGCATGGCGTCGATCCGGTCCAGCCGGAACATGCGGAAATCATCGCGCAGCTCGCACCATCCCACCACCGTCCAGACCGCGCCCCAGAACCACAGGCCGAGCGGGCGGATGACACGCCGTGTCGCGACCCCGTTCTGGTCGGAATAATCCAGCGCCAGCCGCCTTGAGGCCTCTGTCGCCACCTCAATCCGGTCAATCATCGCGCGCAGATCGTCGGTCATGCGCGGTCCGATGGCGTGAATGGGCACCCGGCCCGCGCGCAACCTTTCCGCCTCGGGCAATACCGCACCGATCTTGACCAGCGCCTCTTCGGCCCCGCGCGCCATATCGGCCCCGCCAAAGGCGCGGATCAGCCGGGCACCGGCAACCAGGGCAACTATTTCGTCGCGCGTGAACATGAGCGGCGGCAGGTCATAGCCTTCCTCCATCACGTAACCCACACCCGCCTCGCCGT
>CAXBGQ010000324.1:0-2542 GCA_963975135.1 uncultured Nioella sp. | reverse complement strand
CGCCCGGAAAGTGGTGATTTTGGGCGGCGGCCCCAACCGGATCGGCCAGGGCATCGAATTTGACTATTGCTGCTGTCATGCCTGTTTCGCCCTGACCGAGGCGGGCTTTGAAACCATCATGATCAACTGCAACCCCGAAACGGTCAGCACCGATTACGACACCTCGGACCGGCTCTATTTCGAGCCGCTGACCTTTGAGCACGTGATGGAAATTATGCGGGTCGAGCTGGAAAACGGCACCCTGCACGGCGTCATCGTCCAGTTCGGCGGCCAGACGCCCCTGAAACTGGCCAATGCGCTGGAGGAGGCCGGCATTCCCATCCTCGGCACAACGCCCGATGCCATTGATCTGGCCGAGGATCGCGAAAGGTTTCAGGATCTGGTCAATCGCCTCGGCCTGAAACAGCCCATCAACGCCATCGCGTCGACCGATGATGCGGCCCGCGCGGCGGCCGAAAAACTGGGCTACCCGCTGGTCATCCGCCCCTCCTACGTGCTTGGCGGCCGCGCCATGGAGATCGTGCGCGACACGGCGCAGCTGGAACGCTACATTTCCGAGGCCGTGGTGGTCTCAGGCGACAGCCCGGTGCTACTCGACAGCTATCTCGACGGCGCGACCGAACTGGATGTCGACGCGCTTTGCGACGGCACCGATGTCCATATCGCCGGCATCATGCAGCATATCGAGGAGGCCGGCGTGCATTCCGGCGACAGCGCCTGTTCGCTGCCGCCCTATTCCCTGTCGCGTGAGATCATCGACCGGATCGAGGAACAGACCCACGCGCTGGCCCTCGCGCTCAACGTTGTCGGCCTGATGAACGTGCAATTCGCGGTCAAGGACGACGAGATTTACCTCATCGAGGTCAACCCCCGCGCCTCGCGCACCGTGCCTTTCGTGGCCAAGGCCACCGACAGCGCCATCGCCTCGATCGCCGCGCGGCTGATGGCGGGCGAGAAGCTCAGCACCTTCCCGCATCGCGGCCCCTACCCCGCCGATGCCAAGCCCGGCACCCTGCCGATGGCCGACCCGATGACCCTGGCCGATCCCGCGATGCCGTGGTTCTCGGTAAAGGAAGCGGTGCTCCCCTTCGCCCGTTTCCCCGGTGTCGATACCATTCTTGGCCCCGAAATGCGGTCAACCGGTGAGGTGATGGGCTGGGACGTGTCCTTCCCCCGCGCCTTTCTCAAAGCGCAGATGGGGGCCGGAACGGTGCTGCCCGAAGCGGGCCTGGTCTTTGTCTCGATCAAGGATACCGACAAGACGCCGATGATGCTGGAGGCCGCGAAAATCCTTGTGGATCTTGGCTTTAACCTGGTTGGCACCCGCGGAACGGCGGCCTGGTTGTCAGATCACGGGTTGCCCTGCGACGTGGTCAACAAGGTTTATGAAGGCCGTCCCGACATCGTCGATATGCTGAAAGACAACCGCGTTGCGATGGTGCTGAACACCACCGAGGGCGCGCAAGCCGTGGAAGACAGCCGCGAGATCCGCTCGGTCGCGCTTTATGACAAGATCCCCTATTTCACCACCGCCGCTGGATCGCACGCCGCCGCCCTCGCCATCCGCGCCGCGCGTGAGGGCGATATCGGTGTTCAGAGCCTGCAGGCGGGAACAGCGGCGGGGTAAACAGCCCCCTTCGGCGGGGGGCTCTGCTGCTGCTAGCGCCCCTTCCAAACCGGATCGCGCTTTTCGGCAAAGGCCTTGGCCCCCTCCAATTGATCCTCGGAGCGATAGAGTTTTTCCACCGTCTCGAACTGGCTGCGGGTGATCCGGTTCATCCTGAAAACTCTTATCCTCCGCCTCGCGCACGATCTCTTTTATCGCGGCATAGACAAGCGGCGGGCCAGAAGCCAAAAGCGCGGCCATTTCCCGTGCCTTTTCAAGCAGTTCAGGGCCAGGATGGATATGATTGATCATGCCCCAGCGATAGGCTTCCTCGGCGTCGATCCAGCGGCCCGTGAACAGCATTTCCATTGCGATATGATAGGGAATGCGCTTGGGCAGCTTGACACTGGCCGCATCCGCAACCGTGCCCGAGCGGATCTCGGGCAATGCAAAACTGGCGTGATCGGCGGCCAGGATGATATCGGCCGATAGAGCCAGCTCCAGCCCACCGCCACAACATATGCCATTTACTGCCGCAATAACGGGCTTATTTAGCGCCCTGAGCTCCTGCAACCCGCCGAAACCGCCCTTGCCATAATCGCCATCCACAGCGTCGCCATCTGCCGCGGCCTTCAGATCCCAGCCGGGGCAAAAGAATTTCTCACCCGCACCGGTGATGATCGCCACCCTGAGATCGGGATCGTCGCGGAACTCGGTAAAGACCTCACCCATGATCCGGCTCGTTGCAAGGTCGATCGCATTGGCCTTGGGCCGGTCCAGCGTGACCTCCAGCACATGGCCGCGGCGCTCTGTTTTTATTGGGTTTTCCATTCCGTCCTACTCCTTGCCCCTGATCAACGCATCGGCGGCGATGGCCGCATCGGGCGTGCAAATCAGAGGGTTAACTTCGACCTCCGCCACCCGGCCCTGATGCGC
>CAXBGQ010000323.1:0-2546 GCA_963975135.1 uncultured Nioella sp. | reverse complement strand
AAGGTGATCGAGCCCTGCCACATCGTCGCGATCCAGGAGAAGATCTTGATCCCCGTGGGCACCGCGATGACCATGGTTGCGACCATGAAATAGGCCTGCTGGTTCAGCGTCATGCCGACCGTGTACATGTGGTGCGCCCACACGACGAAGCCGAGCGCGCCGATCGCGACCATGGCGTAGACCATCGGCAGGTAGCCGAAGATCGGCTTTTTCGAGAAGGTCGCGATGACGTGGCTGATGATGCCGAAGCCCGGCAGGATGATCATGTAGACCTCGGGGTGACCGAAGAACCACAACAGATGCTGATACAGCAGCGGGTCGCCGCCAAGCTCGGGGTTGAAGAAACCGGTGCCGAAGTTTCGGTCGGTCAGCAGCATGGTGATGGCACCCGCCAGAACCGGCAGGCTGAGCAGGATGAGCCATGCGGTGATGAAGATCGACCAGGGAAAGAGCGGCGTCTTGTGCAGCGTCATGCCCGGCGCGCGCATGTTCAGGAAGGTGGTGATGATGTTGATCGCCCCCAGGATCGAGGAGGCCCCCGACACGTGCACCGCGAAGATCGCGAAATCCATCGAAACGCCCGCCTCCAGCGTGGATAGCGGTGCGTAAAGCACCCACCCCACGCCCGATCCGAGCTGTCCGTTGCCCCCCGGTGCCAGCATCGAGGCGACGCCAAGCGACACACCGGCCACATACATCCAGTAGGAAAGGTTGTTCAGGCGCGGAAACGCCATATCGGGCGCGCCGATCATCAGCGGCATGAAATAGTTGCCAAATCCACCGAACAGTGCGGGAATCACCACAAAGAACATCATCAGGATGCCGTGATAGGTGATCATCACGTTCCACAGATGGCCGTTGGGCGTGCATTCCTCACCGCTGAAACCGCCCAGGAAACGGGCCCCTTCGGCGCACATGAATTGCACGCCGGGCTGCATCAGCTCCATGCGCATATAGACCGTAAACGCCACCGAAATCAGGCCGACGGCCCCTGCGGTGAACAGATACAGGATGCCGATATCCTTGTGATTGGTGGACATGAACCAGCGGGTAAAGAAACTCCGCCGCTCGTGGTCATGTCCGGTCGTGGCAGCGTCAGCCATAGCCGTCTCCTGTTTTGCACTGCGCGCCCCTGGCCCTCACGGGTCCTGGCCACGCGCGCATCGTTTCCCTCCCGCCGTTCTAAATAGCCGGGCCAGCCCGCGCAATGCGTTTGGCAGCAATCGAGTGGGAAAAAATGCCTCAGGCGGGGATTGGCGGCAAATTCGGCACCCCGGAAATGGATGACGCGCGGTGTGGATCAGTCAAATTCAGCGGCGGTGGACGAAGGACCAGCCAGGTCGATTTGATGCGCCCGGGATGAATTGACATCATTCACCGCGACCACGACAGAGCCCGCGACCAGCAACGCCATCCCAAAGAGGGCGGCCAACAGCACCCGGACCTCGCCCCGGTTGTTGCGGTCTATCATCAAATTGAATTCCAAGTTGCCTGTCCTCTTCACGTGTCCTTTTGGCCCGGCCGGAAGCGGCAGGCGCGCCGGGGCCATGCCCGGATAGTTTGGCCAATCCCTGCCGTCAGGCAGGTCGGAAATTGTTTCTACTCGGACTGAGGACCCATCCCCAGGCAGGTGCAGAAATGCCTGCAAACCACTGCCTTACCCATTTCGGTCGCGCGCCGTTCAGCGCTTCGACGGAACTGTATTTCGGGGTGAATTGCGGCGATAAAAAGGCAGGTGGGGGCGGCTTTTGGAAACAGTCAGTTTTCCGCTGGATCGGCCCCGGCGCGCCGGACAATTTCCGCCGTTCCGAAAATGTCGCCGAATGTTTTCTGCAAGGCGATGTCGACGTCCTCCAACGTCACCGGCAGACCCAGATCGACCAGCGAGGTCACGCCATGGCCCGAGATGCCGCAGGGCACGATGCCGGTGAAATGGCCCAGATCCGGTTCGACATTGATCGACAGGCCATGCGTGCTGACCCATTTCGTCAACCGCACGCCAAGTGCGGCGATCTTGTCTTCGCGCGGGCTGCCATCGGGTAGCGGGGGCTTGTCGGGGCGCGCGACCCAGACGCCGACCCGACCATCGCGCTTTTCGCCGCGCAGATTGAATTCGGCCAGTGTGGCGATCACCCAATCCTCCATCTGAGCCACGAATTTGCGCACGTCCCGCCCACGCGCCGCGACATCCAGCAGCACATAGGCCACCCGCTGTCCCGGCCCGTGATAGGTATATTGGCCGCCACGGCGCGACTCGAACACCTCGAACCGGTCGGGATCGGTCAGATCGGCGGGTTTGGCCGAGGTTCCCGCAGTATAAAGGGGGGGATGTTCCAGCAGCCAGATCGCCTCATCTGCGTCGCCGCGCGCGATGGCCGCGGCCCGGGTTTGCATCCAGGCCACCGCCTCGGGGTAGGGCATCGGGTGATCCGCGTGTATCCATTCAACCATGTCGATGCCCGGTCGCCTGCCGGCCTCCGTCTGTGCTGTGGCCCGATCGGGCCTCGGGTGACGGGGTCGCCTGCCAGCCCGTCAAAGTCAAGATT
>CAXBGQ010000322.1:0-2599 GCA_963975135.1 uncultured Nioella sp. | reverse complement strand
CAAAATCCGCGCATCACGCGCCGGGTCGGGTACGCCCGCCGCCCGCAACCGGCTCAACCCGCCGCCATCGGTGCGCGGATCGGGGTCGCGCAAGGCCACCACCACGCGCGCAACCGAGGCCCGGATCAGCGCCTCAACACAAGGTGGCGTCTGGCCGAAATGGGCGCAAGGCTCCAGCGTGACATAGGCCGTGGCCCCGTGCGCACCCTCGCCGGCCTGTGCCAGCGCCTGCGTCTCGGCATGCGGACGCCCGCCTGGCGCGGTCCAGCCGCGGCCCAGGACACGCCCCCCCTTGACGATGACACAGCCCACGGCAGGGTTGGGCCAGACCCGGCCAGCCCCGCGCGCGCCGAGGCTCAGCGCCAGCCGCATCCAGCGGGCATCATCGCCGCTCATGGCTCAGCTTTCGGGCGTCGTGGGTGGCCGCAATTCCGATACGAATTCCTCGAAATCATCGGCAGCCTGGAAGTTTTTATAGACAGAGGCAAAGCGGACATAGGCCACCGTATCAATCCGGGCCAGCGATTCCATGACAATCTCGCCGATCTTGTTCGACGGGATATCGGTCTCGCCCATGCTTTCCAGCCGCCGCACGATGCCGGAAATCATCTGGTCGATGCGCTCGGGCTCGACCGGGCGTTTCTGCATCGAGATGCGGATCGAGCGTTCCAGCTTGTCGCGATCGAAATCCTCGCGCTTGCCATTTGTCTTGATGACCACGAGATCGCGCAACTGCACGCGCTCATAGGTGGTAAACCGACCGCCGCATGCCGGGCAGAACCGCCGTCGCCGGATCGCAACGTGATCCTCCGCCGGACGGCTGTCTTTTACCTGGGTATCTACATTTCCGCAAAACGGGCACCGCATGGGCCGTTCCCCCTCGTTTCAACTGCTCCGCCTCTGGGGTCTGGTGCCCCGGTTATCCACAGGCACTATAGGTCAGCCGCGAGGGATTGGGTAGTGGGCAATTGTCACCCCTATATGCGGGGGCGGTTTGGGTGGCAGAGGTTCAATCGGCCCGAAAATGCAGCGCGATCTGGCGGCGATGCGGGTGCATGCGGTGTTCCACGACATAGATCCCCTGCCAGGTGCCAAGCGCCATGCGCCCCTGTGCGACCGGGATCGACAGATGCACCGGCAAGAGCGCCGCCTTGATATGGGCCGGCATGTCATCGGGGCCTTCCTGGATGTGAGTCAGGTAGGCCATGGCGGGGTCGTCCGAGGGTGGCACAAGCCGGTGCAGAAATGCAGTCAGATCGCTGCGCACCTGCGGGTCGGCATTTTCCTGAACCAGCAGCGAGGCCGAGCTGTGGCGGATAAAAAGCGTCAGCAGCCCGGACGCCGCTCCGATCTGATCAAGCCAGCCGGAAATCCCGTCCGTGACCTCATAAAGGCCCGGGCCCTGCGTGTCGGTGATCAATCGTCCCTGCATCGGGGCAGCTTGCAACAGGGGGGCTGCCATCGGCCAGAAAAAACCGCAAATGGCACGTTCGGAAAAAACCTGAATCACTCAAACGCTGCCTGAAATCATAGATTTCAACGCGCAAAGAGATGCACGGTGCCTCAGATTCCGAGAAGTGCTTTAGTCGAAACTGTCACTCTGGCCCACGATATCCGTGGACAAGGTCGCATTCAATCGGTTGGTCGGTTCCCGCGCGCCATTACTGATGACCGCCACGACCGCAATGGCCAGACCGCACAAAAAGGCGGTCAGAACGACCCAATCGACGGTAACCGCACCGCCCTCATTTTTCAAAAAGTGTTTCAAGACTACATTTTCCAAATATCTAAGGCTTTATTCTCGGCCTTAACAATACAGACTGCCAGTTCGGTTCGGCCAATTGCCGACAAATTCAAGGCGAAAACTTGTCAGACTTTTCGCGCACGTGCGGCTCCGCGCGGCCCGCGACCTTGCACGACCGCTGGACTCCGCCGCTGGACTCCGCCGCGTGCGCATCGGATACTGCGCCCTATGTCTCTGTCCCCCGGTTTTCTCGATGAACTTCGCAGCCGCACCTCGCTTGCGCAGGTGGTGGGCCGTAAGGTCATTTGGGACATGCGAAAATCCAACCAGGCCAAGGGCGACATGTGGGCACCTTGCCCGTTTCACCAGGAAAAATCGCCCTCGTTCCATGTCGATGACCGCAAGGGATTCTATTACTGCTTTGGCTGCCACGAAAAGGGCGACGCCATCAGTTTCGTGCAGGCCACGGAAAATGTCGGCTTCATGGAGGCGATCGAGATCCTGGCTCGCGAGGCCGGGATGACGATGCCCGCCCGCGACCCCCAGTCCCAGCAAAAATCCGACCGACGCGCCCAGATCGCGGAAGCGACCGAGGCCGCGGTGGCGTGGTATCGGCTGCAGCTGAGATCGGCGGGGGGGGCGGCGGCGCGCGATTACCTTGACCGGCGCGGACTGGATCAGGCGGCCTTGGACCGGTTCGAGATTGGCTATGCCCCCAACGCCCGCCAGGGCGCGTTTCAGGCCCTCACGGCCAAGGGTTTTGCCCCCGATCTGGTGATTGCCGCGGGCATCGCCAGCCAGCCCGACGATGGCGGTGCGCCCTATGATGCCTTTCGCGACCGGATCATGTTTCCG
>CAXBGQ010000321.1:0-2675 GCA_963975135.1 uncultured Nioella sp. | reverse complement strand
GATAGGCGTAGACACCGACATGGTGGAAAACCGGCGTATCTTCGTCTCGCTGATAGATACGGCCCGTATAGGGGATGACCTCCTTGGAGAAATAGAGCGCGTGATGATCCGCGTCGAACACGGCGGTGGTGCCGCCGACCCGGCCCGCATGACGATCGGCCATCAGGGCCGAATGCGTTTCTCCGTCGCAGCGCAGAACCGGCGTGGCAAGAGCCGCATCGGGCGCGGCGCGCAATCCGGCGATCAGATCCTCCAGAAACCAGGCGGGCGTCAGCGGCGCATCGCCTTGCAGATTGACCACCATCTCGACATCGCCAAGCTGTTCCAGCGCCTCGGCACAGCGTTCGGTACCGTTGCCGCAGGTGTCCGATGTCATCAAAACCTCGGCCCCAAACCCTTGGGCAGCATCCTTGATCCGATCATCGTCCGTGGCGACATAGACAGCGTCGATCCCTCGCACCTCCTGCGCGGCCAGCCAACTGCGTTCAATAAGGCTGCGCGAAATGCCAGTCGCCCCACGCAATTCGGCCAGCGGTTTACCGGGAAAGCGCGACGAGGCGTAACGCGCCGGGATGATGCAGACCGTGCGCATGTCAGCCCGCCTTCAGATCGACGCCGGGAGCGTGGGCGATGAAAAACGGGTTCTCATATCCCGCCTTGCCATAGGCAAAGCCCGTGTGATCGTCAAAACGGATCATGGACCCGCCCGCACCGCGCAGCACGGCGTCGCCTGCGGCGGTATCCCACTCCATGGTGCGGCCAAGGCGGGGGTAAATATCGGCCTCACCGGTGGCCACCAGACAAAATTTCAGCGACGAACCCGCGCTCTTCATATCCTGCACGGCGTATTTGTTGATATACGCATCCGTCGCCGCGTCACGGTGCGATTTCGAGGCCACGACCAACAGAGCCGAATTGTCCGGTTTCGACACTGAAATGCCTTTGAAAGAGCCTTTTTCTGTCTCAACAAACGGCCCGGTTTCTTCAACCGACTGCCCGGTTGCATCGGTGTAAAAGAGCCGCCCCTTGGCGGGGGCGTAGACCACACCGCGCTGCGGCACGCCATTTTCGACAAAGGCGATGTTGACCGTGAAATCGCCGCGCCGCTTGATGAATTCCTTGGTGCCATCCAGCGGGTCGACAATGATGAAGCTATCCGCCGATTGGCTGTGGCTCGCCGCCTGTTCTTCGGTCACCAGCGTAACATCCGGAAACGCGGCGCGAAGGCCTGCGGAAATCAGCGCGTCGGCGGCCTCGTCGGCTTCGGTTACCGGGCTGTCATCGGACTTTGCCTTTACCTCGAAATCATCGGCGTCGTAAATTTCCATGATCCGTTTGCCAGCCTGCAAGGCCAGGGTGCGGAACACGGTTTCCATCTTGTCGAAATCCATCAAATGCCTTTCCAAAGCGCAGATTGAAAATAACGGGTTTTGCGTTTATCGTCTGCTACCAAGGATTGAGCAAGAATTCCCTGCGACAAAGACAGGGGCGGCAACGATTCAGTCAGGCAAGCAGGTTTCAGATGCAATTTCGGCAAGAATACAGTCGCACCACCATCGGCATAATCCTGAATCTGGCCGAGCTTACCTATGTCTCGACCGTGCGCAAAGTACGTGAGGCTCACGGCAATGCCCTTATGGCATTGGTGATGAACATGATGCAGGCGGTCCTTTTCGTGCTCGCATTCTATTTCATGTTCACCGTATTGGGCACGCGCGGAATGGCAATCCGTGGCGATTTCATGATCTATCTGTTGACTGGAATTTTCCTTTACCTGACCCATATCAAGGCGCTTGCCGCCATCCTGGGTGCCGAAGGCCCGGCCTCGGCCATGATGCAGCACGCACCGATGAACACTCTGGTTGCCATTGCCTCTTCGGCGCTGGCGTCGCTTTATATCCAGACGCTGTCGCTGCTTGTGATCTTGTTTGGCGTTCACACGCTTTATAGCCCGCTGGAGATGTATGACTGGGGCGGCGTCGGGATGATGTATTTGCTGTCCTGGGCTTCGGGATGTGCCATCGGCCTGGTGCTTTTGGCGCTGAAGCCTTGGATCCCCGATGTGATAAGCATCATTCAGACCGTGTATACCCGGGCCAATATGATCGCCTCGGGCAAGATGTTCACCGCCAACAGCCTGCCAAGCTTCATGATCCCCTGGTTCGACTGGAACCCCTTGTTTCACCTGATTGATCAATCGCGTGGATTTGCTTTTAACAACTACTTTCCGCATAATACGAACTGGCAATACCCGATCTATTTTATCCTGGTCTTTATTTTACTGGGCCTGATGGGCGATTTTTATACGCGCAAACGCGCCTCAGCGAGTTGGGCAGCAAACCGATGAAAGCTTTCGTTTTTTCCTTTATTTTCATGATTTTTGGCACGATCCTTTCAGCCCAGACTCAGGAATATCCAGCCCTTTTCAACGTCACCGATGTGCCACATGGCGATGTATTGAACGTGCGCGCGGGGCCCGGCGTCGACCATCCGATCATCGCGACACTGGCGCGCGATGCGACGGGCGTCGAGGCTGTGGGCACCAATGGAACCGGCCGATGGGCGCGCGTTTCGATGGGGGAAAGTTCCGGCTGGGTATCAACACAGTTTCTGACCCGCACCGGGTCGGACTGGAATCAGGGCCTGCCGGCACCGCTTTATTGCAGCGGGACCGA
>CAXBGQ010000320.1:0-2691 GCA_963975135.1 uncultured Nioella sp. | reverse complement strand
AGCGGCCATGTCGGCGGCGATCTGGTGGGGTTCTTTCCCATTGATGGTGAGCGGATCGGGGTATTTTCGCTCGACGTGTCCGGGCATGGCGTGACCTCTGCATTGTTGGCGGCGCGAATGGCGGCGCTTCTGGGCACCGCCGCGCCGGAACAGAACGTGGCGATGACCCAGAACAAGGGCGGGCAATGGGATCTGCTGCCCCCCCACAAGGTGGCCGCCAAGCTGAACCATATGATGTTCAGCGAAATCGGCACCGATCTCTATTTCACGCTCGCGCTGGCCGATCTCAACCTACGTAGCGGTGCTGTGACGATGGTGCAGGCCGGGCACCCGCATCCTGCCGTTTTGCACCCTGATGGCTCGGTCACCTGGCAGGGCGCGGGCGGCATGCCCATCGGCCTGCTGGAAGATGCGGTGTTCGACAGCTTCACATTCACCCTCGCCCCCGGTGACCGGCTGTTGATGTATTCCGACGGTGTCACCGAATGCCAGGGGATCGGTACCGGCGATCTGGGCGAAGATGGGCTTGAATCCCTGCTGCGCCAGACGGCGAATGATCAGGGTGACGCCCTGCTGGACAACCTCGTTACCGCGCTACAGCATTTTGCCGGGCGGACCGAATTTGACGATGATGTTTCGCTGGTTGCCTTTGACTTTACAGGCCCATCGCCCGCCTGATCCGGGCCACGAAATACCGGTCGCCATCAACGCCCAGACGCTCCTCGGCCACCTGCCACGGCAGAAACACCGGAATATGCCCCGGCTCGGACGGGGCCGCGATGCGCGGGCCCAGCTGCGCGACATAGACATGGCATTGCTTCTGCGCCCAGATCTCGTAATCCGGCATATAGGTAAAGCGGTGGAACATGCCCAACCGGCGCGGGGCCGCGATGCGGTACCCGGTTTCCTCCAGCACTTCGCGATGCAACGTGCGCACCGCACTTTCGCCGGGATCGACACCGCCGCCCGGCAATTGCAGTTCGGGCACGGGGCGTTCCTGAAACGTGGCCAGGATCCCGTCGCCCGCCATCACGATCGCATAGGCCCCCATGCGCGGCTGATACCGGCGGGCGGGGTCGGGTTTGGGTCCAAAACGGCGGTTCATGGCAGGCTCGGGTGACGGCAATGGGTTGGCAAGGCGCTTGCCCCGCTTATATGGGCGCGGTATGCCAGCCCGCGCCGCGGAAGGAAAGCCAATGACCCTCAGCACCAAAATCGCCTGGGACGACACCGTCCTGCCCTTCCAGCTGGACCGCTCCGATATCCGGGGTCGGGTGGCGCGGCTTGATGGCACCATCGACCAGATCCTGGCGCAGCACGATTACCCGCGCGGGGTCGAGGGCATGGTCGCCGAACTGGCGCTGCTGACGGCGCTCATTGGGCAGACCATCAAACTGCGCTGGAAGCTCAGCCTGCAAGTGCGCGGCGACGGGCCCCTGCGTATTCTGGCGACCGATATCTCTGCCCCCGCTGAACCCGGTGCCAGGGCACAGATCCGCGCTTATGCCAGCTTCGATGCCGAAACCTACGACGAAGCGAAAGACCCGTTTGCGCAGATCGGCAAGGGCTATTTCGCGATCCTGATCGACCAGGGCAAGGGGATGGAGCCCTATCAGGGCATCACCCCCATCGCGGGCGGGTCGCTTGCGGCTTGCGCCGAGGCTTATTTCGCGCAATCCGAACAGCTGCCGACCCGGTTCGCGCTGTCCTATCGACACAGCCAGGAGCCCGGCGGCGTGGCCGGGTGGCGCGCCGGTGGTGTGATGCTGCAACATATGCCGAAATCCAGCCCGCATGTGACCGGCGAAGGCGGCTCGGGCGAGAGCGGCCTTTTGGCTGCCGCCGATATTCTGGACGAGGATCAGGCCGAGAACTGGACCCGCGCCAATATGCTGCTGGATACGGTTGAGGATCTGGAACTGATCGGCCCCTCCGTTGCCCCCACGGACCTGCTGCTGCGTCTCTTTCACGAGGAGGCCCCCCGCGTCTACGACGCCTTGCCGGTGGAATTTGGCTGCTCCTGTTCGCCCGACCGGGTGCGCCAATCGATGTCGATCTATTCGGCCAAGGATATCGGCCACATGACCAAGGATGACGGCACGCTGACCGCCGATTGCCAGTTCTGCGGCGCGCATTACGTGTTTGACCCCACCACGCTCGGCTTCGAGGCCGAGAAGCCCGCTGAGTGATCTTGGTGCCATAAAACGGGCGCTGGCCGGGTCTGCCCCGGCCTCGTCCGATTTTGACCTCAACCCGGACGTGGTGCTGCCTGCGGGCCGCAAGCTGAAGCCGGCCGCCGTGCTGATGGCGATCATCGATACCGGCGACGGCGCGCGGGTGGTTCTGACGCAACGCGCCTCGACGCTCAAACACCACCCCGGCCAGATCTCTTTTCCCGGCGGCAAGGTAGATGCGGGCGACGCTGACGCCGCCGCCGCCGCCCTGCGCGAAAGCCATGAGGAGATCGGGTTGCGGCCCGAAAACGTGGAAATCATGGGCTGCCTGCCGCCGCATGAAACCGTCACCGGCTATTCCGTCAGCCCCTTTGTGGGCCGCGTCCGTGCGCCGTTCGATCCGGTTTCCGAACCCGGCGAGGTGGCGGAGGTGTTCTCGGTCCCGTTGCCCTTCCTGACGGACCCGGCCAATTTCCGGGTCGAACGCCGCCGTTGGCAGGGCAAATGGCGCGCCTTT
>CAXBGQ010000319.1:0-2709 GCA_963975135.1 uncultured Nioella sp. | reverse complement strand
GGCAGGTTCGGGTCGGGCATCGGTCGGGGTCTTTCTGCACAGGTCCTGCGTCGGTTTTCCCCGGCATCGGTCGGATTGTCCAGCCCCGCATTCGGGTGTTGACCTTGACCGGGGTGCCGCCGCTTATGGCAGCAGACCAGCCCGAGGCCCGCCTTTGACCGCCCTGCCCATCGACCCCATCCTGCCCGAACTGCTGGCCGCGCTTGGCCAATACGGGCGCGCCGTTTTGCAGGCCCCGCCCGGGGCGGGCAAGACCACGCGGGTGCCGCTGGCGCTGCTGGACGAGGGCCGTATCCGGGGCCGCATCCTGATGCTGGAGCCGCGCCGGCTGGCCGCGCGGGCCGCCGCCGAACGCATGGCCGAAACGCTTGGCGAGGCCGTGGGCCAGACCGTCGGCTACCGCGTACGCGGCGATGCCAATATCGGCAAAGCCACCCGGATCGAGGTGGTGACCGAAGGCATTCTGACGCGGATGGTGCAGGAAAACCCCGACCTGCCCGGCGTGGGCGCGGTGATCTTCGACGAGTTTCACGAACGTTCGCTTAACGCCGATCTTGGGCTGGCGTTGACCTGGGAGGTGCGCGGAGCGTTGCGCGAGGATCTGGTGATTCTTGTGATGTCGGCCACGCTGGATGCGGGGCCTGTTGCCGCAATGCTCACCGGCGCGCCGGTGATCACGTCGCAGGGGCGCGGCTACCCGATCGAGACCCGCTGGCGCGACCGGCCCGCACCTGCAAAAGCGCGGCTTGAGGACAATGTGGCCGATCTGATCCGCAGCGCGATCCGCGACACTGCAGGCGGCATCCTCGCCTTCCTGCCGGGCGAGGGCGAGATCCGTCGCACGGCCGCCCTCCTGTCGGACCTGCCCGACACTATCGCCCTGCACCAGCTGTTCGGGGCCATGCCGCTTGCCGCGCAACGCGCCGCGCTGCGGCCTGAGGCCCCCGGCATGCGCAAGCTGGTGCTGGCGACGGCGATTGCCGAAACCTCGCTGACCATTCCCGATATCGCCGTGGTGGTCGATGGCGGCCGGGCGCGGCGGGCGCGGTTCGATCCCTCTTCGGGCATGGCGCGGCTGGTGACCGAGCCGGTCTCGCGCGCCGAAGCCGACCAGCGCCGGGGCCGCGCGGGGCGAGTGACCGAGGGCATTTGTTACCGCAACTGGACCAAGGGGGGCGAAGGCGCGCTGCCCGCCTTTGCACCAGCCGAGATCGAGGCCACCGATCTGACCGGGCTGGCGCTGGATCTTGCCTTGTGGGGGGCGGGCGATGGCAGCGGGCTGGCCTTTCTGACGCCACCGCCAGCAGGCGCGCTGGCCGAAGCGCAAAAGCTGCTGGGCGGGCTTGGCGCGCTGGATGATCAGGGCAGGATTACAGCCCATGGGCGCGCATTGGCCCGGATCCCGCTGCATCCACGTCTGGCCCATATGCTGACCACGGGCGGCAAGGGGGCCGAACGGCTGGCCGCATTGCTGGCCGACCGCGATCCGCTGCGCGGGCAAGGCGTGGATCTGACGCTCAGGATGCGCGCGCTTGATAATCCGGGCGCAATGGGTGCCGACAGGGGCGCGATCGCGCGTATCCGCGATGAGACCCGCCGCCTGGCCCGGTTCGCCAGGGGGACCGCGCATAGCCTGGCGGAACAGGCGGCACTGGCCTATCCCGACCGCATCGGGTTGCGACGTGCGGGTGCCGTGCCGCGCTATGTTCTGTCGGGCGGAAAGGGCGCGGTCATGGCAGAGGGCGATGCGCTGGCCGGTCAGCGGCTGATCGTGGCCACCGACCTGGATGGCAACCCGCGCGAGGCGCGCATTCGTCAGGCGGTTGCCTTTTCCGAGGCCGACCTGCGCGCGCTCTATGGTGATCAGATCGCCTGGGAAAAGACCTGCAACTGGTCGCGGCGCGATGGCCGCGTTCTGGCCCGCGAGCAGGAAAGCTTCGGGGCCCTGATCCTGCAGGACAGACCGTGGAAATCCGCCCCCGAGGCCGCCATGGTCGCGGCCCTGCTAGAGGGGCTGCGCAGCCTTGGCATCGACACCCTGAACTGGAGCAAACCCGCACGCCTGCTGCGCGCCCGGATTGCCTTTGCCGGATTGGCCGATATGTCGGATGCGGGCCTCATGGAGCGGGCGGAAACATGGCTCGCCCCCTTCCTCACCGGCCTGACCAGCGCCGCCGATCTACGCCGCCTCGATCCCTGCGCCGCCCTCAAGGCCAGCCTCGATTGGGAGGCGGCCCAGACCCTCGACCGTCTTGCACCGGCGCATTGGACAACACCGATGGGGCGGCGTGCCGCAATCGATTATGGCACCGATCAGCCCGAGGTGGCGCTCAGGGTGCAGGAGGTCTTCGGCACGACAACCCATCCCCTGATCGGCCCCGACCGGCTGCCGCTGCGCATGACCTTGCTGTCACCGGCAGGCCGCCCGGTGCAGACGACACTGGACCTGCCCGGCTTCTGGGCCGGGTCCTATGCCGATATGCGCAAGGATATGCGCGCCCAATACCCCAAACACCCCTGGCCGGAAAATCCATCCGAAGCCCCGCCCACGCTGCGCGCCAAACCACGGGCGCGCTGAGCCGGCCACACCGCCGGTCGGATTGCGCAGCAATTCGATGACCCTGCAGATCCGCGCGCGCCTCAATTCCTCGCACCCGTCTTCTTCTTTGCACAAATACTCTCGGGGGTGCGGGGGTGAAACCCCCGCCC
>CAXBGQ010000318.1:0-2717 GCA_963975135.1 uncultured Nioella sp. | reverse complement strand
GGGCTGGCCCCGTTTGGCGCGGCGATCTGGAACCAGATGCAGGTCAATGACACGCTTGGGGTAGTGGGAATGAACCTGTGGGATTTCCGGGAAGGGATGGGGGGCGCGATGGGCCAGATGATGGAGCTCGTCGATATCGGGTTCTACGCCTATTGGGTCAGCGCGCTTTTGTTGATCGTTGCGGGGCTCGCCGGGGGCGGAGGCCGCCGGGCGCGCGATCGCGATGTGTATTAGGATCGGCGCGGCCCCGGGGCGATGTTACTCGGCCACCGGGCCGCAGCTGTTCACCAGTTCCTCGTAGCGCTGCACGATCCAGCCCGGCGCATCGCTGGGGATCTGTTCCTCGATCGTGCCCTGAAGGGACTGGAACACTTCCGCCGACCGGCTGTCGGACACCACTGCGATCGGTTCCGAACCGACCACGCGATCATAGGCAATCAGCGCGACCGCGACCAGAAGCACCCCGCGCGCGACGCCGAAGAGAAAGCCCAGACCGGCATCGAACCCGCCCACGGCCGAGCGTTGCACGGCAGAGGAAAAGAACGGTGTGAAAAGCGAAATGATCACCAGCGCCAGCGCGAACACCGCCGCAAAGCCCGCGATCACCGCCAATTCGCACGATCCGTTCAGGAAATCGCCGAGATAGGGAACTTCGAACATCAGTTCCTTGGCGCGCGGCGCAAAGATGAAGGCCACGATGGCGGCCACGACCCATCCCGCGATGGACAGCGCCTCGCGCACGAAGCCGCGTGAATAGGCCAAGATGGCCGATATCACGATCAGACCGGCCACGACCGCGTCGAATAGGGTGAAGCCTTCCATGTCGGCCCTCTCGTTTTACTACGGCAAACGGGATTACCCCGCGCCGAATACATCGCCTGTAAACCGGGTCAGATCCGGCATCAATTTCAAATCCATACCAGCCCCGTCGGTGATTTTGCATCCCTCAGGCGCGATTGCCGATGAAAAACCAAGTTTCCGGGCCTCTTTCAACCTGTTTTCTGCCTGCGACACCGGTCTGAGCGCGCCAGAAAGCGAAAGTTCCCCAAAAACCACGGATGTGGCGGGCAGAGCGGCGTCTTCCCGCGCACTCAGCAACGCTGCCGCCACGGCAAGATCGGCGGCCGGTTCGCTAATGCGCATGCCGCCGGCGATATTCAGATAGACATCGAGCCCCTGAAACGAGATGCCGACGCGCGCCTCAAGCACGGCCAGGATCATGGCAAGTCGCCCGCCATCCCAGCCGACCACGGCGCGGCGCGGCTGGCTGAGCGAGGAGGGGGCCACCAGCGCCTGCACCTCGACCAGCACCGGCCGCGTACCTTCGATGCCCGCGAACACCACCGATCCCGGTGCGCGTTCGTTGCGGTCACTGAGAAACAGGGCGGACGGGTTCGGCACCTCGGCCAGCCCGGCCCCGGTCATCTCGAACACGCCGATTTCATCGGCCGGGCCAAAGCGGTTCTTGACGCTGCGCAGGATGCGGAACTGGTGGCCGCGCTCGCCTTCGAAATAAAGCACGGTATCGACCATGTGTTCGACCACGCGCGGGCCCGCGATCTGGCCGTCCTTGGTGACGTGGCCCACCAGCATCACGCTCGTGCCCTTGCGTTTGGCAAAGCTGACCAGCTCATGCGCGGTGGCGCGGACCTGGCTGACCGAGCCCGGCGCGCTTTCGACGGTATCGAGCCACATGGTCTGGATCGAATCGATGATCGCCAGGTCGGGTTTTTCCGCGTCCAGCGTGGTCAGGATATCACGCAGGTTGGTTTCGGCGGCCAATTTTACGGGTGCATCCGCCAGCCCCAAACGCTGCGCGCGCATACGCACCTGCGCAGTGGCCTCTTCGCCCGAGACATAGATGACCTTGAGGCCTGCGCGCGCGAAAGACGCCGCCGCCTGTAACAGCAGGGTCGATTTGCCGATGCCGGGATCGCCGCCCACCAGGCTGGCCGAGGCCGCCACCAGACCGCCGCCAAGCACCCGGTCAAGCTCGGCCATTCCGGACCCTACACGCGGCGGCGGGGCCTCCTCGCTGGTCAGATCGCTCAGCGCCATGCCCTTGCCCTTCATGCCGCCAAGCGCCTTGGTGCCGGGGCCGGTGGAAAGCGGGGCTTCCTCCTGAATGGTGTTCCATTGCCCGCAGCCATCGCAGCGCCCGGCCCATTTCTTGTGAGCGGTGCCGCAGGCGGAGCAGATGAATTGGGTGACGGGTTTGGCCATGAGGGTGGCTTAGCTCAGGGTCCCGCGCTTGACCAGTGCCGCCGTGGCAAGGCTGACGCCAAGCGATGTGAGGACGCAGGCGGTAAAAAGCCAGAGCCCCCAGGCGGTTTCGACACGGCCCAGTCCGACGCCCTTGGCCAAGACGATATAGAGCGCGATGAGAAAGACATCGGCCATGGCGAATTTGCCCATCACGGTGAAGGCATTGAGAAGCCTTGGTGAGGCGTGGCCGAAATGAATGAGCGACAGGCCGAGGGTTTTTACGATCGGGGCCGCGATGGCGAAAAGGGCGATCAGGGAGCCAAGCAGGATATCCTCCTGCCACAGCGTCGCGATGCCCGAGAGGATCGAGATCTCATCAAGGGCGAAAAACGGCAGGAGGCCCGCGCGCATCAGGGGGGCTGTCCACGAAAGCGGAAACAGCACCAGCAGCGCGAGGTTGAGAAGGGTGAGGATTTTCAGAACCATAGGGGCGAGATGGGCTGGTTTTCGGT
>CAXBGQ010000317.1:0-2721 GCA_963975135.1 uncultured Nioella sp. | reverse complement strand
GGTTTGCGGGGCCTCAAGCGTTGCGGGGATCGGCGTGACAGTGATCGGCTGTTCGGCCAGCACCTGCCGCAACCCGGCATGATAATACTGCACCAGGTAGTCGCCGGGATCTGTCGGCAGGGTGATCTGTGTCGGATTGCCCTGCGAGGTGGCGATGCGCGCAGCGGTCGGCTGGCCGTCGGGACGGGCTATGACGATGGCGTCATTTGCCGCATCCGGCCCGGTCCAATCGACCGGAATCGTGGTGCCGATCGGCGCGGTATCGGGGGCTGACACCGTTGCCTCGGGCACGATTTCGGGCAGCACGAGCGTGACCAGCTGATCCTGGCCCGCGACGACGGTAAAGACGCCCTCATGCGTGGTTTCCTGCGCCATGCGGTAAAGCTGGATGCGGTAGTCCCCGGCGGGCAGGGGGGCGCTGATCGCGGGGGCCTGCACGGCCTCGATGATCTGCTGGTCGGCGGTGGTGAAAACCTCCCACATCAGAGGCGACACGGGCGCGGTGTTGTCGGGCGCGACAACGGCCTGCATGGTGATGGTGGCGGGCGGCGGCGGGGCCGGGGCCACGACCACCTGCTCCAGCGCATCGGCCAGTTCCGCCGCGTTCGAGGCGGTCAGGAATTGGCCTCCGGTGTTTTCCGCAAGGCACTGCAATTGCGCGCGATCTTCCTGTTCGGACACGTCAAATCCGATCACATGCGCGGTAAAGTCGATGCCCGCCTCCTCCAGCGCCAGACCGACGGCGCAGGGGTCGGCGTTGCAGGTCTCGCGCCCGTCCGAGACCAGGATCACGGTCGCGGGGTTCTCCGTGTAGCGCAGCTGTTCGGCGGCCTGGATGACCGCATCCGAGAGCGGCGTGCGCCCGCGCGGGTTCACCTCGTTCACGATCTGGGCGATCTGGTCGCGATTGCCGATACCGGGCTGCACCATGGTCTCGATATCCGAGCAATCGCCGCGCCGGTTATGGCCATACATCGTCAGCCCAAGCGCCATGTCCGCGGGGATCCGCGTCAGCAAATCTCCGATCACCTCGCGCGCGATGACGATCTTGTTGACCCCGTCGATCTGGCCCCACATCGAGCCCGAGGCATCCAGCACGAGGATCGTGGCGGCCTGGTCGCGGTCCTGGGCCGAGACGGGCAGGGCGGCGAGGAATGGCAGAAGAAGGGCGGAGAGCAAGCGGCGCATCGGACTAAAACCTGTTTCGGAAAATGGAATGGACCCATGCTACGTCCGATTCGGGGTTTTTGTGAAGCGTTGTGACGCGGGGCCTTGACCTTCGGCGGGTGCAGGATCATCGCCCTGACCATGGATGATGAAACGCAATGGGGGCAGGTCTGGCTGCTGTTCGGGGTGGGCCTGGCCGCGGCGGCGCAGTTTGCCAAGCTGTCGCTGACCTTCGCAGCCCTGGCCGCGCTCTATGACCGATCCGCCCCGATGCTGGCCCTGTCGCTGACGGCGGTCAGCGGGGCGGGCATCGTGCTTGGCGCGCTGGCGGGGTTCGGCGTGGCGCGCTACGGCCCGCGAAAGGTGCTGATCGGGGCGCTGATCTTGGGCGGTATCCTGTCGCTTCTGCAATCGCTGGTGCTGCCCTTCCCGCTCTTCATCGTCAGCCGCATCCTTGAAGGCATGGCGCATCTCTCCATCGTGGTCGCGGCCCCCGTCCTGATGATCCGCGTCTCGGCGCGCAAGGATTACCCGATGGTCATGGCCCTCTGGGCGGGGTATTTCGGCGTCGGGTTTGCAATGGTCGGCGCGGCCCTGCCGCTGCTGTTGGACCGGATCGGCCTGCAAGGCATCTGGGCATTGCACGGTGTGCTGATGCTGGCGCTGGCGGGCGCGGTGGCCTCGCGGCTCTCCTCGGGGCCGCGCGGGCGCGAGGTCTGGCCGGGTTTCCTGACCTATCACCGCCGCCTCTACAGCCACCCCAACCGCGTGGCGCCGGGGCTTGGCTTCTTCGCGCATACGCTTGTCTTCATGGCGTTTCTCACCTTCCTGCCGCCCTTCATCGCGGGGCCGCTGCCGGTGGCGCTGGTGGCAGGCCTCCTGCCGCTGATCGCGCTTGTCGGTATTTTCCTCTCCGGCATCCTCGCCGCCCGCATCCCGCCCGTGCGCCTGATGATGCTGTCCTATGCCATGACGGTGGGGATGCTGGCGCTGCTGGCCATCGCGCCCGCGGCTTTCGCGCCCTGGCTCGCGTTTCTCGCCTTCATCATCATCGGCATCGCGCCGGGCGCCGCCTTCGCCGCCATCCCCGCGTTGAACCACGATGCCACCGGCCAGGCCGAGGCCAACGGGGCCGTGGCGCAGCTTGGCAACCTGGGCACCGGCCTTGGCAGCCCGCTTTTCGCGCTGGCGCTCGGGGCGGGGGGCTTTCCCGGCCTTCTGGTCCTCGCGGCGCTGATCTCGATCGCGGGCATCGTGGCGCTTGGCTGGATATCGCACCGGATCGTGCGGCAATGAGGGGAAAGCCGGTTTGTTCTATCTCTGTTCCGCTTTTTCGGTTGGAGACTCGGCCCGCGTCCCCTATCTCTTAACCAAACCTATCCGGGGGCAGGCATGGCCGAGCTGAAAAACATCGAGGTGCGCGGCGCGCGCGAGCATAATCTCAAGAATATCGACGTGGACATTCCGCGCGATCAGCTTGTGGTCATCACCGGGCTCAGCGGCTCGGGCAAGTCCAGCCTGGCGTTTGACACGATCTATGCCGAAGGCCAGCGC
>CAXBGQ010000316.1:0-2740 GCA_963975135.1 uncultured Nioella sp. | reverse complement strand
GAGATCAATCTGCCGGGGCTCACGGCGCTTGGTCTGGGGCTTGGCACTCAGATGCACGCCAATGGTATCGAACCCATCATCGCCGTTGCCAATGATTACCGTGACTATTCGCTGTCGGTCAAAAACGCGTTGATCCTGGGGCTGATCCAGGCCGGAATACACGTCAGGGATATCGGCCCGGCCCTCAGCCCTATGGCGTATTTCAGCCAGTTCCATCTGGACGCCCCCGCCGTGGCCAGCCACAATCCGAACGGGTGGACCGGCGTCAAGATGGGGTTTCAGCGCCCGTTGACCCATGGCCCAGATGAAATGGCCGAGTTGCGTGACATTGTTCTGAACGGAGAGGGCATCCTTCGCCCCGGCGGCGGTTATGAGTTTGTTGACGGCGTGCGCCAAGCCTATCTGGATGACCTGGCCGGTGATTTCAGGATGACCCGCAAGCTCAAGATTGTCTGCGCCACCGGCAATGGCACCGCTTCGGCTTTTGCACCCGAACTGCTTCGCCGGATCGGGGTCGAGGTTGTCGCCTCGCATAACCGGCTCGACTACAGGTTTCCGCATTACAACCCCAATCCCGAAGCCATGGAGATGCTGCATGACATGTCAGCCAGCGTTTCGGCATCGGGGGCCGATCTGGCGCTTGGATTTGACGGTGACGGCGATCGCTGTGGCGTGGTCGATAATGAGGGGCAGGAAATCTTTGCCGATAAGGTCGGCGTTATCCTGGCGCGTGATCTGGCACGGCTTTATCCCGGCGCGACCTTTGTGGCCGATGTGAAATCCACGGGCCTGTTCGCCTCGGACCCTGAGTTGCATAAATACGGGGCCAAGGCCGATTACTGGAAAACCGGCCATAGCCACATGAAACGCAGGGTCCATGCGCTTGGCGCTTTGGCCGGGTTCGAAAAGTCCGGGCATTATTTTTTCGCCGAGCCCATCGGGCGTGGCTACGATTGCGGCCTGCGCGTCGCGGTCGAGATCTGCAAATTGCTCGACCGCAACCCCGAGATGTCGATGGCCGATCTGCGCCGCGCCCTGCCGGTGACCTATGCCACGCCCACGATGTCGCCCCATTGCCCCGATACCGAGAAATACGATGTGCTGGCGCGGCTGGTCGAAAAACTGCTGGCGCTGCAGGCCGCCGGCGGCAGTTTAGGCGGCCGGAACATTGCCGATATCGTCACGGTCAACGGTGCGCGTGTGATGCTGGACAATGGCGGCTGGGGGCTGGTGCGCGCTTCGTCCAATACGCCCAATCTGGTGATCGTCTGCGAAAGCCCCGCAAGCGAGGATGAGATGCGGGCGATCTTTGCCGATCTCGATGCCATAATCCGCACCGAGCCGTCAGTCGGCAGTTACGATCAGACAATCTGACTTTCCCCCGGCAGGCCTTGCCCCTAGGCTAAAAGGCAAATCCTTTCTCGCCGGTGACTGCCATGCGTATTTTTCTGCTTTTGATAATTCTGATCCTGCCCCTGCCCGCATTCGCGCAGGACACGACCCAACCCGACAGCACCATTTCCGTGGAAAACTCGGCGCAGCAGGATGCCGCGATCGCGGTGCGCATCCGTGAGATCATCCAGCAGTTGGATGGTTATGACGCCGTCGCCGTTTATGTCAGCGACGGAATCGTCACCCTGCGCGGTACCACGCTGGATGCAGCGACCGCCGAGGCGCTGAATGGGCTGGTCGCCCGGGTCGAGGGCGTGGTGGCGATTGAAAACGAGGTGATCGAGACCACGGATGTCGTGGAACGCCTGACCCCTGCGTTGGAACGTTTGTGGGTCAGGGTCGAACAATTCGTGGCCTTCTTGCCGCTTATGCTGATTGCCATCCTGGCCGGGCTTGTCGTGATCTGGATCGGGTTTTTCATCGCGCGGCGCAAAACCCCGTGGGACAGGTTGGCCCCGAATGCTTTCATCGCCGATATTTACCGTCAGATCACGCGGCTGTTCTTTGTGGTTCTGGGCATTGTTCTGGCGCTTGATCTGCTGAACCTCACGGCGCTTTTATCGACCATCCTGGGGGCCGCGGGCATTGTGGGTCTGGCCATCGGCTTCGCCGTCCGCGACACGGTGGAGAACTTCATCGCTTCGATCATGCTGTCGATGCGGCAGCCCTTCCGCCCCAAGGATCTGGTCGAGATCGAGGGCGATACCGGCCATGTCATCCGCCTGACCAGCCGCGCCACCATCCTGCTGTCCCCCGATGGCAACCATATCCGTATTCCGAACGCCACCGTCTTCAAGGCGCGGATCGTGAATTTCACCCGTAACGACGAGCGCCGGTTCACCTTTACCCTTGGCATTGATCCCAATGCCGATATCGCCGAGGCACAGCGCATTATCCTGTCCGCGCTGGCCGAGCTTCCTTATGTGTTGGACAGCCCCGGGCCATCGACCTGGGTCGGCGATGTGGGCGACAGCTCGATCACGATCACGGCGGCCGGGTGGGTCAAACAGCATCAGACGGGTCTTTTCATGGCGCGCGGCGAGGCGATCCGGCTGGCCAAGGCGCGGTTGGAGGAGGCCGGGATCGTCTTGCCCGAACCCACCTACCGGCTGATCACGCAGCCCGCCGAGGTGGGATCTCCGCCATCGGGTCCCGTTGCCGCGCCTGCGCTGGCCCGTCCGGTTCATGCCGAAGAGGCGCAAGAGCTTGAGCGCATCGTCGACGCCGAACGGGCCGCGACAGCGGATGATGATCTTCTGGCGCGCGAGGCCCCGCAGGAATAGGCGCA
>CAXBGQ010000315.1:0-2750 GCA_963975135.1 uncultured Nioella sp. | reverse complement strand
GGACATGAAACCATGCCGGGACGATTCCGCGATGGGGCTGTGCAAACTCATGATGATCTCCGCATATCTGCTTGGCAGGCAGATTTGCCGATAAGTCCAAACATTGCGTTAAGCGCCACGAATTTTTCGGATCAGCCCCGCGCGGCCGCCAGATCCGCCGCCAGCTCGACCGCGAATTCCCGCATGTATTCAGGCGCTTGCCGTTGCCCCGAGACCCACTGATAGAGGTCGTGATCATCCTCTTCGAGGACCCGTTCAAACAGATCGAGCCGCGCCTCGCCCGCCGCATCGAGATGACGGGCCGCCCATCCGCCCAGGATCAGGTCCATTTCCTTGATGCCGCGATGCCCGGCGCGCATCTTGAGCCGTTTTATCCGCACCCGCCGCGGGTCTGCCGCCAAATCCGCCGTCATTGCGCATCGTCCCGCGATGGGCGCATCTGGCGCAGGCGTTTTTCCAGTTTGCCAAGGGTCTCGCCAAGCCGCTGATGCTGCATCCGCACCTGGCGCAGATCCAGCAGCAGATCGTTGATATCCTGCGTGACCTCGGTTTCATCGGGCTCTTCGGGGCCGGCCCCCTCACCGGTCAGCAACCAGCGGATCGAGACATTCAGGAGCCCCGCCATCATCTGCAGCCGGTTGGCGCGCGGCTCGCTCATGTCATTTTCCCAGGCCTCGACGGTCTTCAGCTTGATGCCAAGGCGACGGGAAAATTCCTCCTGCGTCAGACCGACCGCCTCACGCGCTGCGGCTAGGCGGTCGCCGAAGGTCGCACTTTCTTCGCTGAACCAGCCGTCCTGATCCATCTCAGCCGTCGCCATCGGGTCTCCTTTCTGGCCCGCTTCATCCTGCACGGGCGTTTTCAACTCTTGAACGCTTGTGGCGCGGAGCCTAATCATGGCCCCGACAATATGTAAACCGGACCAAATGCCCGGTTCACCTGCCGGAGACCCCAGATGACCTTTCTGTCCAAGACGCTTGCGCGTGTGAAACCCTCACCCACCATCGCCGTTTCAACCCTTGCGGCCGAGCTGAAGGCGGCGGGCAAGGATGTGATCGGCCTGGGGGCCGGTGAGCCCGATTTCAACACGCCCGCCAATATCTGCGAGGCGGCCAAGGCGGCGATTGATGCGGGCAAGACGAAATATACCGCGCCCGACGGCATCATCGAGCTGAAGCAGGCGATCTGCGACAAGTTACAGCGCGACAATGGGCTGAGCTATACGCCCAAGCAGGTCAGCGTCGGAACCGGCGGCAAGCAGATCCTCTATAACGCGCTGATGGCGACGCTCAATCCCGGCGACGAGGTGGTGATCCCCGCGCCCTATTGGGTCAGCTACCCCGACATGGTGCTGCTGGCGGGTGGAGAGCCGGTGGTGGCCGAGGCCTCGGCCCAGACCGAATACAAGCTGACCGCCGATCAGCTGGAGGCCGCGATCACGCCGAAGACCAAGTGGCTGATCTTTAACTCGCCTTCGAACCCGACCGGCGCGGCCTACAGCCATGATGAACTGAAGGCGCTGACTGACGTATTGATGCGCCATCCCCATGTCTGGGTGATGACCGACGACATGTATGAACACCTTGTCTATGACGGGTTTGAGTTCGTGACGCCTGCGCAGGTGGAGCCCGACCTGTATGACCGCACCCTGACCTGCAACGGTGTCTCAAAGGCCTATGCGATGACCGGCTGGCGGATTGGCTATGCGGCCGGGCCAGAAAGGTTGATCGGGGCAATGCGCAAGATCCAGTCGCAGTCGACATCGAACCCCTGCTCGATCAGCCAGTGGGCGGCGGTCGAGGCCCTGAACGGCGCCCAGGATTACATCGAGACCAATAACGCGGTGTTCAAACGCCGCCGCGACCTGGTGGTCGAGATGCTGAACAAGGCGGATGGGGTCACCTGCCCGACGCCGGAAGGCGCATTTTATGTCTATCCGTCGATTGCAGGCTGTATTGGCAAGACCACACCTGCGGGAACGCGCATCGAGACCGACGAGGATTTCGCAACCGCCCTGTTGGAGGAATACGGCGTTGCGGTGGTTTTTGGCGGAGCCTTTGGGCTTTCCCCCAATTTCCGCGTGTCCTATGCGACATCGGATGAGAACCTTGAAAAGGCCTGCACGCGGATTCAGGAGTTTTGCGCGAGCTTGACGTAAGGGTTTCCTGAAGTGAGGGATTGGCCGGTTGTCAGCGTCGCGCCTGGGGCGACGCTGCGCTGGCTACCACGGGCGGAAAGCCGAAACAGCGCTTCGGCGGCCGGTGCCATCAGGCGTCGAAAAGACATGGTGCAATTTTCCACGCCCGGATGGGCTTGGCGCTGAATTATTGAAACCGCAGGACCACCCAAGTCCCCTCAGAGGCACCCTGCCGCCCATGGCTTCTTTGCGCCTCAAATATCCAAAAAGGCGCGCCGAAGGCGCGCCCGGATCGCCGCCGTAAGGCGGCGACATCCTTCATCACCGGGTCAGAACCGCCGATACCGGGGCCAGGGCCACCCCTTCGGACCGTGATCCGAGCGCCCATGAAAACAGTGCGGTCACGGTGTCCGAATAGGTGCGGCCCACCACGATGACCTGCCCCCGCTGCCCGGCGGCAAAGGCCGCGCGATCGAGATAGCGTGTGATCACCGTGGCGCGCTCTTGTTCGGTATCAATTTCGCGAAACAGGATCCCGGTCGGGACATTGGCGCGGGTTGCGGTCTGTTCGGCCACGTTCAGGCCGCGCGGATAGGCGATCAGCCCATGCCCT
>CAXBGQ010000314.1:0-2753 GCA_963975135.1 uncultured Nioella sp. | reverse complement strand
TCGCCGGCTGACGGCGTGGCTGCGCGGCCGGAGCCTCTTCGGCGTGGCCCGTCATGCGGTTGATCAGAGAGTTGATCCCAAAGGGTTTGCGCGCGCCATGATCCTCGTCCGCTGCCTGCGGCGCGGGCTCTGCGGCGCGGTGCGGATTGTCGCGGGCGATGGCGTTCTTAAGCCGGGTCAGGGTTTCCGGCGAAGGCGATCCAATGCGCGAACGCGGGGCCAAATATTCAGCCGCTTCCGGTTCTGCACTGGCCTGCGGCGCAGAAGCGGGCGGCGCGCGGAATGCGGGTTCGGGCTGCGGTTGATAGGCAGGGGCCGGGATCGCATCATCGTCAAACAGATCCTCGGCCTGCTCGTGCACGGTATCCGGGTCCGTCTCGGTGAACAGGCTCGGCTCGGGCGCGACATGGGCCGGCGCGGATGTGGCGACGGCTGCGGTGGCGCTGCCCCCCGCCATTGCGGCGGCAGGCGTGTCGGTCATCATCCGACGCACCGGCGCGGGCATGTCCTGGATCATGTCGACAGCGTCGATGCCGGTGGCCACGACGGAGACGCGCATGCGCCCTTCCATGGCTGTATCGAGGGTCGAGCCGACGATGATATTGGCCTCCGGGTCCACTTCCTCGCGGATGCGGTTGGCGGCCTCGTCCAGTTCAAAGAGCGTCAGGTCATAGCCGCCGGTGATGTTGATCAGGACGCCATTGGCCCCTTTCAGGCTGATCTCATCCAACAGCGGGTTGGCAATGGCGCGTTCGGCGGCCTGCACGGCGCGGTCTTCGCCGTCGCCCTCGCCGGTGCCCATCATTGCCTTGCCCATCTCGTTCATCACGGCGCGCACATCGGCAAAATCGAGGTTGATCAGGCCGGGCCGCACCATCAGGTCGGTGACGCCCTTGACGCCCTGGTACAGCACGTCATCGGCCAGCGAAAAGGCCTCGGTAAAGGTGGTTTTCTCATTGGCCAGCCGGAACAGGTTCTGGTTCGGAATGATGATCAGCGTATCGACGACCTTTTGCAGCGCCTCGATGCCGTCATCGGCCTGACGCATGCGTTTCGCGCCTTCAAACTGAAACGGCTTGGTCACCACGCCCACGGTCAGCACGCCCAGTTCGCGCGCCGCCTGTGCGATGATCGGGGCAGCACCGGTGCCGGTGCCGCCGCCCATGCCGGCGGTGATGAAACACATATGCGCGCCGACCAGGTGATCGACGATGGTTTCGATGCTCTCTTCGGCGGCCGAGGCCCCAACAGCGGGGCGTGCGCCCGCGCCGAGCCCTTCGGTCACTTTCGCGCCCATCTGGATGCGGCTATGCGACTTGGATTGTTGCAGCGCTTGCGCGTCGGTATTGGCAACCACGAATTCGCAGCCGTCCAATTCCTGATCGATCATGTTATTGACCGCGTTACCACCGGCACCACCGACACCGAAAACTGTGATACGGGGCTTCAGGTCCGGCTGGTCAGCCATCGTAAGGTTCAGTGTCATGGATATGTCCGCCTGTAGTGTTTCGATCTGGCTCCGATCTTGGCGTCGGATAGCCGGTTTCTGCCATTTATTGGAAGCGATGCTAGCGCGTTAGCCCACGCGCGTCACGCGAAATTTGGCGAAAAGCATCGAAATGTGGGGCAAAAATATGGCAAAGCGGCGGGATTTTGCTGATCCCCCCTGCATATAGCGTAACAGAACCCACCCCGCACCATGGATGCGGGGCCAGGCAAGGCATTGTGGCCGCGTCACCAGTTGTCGCGGAACCACCGGACAGCGCGCTTTAGCGACCGCGCCGGATAGCGGTCGGCGGGCATTTCGAAATCCCACCATTCATCCTGCGGATAGGCCGCAAAGAGCGCCAGACCGACACTGGCCGCAAAGGCCGGGCCGCAGGCCGATTGCGGCAGCCCCTGCACCCTGAGAGGCCGCCCGAGCCGGACCTGGTTGCCCAGTATACGGCTGGCCAGCGCGTCGAGGCCCGGGATCTGGCTGGCCCCGCCGGTCAAAACGATGCGCTGTGATGGCAGATGATCAAACCCGGCATCCTCAAGCGTGGCGCGCACCTCCTCCAGGATCTCCTCGACCCTGGGGCGCATCACACCGATCAGCTCGGCCCGGCTGATCGAGCGTCGGTCATGTTCCCAATCACCGGTATCGCTGGCCAGTTCGATCTGTTCACGGTCATCCATGCCGGTCGCGACCAACCCGCCGAACCGGGTCTTGATGCGTTCGGCATCGACGGCCGGGATCTGCAATCCCTGGCTGATATCCTGCGTCACGTGATCGCCGCCCATGCGCACCGTATCGGCATAGATCATGTGTTTCTTGATAAAGATCGACACGCCAGTGGTGCCACCGCCCAGATCGATACAGGCCGCGCCCAGTTCCTGTTCATCCTCGACCAGGCTGGAAATCCCCGCCGCATAGGGCGATGACGCGATGCCGGCCAGTTCCAGGTCACAGCGCTTGACGCAATGCAGGATGGTTTCGATCGCATGCGCGTCGATGGTGAGCATATGCATATCGGCGCTGAGGCGGTTGCCGACATGGCCGCGCGGATCCTTGAGGCCTGAACGATGATCCAGCGCGAAATTGACCGGCTGCGCATGCAGCACCTCGCGCCCCTCGCCGATATCGGGCAGGTCGCAGGCGGCCAGCGCGCGCGCCACGTCCGCCTCCGCCACGGTGCCGGTCTGCAGGCTGACCTCGCCCACCAGACCATAGGATCGCGGCCGGGCACCGGAAAAGCTGACGATGACATGAT
>CAXBGQ010000313.1:0-2811 GCA_963975135.1 uncultured Nioella sp. | reverse complement strand
CTTGCCAGTTATAGGGGTTCACCTCGGGCGCGATGGTGGCGTTGCGCTCTTCGGGGTTCAGCGCCGGATTGTCGCGCAACGCCTTGTCGTGGAAGTAGAAATTGATCGTGTCGAGGCGAAAGCCATCGACGCCGCGTTCCAGCCAGAACCGCACCACATCCAAAAGCGCATCCTGCACACCGGGTTCATGCAGGTTCAGATCGGGCTGCTCTTTCAGGAAATTATGCAGGTAATACTGCATCCGCTCGCCATCCCATTCCCAGGCCGAGCCGCCGAAGATCGAGAGCCAGTTATTGGGCGGCGTGCCATCGGGTTTGGCGTCGGCCCAGACATACCAGTCGGCCCGCGCATTATCGCGGCTCTGGCGGCTTTCCTGAAACCAGGCGTGTTGGTCGGAACTGTGGCTCAGCACCAGGTCGATCAGCACCTTGATGCCAAGCTCGTGCGCCCGAGCAATCAGCGCGTCGAAATCGCCAAGCGTGCCGAACATCGGATCGACATCGCGGTAATCCGAAACGTCATAGCCGAAATCCAGCATCGGCGAGCGGAAGAAGGGCGAGATCCAGATCGCATCGACGCCCAGGCTCGCGACATGATCCAGCCGGTGGATGATACCGCTCAAATCGCCGATGCCGTCATCGTTGCTGTCCTGGAAACTGCGCGGGTAAATCTGATAGATCACCGCGCCCCTCCACCAGTCCCGATCCGGCGCGATGATGTTTTCGCGGGCCATATCCTGCATCAGGTTCATTACGTATCGTTCCTATTTCACCGAGCCGGCCAAGAGGCCGCGCACCAGGTAGCGTTGCATTGTAAAGAAAACCAGGACCGGCACCCCGATCGAGACAAAGGCCGCCGTCGCCAGAATACCCCAATCGCCGCCGCGCGAGCCCAGAAGATCATCGGCGATGGTCACCGTCATCACGCGGCTGGCTTCATCGGAGGGCAGAAACACCTTGGCCACCAGCAGGTCGTTCCAGGTCCAGAGAAACTGGAAGATGGCGAAGCTGGCCAAAGCCGGGAAGGAAAGCGGCAGGATGATCTTGGTGAAGATCTGGAAATCGGTCGCGCCATCGACCTTGGCGGACTCAATGATGTCGCGCGGCAGGCCGACCATGTAGTTGCGCAAGAGATAAATCGCCAGCGGCAGGCCGAACCCGGTATGGGCCAACCAGATGCCGACAAAGCTCTGCCCGATGCCGATCTGGTTGTGCAGGTTCAAAAGCGGCACCAGAGCCAATTGCAGGGGCACGACCAGCAACCCCACCACTATCGCAATCAGCAGGCCCCGGCCCGGAAACTCCATCCAGGCCAGTGCGTAGGCGGCGAAAGCGGCGATCAGGATGGGAATGACCGTGGACGGGATGGTCACCGTCAGCGTGTTGATAAAGGCCCGGTCCATGCCATCCGAGGTCAGGATGGTGCGGTAATTGTCCAGTGTGAAACTGGGCGGTGTCATGGCCGCGAAATAGACGCGGGGGGGGCGATCGGGGGCCTCGGCGCTGCTGTAGACATAGCTGCCATCGGCATTCACCTGCAGGGTGCCGCCATCGCGGGTTTCGCCCTCGGTGCCTACCGGGAATATATCGGGCTCACGGGCGCGCACGCCAAACCCGGTGATTTCGGCGGCACCTGAGGCAAAGGTTTCGGCCACCTCGGCGGTCTCGAAGAGGTTGCCCTCGATGATCCAGACATCCCCCTCCTGACGCGGCGGAGCATCGCCGCGTGTGCGATAGGTCAGCTCGACCGAGAACGGGGCCACCCACCAGCCCGAGGCCGAAATCTGGTCACGGTCGCGAAAGGACGACACGAAAAGCCCCACGGTCGGAATGAGCCAGGCGATGACCAGCAAAGCCACCGAGATATTCACCGCCCATTTCAGCGCGTTGTTCGTTCCCGCGATATTGTCCATTACCGCATCTCCTTTTGCGCCTGACGGATGTTCCAGATCATCACCGGCAGCACCACGATCATGATGACAACCGCCACCGCCGTCGCGCGCCCGTCATCGCGGAACATGAAACTCATCATGTAGCTTGGCAGAATCTCGGTGCCGAAATTGCCGCCCGTCATGGTGTAGACGATATCGAAAACCTTGAGCACCAGGATGGTGATCGTGGTCCAGACCACCACGATCGTGCCCATGATCTGCGGCACCTTGATCTTGAAAAAGAGCTGGAACGGCCCCGCCCCGTCGATGATTGCGGCCTCAATGGTATCCTCGGGGATGCCGCGCAGGGCGGCGCTCAGGATCACCATGGCAAAGCCCGTCTGGATCCAGATCAGGATGACCATGAGAAAGAGGTTGTTCCAGAACGGCAATTGCAGCGGGTCCATCGGAGCGAACCCGAGCGCATCGCGCAGCGCGTTGATAATGCCGATATCGGGGTCGCCGGCATAGACAAACTTCCAGATCAAGGAGGCCCCGACAAACGAGATCGCCATCGGCATGAAGATCAGCGATTTGGCGAAATTTCCCCACCAAAGACGATCGGTCAGCTGTGCCACCAGAAGGCCCAGAAAGGTCGCCGCCGCCGGCACCACGATGGCCCAGAGCGCGTTGTTGAAGAGCGCCTGCTGAAACTCGCCATCGCCAAAGAGGAACGCGTAGTTGCCAAGCCCGATGAATTCATCCCCGGCCCGGTTGAAAAGCGAGCGATAGAGGCTGCCGATCACCGGATAGACGAGATAGATCGACAAAGCCAGGATCGCGGGCAGCAGAAAGAGCCAAGGCCGGATCGCATTGGCACGGTTGATGTTGCGCCCGATATTGGGGCCCTTGGCCGGATAAATCACTTTGTCGAGCACCAG
>CAXBGQ010000312.1:0-2887 GCA_963975135.1 uncultured Nioella sp. | reverse complement strand
AGGACGCCTTGGCGGTCCCGGCTTCTGACCGGAACCCCCGCCTTCCCGCCATTTCCTCGGACCCCGGAGAGCTGATCCTGCCGGCGGTCGAGATTTTCGACGCCGCCGCGATTGCCGCGCGGCTGGATGGCGATATTGCTTCGCTCGGCGATGCAAGCGCGATTCGTGCAGCCTGCGTTGCGACGCTTGGCGAGGCCCAAAAGCAGGGCCGCGCCGCGATTGCAGCCGCCTTTGCCGAAACACCACTGACCGCGCGCCGCGCGCTGCGCGCTTATACCTTTCTGACCGACGGCATCGTGCGCGAGACCCTGCGCATCGCCACCACATATCTGCACCCCTGCCCCACGCCCACAGAGGCCGAGCGCCTGACGCTGATCGCCGTGGGCGGTTACGGGCGCGGCGAGATGGCCCCGTTCTCGGATGTGGACCTGCTGTTCCTGGTGCCCTGGAAGATGACGGGATGGGGCGAAAGCGTCATCGAAAGCTGTCTCTATATTCTGTGGGATCTGCGTCTGAAGGTTGGCCATGCCAGCCGCTCGATCCCCGATTGCACGCGGCTGGCCATTCAGGATTTCACCATCCGCACCTCGCTCCTGGAAATGCGGTTCATATCGGGCGATGCGGGCCTGGCGACCGAACTGCACGACGCGCTGCGCAAAGAGGTGTTCAACGGCACCGCCCGGGTCTTTATCGAGGCCAAGCTGGAGGAGCGCGCCAACCGCCATGAAAAGCAGGGCGGACAGCGCTACGTGGTTGAGCCGAATGTAAAAGAGGGAAAGGGCGGTTTGCGCGATCTGCAAACGCTCTACTGGATCGCGAAATACGAGCATGACGTGCAGTTTGCCGCCGAACTGGTCGATCTGGGCGTGTTCACGCGTGAGGAATTTCTGGCTTTCGACGCCGCCGAGCGGTTCCTCTGGGCGGTGCGCTGTCATCTGCATCTGATCGCGGGCCGGGCGCAGGATCAGTTGACCTTCGATCTGCAGGTCGAGGTGGCGGCGCGCATCGGCTACACGGATCACAGCGGGCGGCGCGGCGTCGAACATTTCATGCAGGATTATTTCCGCCACGCCACGCAGGTGGGCGAACTCACGCGGATCTTTCTGACCGCGATGGAGGCGGCGCATCTCAAGCCCGAGCCGAGGCTGATCGGCCTATTGCGCGGGGCCCGGGCGCGGCGGCGCAAGCTGAAACCCGTTTTCACGTTGAAACAGGGCCGCTTGGCCATTGCCGATGACGCCGAATTCCTGGCCGACAAGCTGAACCTTCTGCGCCTCTTTGAGGAAGCGCTGCGGACGCATTACCTGATCCATCCCGACGCCATGCGCCTGACGGTCGCCAATCTGCACCGTATCGACGATGACATGCGCCGCGACCCCGAGGCCACGCGGATCTTTCTGGATCTGCTGCTGAAACACGGCAACCCGGAACGCGGGCTGAGGCGGATGAACGAGCTTGGCGCGCTGGCCGCGTTCATCCCCGAATTTGCCCCGGTCGTCGCCATGATGCAGTTCAATATGTATCACAGCTATACCGTGGACGAGCATACCATTCAGGTGGTCTCGACCCTGGCGCAGATCGAGCGCGAGGAGCTGATCGAGGAATTGCCGATCGCCTCGGGCATCCTCAAGGCCGGCGTCAATCGCAAGGTGATCTATCTGGCCTGTCTCATTCATGATCTGGGCAAGGGCCGGCCCGAGGATCATTCGGTTCTGGGGGCGCAGCTGGCGCGGCGCATCTGTCCGCGGCTGGGGCTGAAACCCGACGAGGCCGAAACCGTCGAATGGCTGGTGCGGCACCACCTGCTGATGTCGGACATGGCGCAGAAACGCGACATTGCCGATCCACGCACGGTGCGCGACTTTGCCAAGGCGGTGAAAACCATTGCCCGGTTGGATCTGCTGACGGTGCTGACGGTCTGCGACATTCGCGGCGTCGGCCCCAAGATCTGGAACAACTGGAAGGCCACGCTGTTGCGCGCGCTTTATCGGGCCACGGCGACGGCTCTGGAAACCGGGCTGGAGGATCTGAACCGCGACAAGCGCGAGAGCGAGGCCAAGAAGATGCTGCGCGCCCGGCTTGAGGATTGGGACCGCAAGGCGCTGAAATCCGAGACCGACCGCCATTATGGCCCCTATTGGCAAGGTCTGGACACCGATGCGCAGGTCACTTTCGCGCATCTGTTGCGCGACATTACCGAGGATGAGATCCGCATCGACACGGCAATGGATTTCGACCGCGACGCCACCCGCGTTTGTTTCGCGCTGGCCGATCATCCCGGCATCTTCAGCCGCATGGCCGGCGCGCTCAGCCTGGTCGGGGCCAATGTGGTGGATGCCCGCACCTATACGTCGAAAGATGGCTATGCCACCGCCGTGTTCTGGGTGCAGGACCATGAGGGCCACCCCTATGAGGAACGCCGCCTGCCGCGCCTGCGCGCAATGATGGAAAAGACCCTCAAGGGCGAGGTCATAACCTCGACCGCGATGGACAAGCGCGACAAGATCAAGAAACGCGAGCGGTCGTTCAACGTGCCCACCACCATCACCTTCGACAATGACGGCTCCGAGATCTACACCATCATCGAGGTCGATACCCGCGACCGGCCCGGCCTGCTTTATGATCTCACCAAGACGCTGGCCGCGAGCAATATCTACATCGCCAGCGCCGTTGTCGCGACCTTTGGCGAACAGGTGATCGACAGTTTCTACGTCAAGGACATGTTCGGGCTGAAGCTGCATAACAAGCTCAAGCAGGAGGCGCTGGAGAAAAAGCTGCGCGATGCCATCTTGCGGGTCGCACAACGGGCGGGCGCATGAGCGCGCGACCGATCCGGCTGGTCTCCGGGTTCCTGACCGTGGGGGGCTGGACGCTGGCCAGCCGCGTC
>CAXBGQ010000311.1:0-2893 GCA_963975135.1 uncultured Nioella sp. | reverse complement strand
GTTAGGGTCGTGAGTTCGAATCTCATCGCCCGCTCCAAATAAACCGGTCTTCAACAGACCTGAAGAAAGTCGCCTGCGGGCGACTTTTTTGTTGCCATCGTGGCCGGTTCGGCGCGCCATCCGGACGCGCATGCGCATTGCTCCCTTTTCCCCTGCCCGCCCGCGGTTTATAAGGCTCGCGAGCCAAACCAGCGGAGCCCCCATGCGCAGCGCCAAAATCACCCGCAAAACCGCCGAAACCGATATCAGTGTTGAAATCGAACTGGACGGCACCGGCCGCTATGACAACCAGACCGGGGTCGGGTTTTTCGACCATATGCTGGATCAGCTTTCGCGCCATTCGTTGATCGACATGCGCGTGCGCTGTGCCGGTGATCTGCATATCGACGATCACCATACGGTCGAGGATGTCGGCATTGCCCTGGGGCAGGCACTGAACACAGCGCTTGGCGACAAACGCGGCATCCGGCGCTATGGCGAATGTCATTTGCCGATGGATGACGCGCAGGTCCGCGCCGCTCTGGATCTGTCGGGGCGACCCTTTCTGGTGTGGAATGTAGCGCTGCCGACAGCCAAGATCGGCGCGTTCGACAGCGAATTGGTGCGCGAGTTCTTTCAGGCCTTCAGCACCCATGGCGGCATCACGCTGCATATCGACCAGCTGCACGGGATCAACAGCCACCACATCGCCGAGGCCGCGTTCAAGGCGGTCGCTCGCGCGCTGCGCATGGCGGTCGAGGCCGATCCACGCAAGGGCGATGCGATCCCGTCGACCAAGGGAAGCCTCTAGCCCATGACCACGGTTTTGGTCGATTACGACAGCGGCAATCTGCATTCGGCGGAAAAGGCGTTTCAGCGCATGGCCGTTGAGGGCGGATATGGGGCCGTCGTTGTCAGTTCGGACCCCGACATCGTGGCCCGCGCCGAGCGGATCGTTCTGCCCGGCGATGGGGCGTTTCCGGCCTGCCGGCGCGGCCTGCAAGCAATCGACGGGCTGGAGGCGGCCATCGTGGAGGCCGTCGAAACCCGCGCCGTGCCGTTTCTGGGCATCTGCGTTGGCATGCAGATGCTGACCAGTTGGGGGCGGGAATATGAGGATGTGGAAGGTTTTGGCTGGGTGCCGGGCGAAGTGACAAAGATTGCGCCTGCGGGTGGGTCGCTGAAGGTGCCGCATATGGGTTGGAACGATCTGGTGATCGACCGGGCCCATGCCGTGCTGGAGGGGATCGCAACCGGTGACCACGCCTATTTCGTACATTCATATGCAATGCAGGTTGCCGACCCGGCGCATCTGCTGGCGCATGTCGAATATGGCGGGCCTGTCACGGCAGTTGTGGCGCATGAAAATGTGGTGGGCATGCAGTTTCATCCTGAGAAAAGCCAGCGTGCCGGGTTGAGGATGATTTCAAATTTTCTGGGCTGGCGGCCGTAGCCGGAGGGTCGACGCGGCCTTGCCGCGCCGACCGATGCGAGGGGCCGGCCCCTCGCGCACCCCGGGAGATTTTTCCCAACAAAGGCCGGGCGTTATTGCCGGGTCCAGGTGCCACCTTGCCTGCAGATGCCCAGAACGCAGCCGGAGACCGTGATCGTATCGCCCGAAAGCAAAAGACGGGAATTATAGGTGCGGTCACGATCAGGCGAATAGACCCGACCACGATATTCTCCGTCTCCCCGAGGCCGGGTATCCCAGATAATCAGACGCCCGATATTGGGTGATTGCATTTCCGCACCGCTGGAATCGTAGGCCGTGGTCAGCGTGCCGCAAAGCGCGTCGTCGCACGGAACCACCTCAACCAGCCCGCTATTGCCATTGTCATCGGGCGCGGTGCGCCAGGTGCCTTCCAGTGGGTCGGCGACGGCCAGGCCTGCCGAAACAATAACCGCGAACGCGGCCAAGATCAGTCGTTTCATCTCATATCCTCCCTGCGTGATGCAGCAATGCTGCACGTCCCGAGGCCTATCTGGCAAGATTGACGTTGGGTTGGCTTGGCAAGGCGGGCCGGTTTCGGCAAAAGGGCGCGTGAATAGCATTCAGCGAAAGGCCTGGTTCATGATCCTCTATCCCGCGATTGACCTGAAAGACGGTCAGGCCGTGCGCCTGCTGCGCGGCGATATGGAAAAATCCACCGTCTTTTCCGACAGCCCCGCCACGCAGGCGCGCGCGTTTCAGGATGCGGGATGTAGCTGGTTGCACCTGGTCGATCTGAACGGGGCCTTTGCCGGAGAACCGGTGAACGGGGCCGCCGTCGAGGCGATTCTGGCCGCCACATCGGTGCCCGCGCAACTGGGCGGTGGCATCCGGGATATGGCGACGATCGCGCGTTGGATCGAACGTGGCATCGCCCGGGTTATCCTGGGCACGGTGGCCGTGGAACAGCCCGATCTGGTGCGCGAGGCCGCAGCCGCGTTTCCCGGCAAGGTCGCGGTGGGACTTGATGCGCGCGAGGGGCGCGTCGCCACACGCGGATGGGCCGAGGAGACCGACATCATGGTCACCGATCTGGCGCGCAGCTTTGAGGATGCCGGCGTGGCCGCGATCATCTACACCGATATCAACCGCGACGGAGCCATGCAGGGGCCGAATGTCGAGGCCACGGCGGGTCTGGCCCGCGCCGTCGATATTCCGGTGATTGCGTCGGGCGGGGTATCCTCGCTGGCTGATCTGGAGGCGCTGCGCGACACAGGTGTGATCGCGGGCGCGATCTCAGGCCGGGCGCTTTACGATGGGGCGCTTGATCTGGGTGCCGCGCTGAAGGCGCTGGCCTGAGGCGCGGCGCTGTCGACCTGAACCGGGCGCATCGGGTCCGCCCCCGATTGCGGACTGTCCTGATCGGCTGAAGATTGTCACGGCTTCCGTGCGCGTAAACCAAATGGCAGAATTTGGTCGTAATTC
>CAXBGQ010000310.1:0-2922 GCA_963975135.1 uncultured Nioella sp. | reverse complement strand
GGATCGCGTCGGTCAAATCGACCCGCAAGATCACCAAGGCGATGCAGATGGTCGCTGCCGCGAAACTGCGCCGGGCGCAGGAAGCGGCAGAGGCCGGTCGCCCCTACGCCGAGCGGATGCTGTCCGTCATAACCGGGTTGGCGATATCGGTCGGCAATTCCGACGATGCGCCGCGCCTTTTGGCCGGTTCGGGCGCGGATCAGACCCATCTTCTGGTGGTGATGACCTCGGAACGCGGCCTCTGCGGCGGCTTCAATTCGTCCATCGTGCGCATGGTGCGTGGCCGGATCGAAGAGTTGCAGGGCAAGGGCAAGACCGTGAAACTGCTGACCGTCGGCAAGAAGGGCCGCGAACAGCTGAAGCGGGAATATGGCGACCTGATGGTGGCCCATGTCGATCTGACCGAGGTCAAGCGCGTGGGCTATGCCAATGCGGCTGAAATCGCGGGCGACATCCTCAAACGCTTTGACGCCGATGAATTCGACGTGGCCACGATCTTCTTCAGCCGCTTCCAATCGGTGATCAGCCAGACCCCGACAGCGACGCAGATCATCCCTGCGAAGTTCGAGGCCGAGGCCGACGCAGCGTCAACGCTTTACGACTACGAACCCTCGGAAGAGGCCATATTGGAAGACCTGCTGCCGCGCGGTGTGGCCACGCAGATCTTCTCGGCGCTTCTGGAAAACGGCGCGTCCGAACAGGGCGCTCGAATGTCGGCGATGGACAACGCCACACGCAACGCGGGCGAAATGATCGACAAACTGACGATCCAGTACAACCGCTCGCGTCAGGCTGTCATCACCAACGAGCTGATCGAAATTATCTCGGGCGCTGAAGCGCTCTAAGAACCGGAGACTTAACGACATGGCAAACGCAGTCGGTAAAATCACGCAGGTCATCGGCGCTGTCGTTGACGTGCAATTCGAGGACGACCTGCCGGAGATCCTCAACGCGCTGGTCACTGAGAACAACGGCAAGCCGCTGGTTCTGGAAGTGGCGCAGCATCTGGGCGAAAATACCGTGCGCACAATTGCGATGGATGCCACCGAAGGACTGGTGCGCGGCGCGCGCGTGACGGATAACGGCGCACCGATTTCGATGCCGGTGGGCAACGCCACCCTTGGCCGTATCCTGAACGTCATCGGCGACCCCGTTGACGAAAAAGGCGATGTTGGCGCAACCGACCGCCGCCCGATCCATGGCGACGCCCCGTCCTTTGCCGAGCAATCCACCGATACCGAAATTCTGACCACCGGTATCAAGGTCATCGACCTTCTGGCCCCCTATACCAAGGGTGGTAAAATTGGTCTGTTCGGCGGTGCCGGTGTTGGCAAAACCGTTCTGATCATGGAACTGATCAACAACATCGCCAAGGTGCACTCGGGCGTGTCCGTGTTCGCCGGTGTTGGTGAGCGGACCCGTGAGGGCAACGACCTGTACCACGAGATGATCGAATCCGGCGTTATCGTTCCCGATAACCTGCCTGAATCGAAAATCGCGCTGGTCTATGGCCAGATGAACGAGCCTCCAGGCGCACGCATGCGGGTTGCCCTGTCGGGTCTCACGCTGGCCGAACAGTTCCGCGACGATACCGGGTCGGACGTGTTGTTCTTTGTCGACAACATCTTCCGCTTCACGCAGGCCGGGTCGGAAGTGTCCGCGCTTCTGGGTCGTATCCCGTCTGCCGTGGGCTATCAGCCGACGCTGGCCACCGATATGTGCCCGCGGATGACCTGACCGACCCGGCACCCGCCACCTCGTTTGCCCACCTCGACGCCACCACCGTTCTGGACCGTGCGATTTCCGAAAAAGGCATCTACCCGGCCGTGGATCCGCTTGGCTCGACCTCGCGTCTGCTGGATCCGCTGATCATCGGTGAAGAGCATTACAAGGTTGCCACCGATGTGCAGCAGGTGCTTCAGCGCTATAAATCGCTTCAGGACATCATCGCCATTCTGGGCATGGATGAACTCAGCGAAGATGACAAACTGGCCGTGACGCGCGCCCGCAAGATCGAGCGTTTCCTGAGCCAGCCCTTCGACGTCGCCAAGGTCTTTACCGGCTCTGACGGTGTGCAGGTTCCGCTGGAAGAAACTATTTCGTCGTTCAAGGCCGTGGTTGCCGGTGAATATGACCACCTTCCCGAAGCGGCCTTCTACATGGTTGGCGGCATCGACGAAGTGATCGCAAAAGCCGAGCGTCTGGCCGCAGAAGCAGCCTGAGGAGGGTCCGATGGCCGATACCATGCAGTTTGACCTTGTGTCGCCGGAAAAGCGGCTGGCATCCTTCACCGCCACCGCGGTGCAGATACCGGGTGCCGATGGTGACATGACCGCGATGCCGGGCCACAGCCCGGTCATTTCGACCCTGCGTCCCGGCGTGGTCCGGGTGCAATCGGCCGAAGGCGACAAAGCCTATGTGGTCACCGCCGGATTTGTCGAGATCACCGAAGCCTCGGTCTCGGTGATCGCCGAACGCGCCCATGCCGGTGATGAAGTGACCCGCGAGGATCTGACCTCGGTTCTGGAGGAGGCGCGCGCGGTCTCTGACAAGGCCGAAGCAGAGCACAAGGATGTCGCAGAAAAATTCGTTGCGGACCTGGTGCAACTGATGCAGGACATGGAATAGTCCGATCCCGGCCCGTTCCGACACTGATTGCGCCCCGCCAGATCCTCTGGCGGGGCGATTTCGTTTGTGAGCCGGCAAGAATATTCCCTATTGCAGCCGCATTCATTTCGCAGATTATGGTCTGAACAGATGTGATGATTGAATGAAACGATTAAGAAACAACCTGATCGGCATCGCCCAGGGCAGCGAGGTGATGTTCGAGGATTTTGACACCGGTGGCGATATGTGGACCGGAACCGGCCCGCGTGAGGCCTGGCACCAGGTGCGGTTTTCCGACAAATACCGCGCCCCGCC
>CAXBGQ010000309.1:0-2969 GCA_963975135.1 uncultured Nioella sp. | reverse complement strand
CCAGGCCCAGGCCGACGATGGCTGCGGTCAGCACGACCCAGTCGACGGTCACGGCGCCGGATTCAGATTTGGCGAAGTTCTTGATATATGCGGTCATTGGTTTGCTCCCTCGATAGGTCAATTTGTTCATGTGCCCGCCTGACGTGGTAAGGAGCCGTTCTGCGTGTTCGGCGGTCCTGCCCGTATTGGCGACGAGGACCGTTAGGCCATCGAAAAGGGGCGGGAATTGGGCAGGTTTTCGGTGATTTCGGGTAAAAGTTACTAACAAATGGAAGCGGTTTTCTGCAAAAAACGTTTAATATAAATGGGTTACAGAAATTCACCCAGCCCTCGCTGCGGACTTTCATTAAAAAATTCTTTCAGGCACACTGAAAAGAAAACGAGTTCAGGCATCAGGAGCAGCCCAATGCGCATTGCGGGTCTCACGACGATTTGCCTGGTTTTGGCCGGGGATCTTTCACCCGCGCTAGCGCAGGCCGAGGACGATGTCGGCCCGCCGCCTTTCCCCGAGTTTAGCTTTCGCCGCATCACAGTCCCCGACACCAGCTATTCCGGTGCCCGCATCAATATACAGATCGGGGCGCAACAAACCGCGGCACTGCCGGTCCCTGATGCGCCGCTGGCCCCCCTCACAACCGCATGGTTCTGGGATCAGATCGCGCCCGGCCGCGATGACCGCGCGGGGCGGTTCATGGAAGCGATGCGTTTGCTGGACACCGCGCCCGAGGCCACCGGCCTGCAAATCGCGGGGGCCGAAGCGCTGTTGGCGCTGTCGAATGCGCACGATCTGGATATCCTGCGCGCCACTTTGGGCACGCGCGTGTCGCCCGCACTTGTGCTGGCCGTCATGGCGGTCGAGTCGCGCGGCGACGGGGCCGCGCAAAGCCGCGCCGGCGCGCAAGGGTTGATGCAGCTGATCCCGGCCACGGCAGATCGATTCGGCGTGGCGGACAGTTTCGATGCGGCCCAGAACATCGCGGGCGGCGTGGCCTATCTTGACTGGCTGATGGAGGAGTTCGACCGCGACCCGGTTCTGGCGCTGGCAGGCTATAACGCGGGCGAGGGCGCGGTGAATGCGGCAGGCGGCGTGCCCGATTTCCCCGAAACGCGCGATTACGTGGTCAAAGTGCTGGCCACCTGGCGCGCCGCGCGCCTGCTATGCGTCACGCCGCCGGAACTGGTCAGCGATGGCTGCGTGCTGCGCAGCATGATCGACGGTTAAGCGGGTCGCAGCTCCAGGATCTCGCGGGCCTGTTGCCAGCTGGCGACGGGGCGCGCGTAGCGCTCACAGATCTCGACCGCGCGCGCCACCAGCGCCGCATTCGACGGGGCCAGCGTATCGCGATCCAGCCGCACGTTATCCTCCAGCCCGGTGCGGGTGTGCCCGCCCGCGGCAATCGCCCATTCATTGACCTCGATCTGATACCGCCCGATGCCCGCGGCGCACCATTCGCCGTCCGGGGCCAGACGCGCCATCGTGCGCACGTAATAGTCGAACACGTCCCGATCCACCGGCATCGCGTTCTTCACGCCCATGACGAATTGCACATAGAGCTTTTTCGGCAGCCGCCCGTCGCGGTGCATGGCGATGGCCTGATGGATATGGCTGAGGTCAAATGCCTCAATCTCGGGCGTCACGTCATAAGTGCGCATCTCACTGGCCAGCCAATCGACAAGGGCGGGCGGGTTCTCATAAACGCGGGTGGGGAAATTGTTCGAGCCCACCGCCAGCGAGGCCATATCGGGGCAGAGCGGCAACATGCCACCACGCTCAGAGCCCGCCCCCGACCTGCCGCCGGTTGAAAACTGGATGATCATGCCGGGACAGTGTTTCTTCAGCCCCTCCATCAGCAGGCCAAATTTCTCGGGGTCGCTGGTGGTGGTTTCATCGTCGTTGCGCACATGGGCATGGGCGATGGCGGCCCCGGCCTCGAACGCCTCCTGCGTGCTTTCGATCTGCTCGGCAACCGTAACAGGCAGCGCCGGGTTGGCGGCCTTGGTCGGCACGGATCCGGTGATGGCCACGCAGATGATGCAGGGTTTGGTCATGGCTTTGCTTTCAGATATCGAAGAATACCGTTTCATCCTGCCCCTGCACGCGGATGTCAAACCGATACACGATCTGGCCGTCGCGGTCGGTCCGCCTGGCGATCAATGTAGCGCGGCGGCGTTCCCATTCAATCAGGTTAATCACCGGATCCTCGGCATTGGCTGCCGCCTCATCGTCGAAATAGATCCGCGTGTTCAGCCCCAGATTGATGCCGCGCGCGACGATCCACAGGTTGATATGCGGAGCCATCGGCTGCCCTTTGCGGCCCATGACACGGCCCGGCTTGATCGTGTCAAAGCCCCATTCACCGGTCTCGAAATCGGTAATGACGCGGCCCCAGCCACGAAACCCGTCCTCGGTTTCGCCGCCTTCGGGATGGGCGTAGATGCCATCGGCATTGGCCTGCCAGACCTCCAGCAGCACATCCTTGATAGGGCTGCCGGTGCCGTCGATCACCACGCCTTCCACCCGGATACGCTCACCCGTCGCATTGGGGCCCGCGATGTCCCAGCCCAACTCCGCGCGGTAGATATCGAACCCGGCAGCTCCGGGGGCCAGACCGATATGCACATAGGGCCCGGCGGTCTGCGAGGGCGTTTCCTTCAGATAGCTCAGATCCTGTGTCATCAGTTTCCCTCCAGCCGGTTTTCAAACAGCGTCGAACGCCGCCCGCGCAGCACGATGTCGAATTTATAGGCGATGCTGTCCAGCGGGATGGTCGCGTTCATGTCGAGCGCGGCAATCAGCTGACCGATGGCGGCCTTGTCGCGGATGGTGTTGACGATGGGGCATTTGGCGATCAGCGGATCGCCCTCGAAATACATCTGTGTGATCAGGCGCTGCGCAAAACCGCTCCCGAAAACCGAGACATGGATATGGGCGGGGCGCCAATCATTGACCCAGTTGCGCCAGGGATAGG
>CAXBGQ010000308.1:0-2988 GCA_963975135.1 uncultured Nioella sp. | reverse complement strand
GCCCTGCCTTGCGGCGCTTGATGTTCATGAATTTCTCGGCCCCCAGGTCGGCGCCGAAGCCCGCCTCGGTCACCACGTAATCGGCCAGTTTCAGGGCCGTGGTGGTGGCGATGACGCTGTTGCAGCCATGCGCGATATTGGCGAACGGGCCGCCATGCACAAAGGCAGGGTTGTTTTCCAGCGTTTGGACGATATTGGGCTGCATCGCATCGCGCAACAGCACCGTCATCGCACCATCGGCCTTGATGTCGCGGGCATAGATCGGGCTGCGGTCGCGGCGATAGGCCACGATCATCCGACCCAGACGTTCGGTCAGGTCGGCCAGATCCTTCGACAGGCACAGGATCGCCATGACCTCGGAGGCCACGGTAATATCAAACCCGGTCTGGCGCGGGAAACCGTTCGAGACACCGCCAAGCGAGGTCACGGTATCGCGCAGCGCGCGGTCATTCATGTCCAGCACCCGGCGCCAGGTAACGCGGCGCTCATCGATCTCCAGCTCGTTGCCCCAATAGATATGGTTGTCGATCATCGCGCTCAGCAGGTTATGGGCGCTGGTGATGGCGTGGAAATCGCCGGTGAAATGCAGGTTCATTTCCTCCATCGGCACCACTTGCGCGTAACCGCCCCCGGCGGCCCCGCCCTTCATGCCGAAATTGGGGCCAAGCGAGGCCTCGCGGATACAGATCGCGGCGTTCTTGCCGATCGCATTCAGCCCGTCGCCCAGACCCACGGTGGTGGTGGTCTTGCCTTCGCCTGCAGGGGTCGGGTTGATCGCGGTCACAAGGATCAGCTTGCCGTTCTTGCGGTCCTGAACCGAGTTGATGAACTCCTGGCTCACCTTGGCCTTGTCATGCCCGTAGGGCAGCAGGTGGTCGCTGTCGATGCCAAGCTTCGCGCCGATCTCCTGGATCGGACGTTTCTTGGCTTCGCGGGCAATTTCGATGTCGGTCTTGAAGGCCATGAGGCGGGCTCCTGTTGGAAGCGGCAAAAATATCCTTCGCCTATATCAACCCCAGGCCCCCACAAGCGGAGCGATTGCGACCAATTCCGTCATGCATCCGCCAATTCCAGTTTCCGATATGCGGCGCGCATTTCTTTGCGGCCTCTTTTGAACCGTTTGCGGGTGCCGACCGACCTATGAGGGAAACCAACACAACCAGCGAAGAGAGACTGATCATGAGCGCCCCCATCCTATTGATCCACGCAGGCTTCGGCTTTGGCATCGGCCTTGGACTGGCCGCGCTGGTGCTGATCGGCGGCTAAAGCCCCCGCGCCGCGTCCAGATGCGGCCAGGCCGGTTGATCCGGCACATGCAGGCGCAGGACATCGCCCGGACGCAAGATGCCCTCGCGTTCGACCCAGGCCGTGACACCGCGCAGATTGCCGGCCGCCGCCTTGAATGCACGGCCATTGCCCGGCCCCTCGGCATCAATGGGTTTCGCGGGCAAATGGCAGGGCCGGTTTTCCATATCCACAACCAGCGTCGCGCCGGTTTCGGCCTGCAATCGCGATCCCGGCGGGACAAACGTGAAATCGGGGATGCCTGCGATCACAATGCTGGCCCCCAAAAGGCGCGGATGCAGCTCTGTGACGGACATTCGCTCTGCGATCCGGGCCAGATCTTCGGCGCTAATGAGCGAAAGCTGCCGCGTATTCCTGATTTCGGTCCCGCGCGGGTATTGCGAGGTAACGCGGCTGCACGATGGCCGTGTCAAACCGGCATGCGCCTCATGCGCGAACCCTGCGAATGTCAGGGCCATTTCATCCAGCGCAGCCGATGGCAGGGCCACGCCCCTGTCGGCCACGGCCCCCAGCCAGATGATTTCGCCGTAAAATTCAGTGGGCAAAAGGGCGGGCATGGCGGCATCCTGTCTGCGGGGTTTCCTGCCCGCAGGCAATACCGCGCCTTGGGGCGCAAGGCGAGCCGGTTTGCCAGGGCCCGGTGCCAAACCGAAAAAAGCCCCGGTCAGATGCCGGGGCTTTTTCGTTCTTTTTCAAGGCGTCAGGCCGAGGGTTCCGGCTCCAACCCGCCATCATCCGGCGATACCGCTTTGGGTTTGGTCTTGGGAATGGCCGTGACCGACGGCGTGCCGCCGGTATCAACGTCATCCTCATCATCATCGCCCCGATTGAGCGGCTCACCCGCGATCACCTTGGTGATCTCATTGCCCGTCAGGGTCTCATATTCCAACAGGCCCAGTGCCAGGCGTTCCAGATCCTCTGCCTTTTCGGTCAGCACTCGCTTGGCGGTCGCGTAGCCTTCATCGACCAGTTGCTTGACCTTGTCATCGATGATCTTCTGGGTCGCCGCCGAATGGTTGGTGCCGCCACCATAAACGCCCAGATGCGATTGTTGCTCATTGGCGTAATCGACAAAGCCAAGCTCTTCGGCATAGCCGAACTGGGTGACCATGGCGCGCGCGATCCGGGTGACCTGCTGGATATCCGAGGCCGCGCCCGAGGTGACGTGTTCGGGGCCAAAGATCAATTCCTCGGCCACACGGCCCCCCATCGCCATGGCGATCTTGGATTTGTATTTGCGCAGGCTGATGGAAAGCTGGTCCCGTTCCGGCAGGCTGAGCACCAAACCAAGGGCGCGCCCGCGTGGGATGATCGTGGCCTTGTGGATCGGATCATGATCGGGGACGTTCAGGCCGACCACGGCATGGCCCGCCTCATGATAGGCGGTCAGCTTTTTCTCATCTTCCGTCATCACCATGGACCGCCGTTCCGCGCCCATCATGACCCTGTCCTTGGCATTCTCGAAATCTTCCATCACCACGAAGCGGCGCCCAACACGGGCCGCGGTCAGCGCGGCCTCGTTCACCAGGTTGGCCAGATCGGCACCGGAAAAGCCCGGCGTGCCGCGCGCGATGATGCGCAGATCGACGTCCGGCCCAAGCGGCACCTTGCGGGCATGCACGCCCAGGATCTTTTCGCGGCCCTTGATGTCGGGGTTGGGCACCTGCACCTGACGGTCGAACC
>CAXBGQ010000307.1:0-2997 GCA_963975135.1 uncultured Nioella sp. | reverse complement strand
CGCGGCAGCAGGTTGGTCACCTCTTCCGCATCATCGGGGGCGACCTCAAGCTCGGCGGTGAACAAAAGCTGGCGGCCCAGAGCACCGGACCCGATTGTGATCACCATCGGGTCAAGCGGAACAAAGGCCACTTCTTCAGGCTCGGGCCGGATATATGTGACGGCTTCCTCACTGTCACCGTCAGGGCCGCTGCCCTGGTCGTCATAGCCGGCGCTGTCTGACGATCCGCCAAGCGGGCCGCTGGTCACGGCCCAATAGCCGCCCGCACCGCCGGCAATGGCAAGCGCCAGCCCAATGATCAGCGGAATCAGCAAGCCCTTTTTCTTTTGGGGTGCATCTGCACTTGGCTCACTTTCTGCCACCTTTCCCACCTCCGGCGCTTTTTTGGGCTTCCCGACCATAAGCCGATCAGAACTAACCAAATCTTAAGCGAGCTGCGTTTTGATCGGCGCTGTCAGGCCAGAACGGCTGAAAGGAGAAATCACCGGTGCAGCAGCTCATTGATACCTGGGGGGGGCTGGATCTGCGGCGACGCGCCACCCTTCTGGGCGGGATCGCGGGGTTGTTGACCGTGCTGGTTTTTTTGTCCCGCATGGCAATGGCCCCCAGTTTCGCCCTGCTCTATTCCGGCCTTGATCCCGCCGCCGCCGGCGAGGTGATTTCCGCGCTTGAGGCGCGTGGCGTGCGCTATCAGGTGCGCGGCGATTCGATCCATGTCGAAGAGGTCGACCGCGATGCGCTGCGTATGTCGCTGGCCGGCGAAGGCCTGCCTGCATTGGGCGCACAGGGGTACGAACTGCTTGATTCGCTATCCGGTTTCGGCACCACGTCGCAGATGTTCGATGCCGCTTACTGGCGCGCCCGCGAGGGTGAGCTTGCCCGCACCATCGCCGCAAGCCCGCGTATTCGCGCCGCGCGCGTGCTGCTGGCCACCTCCGGAAACAACCCGTTCCAGCCGCAGAATGAGCCCTCGGCTTCGGTCAGTATCCGGCCCGTTGCGGGCGGCATCTCGGCCAGTCACGGACAGGCGCTGCGGTATCTCGTGGCGGCTGCGGTTCCGGGCCTGCTGCCGGAAAATGTCACCATCATCGATTCGGATTCAGGCCGCGTGCTGGCTGGCGAGGACGGGCCGAATGGCGCGTCGGATGCCGTCGGTCAAGCCGATCAGCACCGCCAGAACATCGAACGCCTGCTGAATGCCCGCGTCGGGCCCGGCAATGCCGTGGTTGAGGTCAGCGTTGAGCTGGTCCGGTCGCGTGAAACCGTATTGGAGCGCCGGATCGACCCCGACAGCCGCGTCGTGATCGGCACCGAAACGGAGGAGATGAGCAACAGTTCCACCGAAAGCGGCACCGGAGCGGTCACAGTGGCCTCGAACCTGCCCGAGGGCGATGCCGCCGGCGGCGCGGGTGGCAACTCGTCGCTGCAAAACACCGAAACGCGGGAGCGTGTTACCTATGATGTCTCGGAGATCCAGCGCGAGGTCGAAAACGGCCCCGGTGCGATCCGACGCATCAGCGTGGCGGTCCTGGTCAACGCGGTGTCCGTCGCGGGCCCGGACGGGATTTTGCAGTCTCAGCCGCGCGACGCAGCCGAGCTCGAATCGCTGCAATCCCTGGTCCAGTCGGCGATCGGTTTCGATGCGTCGCGCGGCGATACCGTGACCATCCAATCCATGGCGTTCGAACCGCTGCCCGATCAGGGGCTTGAAGACGTCGCCGGTGCCGGGCTGTTTGCGCGGCTCGATGTCATGGCCTTGCTGCAATTGTTGGGGCTCGTCGTGGTCGCACTGACGGTGGCGTTCGGCGTCGTGCGGCCTTTGTTAATGCAACGCGCGGTCAATGACATCGCATCGCCAGAGCGGGCGGCCCTGCCGATGCGCGCCCCGGCACTTGGCCTTGCGGGCCCGCAAGCGGTCGCTGCAGCGCCGGTGCAAACCCTGGCACCCGCAGCCACAGGTGTGCCGATGCTGCCCCAAACCGCGGCTGGAGTTTTACCAGAAAACGGCCGCGCATTGCCGGCATTGGCAAATGAGGCCTCGCCAGACCAGCCACAGGTTCCTGCTCTGGAGGTTACTGAACCTGCTGATCCGGTTGCCCGCCTGCGCCGTCTTATCGAGGAGCGGGAGGAGGAAACGGTGGAGATTTTGCGCTCATGGATGGCGGAAGACGAGGAGGCAACATGACATTGAGGGCCTTAAAGCTGGAGGTTTTCGGATCCAGTCGGATCGCCACGGGCGGCGCGCCTGTCGCTGGCGGCGATACCGAGGAATTGCGGCTGAATGCCTATGAGGGCGGTTACAAATCCGGCTGGGACGACGCGACCGCCGAGCGGGAAAAATCAGATCAGCTTATCGCCGCAGACCTGGAGCGTAACCTGCACGATATATCATTCACCTATTCCGAGGCGCGGGCTGAAGTGCTGAACGGGTTTGGGGGGCTCATAAAATCCATTCTGACCAGCTTCCTGCCCGCTATCGCGGCCGAGGCCGTGGTGCCTTTGGTCAACGCCGAACTGGAGGCGCTGTTGCGCGATCTGGGTGACCTGCGGTGTGAACTGCTGGCTTCTCCGCGCACGGCCGCGCAGCTTGAATGGCTGATCAGCCGACATCTGGAAGCCGATCTCCACATTATCCCTGAGCCCGCCTTTGCCGACGGTCGCGTGTCCCTGCGCTTTGGCAACGAAGAGCGCGAAGTCGACATGTCCGGCATGGTCGAAACCATGACAACCGCGATCCGGGATTTCACCCAAACCGACATATTCATCGAGGAGCGGCAGAATGCCTGATCCGACCCCCCCCCAAGCAGGCCAGAACCGGCTGCGGTCCGTGCCTGTGGAAATTCGCGTTTCGGTTGGTCATGCCCGCCCGACCGTGGCCGAATTGCTGGAACTGCGCCAGGAGGCGGTCTTGCCGCTCGATCGGCGCATCGAAGACCCGGTGGAGCTTTATGTCGGTGACCGTTTGGTGAGATCGGAAGAGCGTCGTGTAGGGAAAGA
>CAXBGQ010000306.1:0-3037 GCA_963975135.1 uncultured Nioella sp. | reverse complement strand
TCGATCGCGCCGGCGGTTTTCTTGTGGTAGCCGACCTTTTTCATCAGCGGGATCGTCAGCGAGCCGGTGGCCACGACATTACCGGCCGAGGTGCCGTTGATCATGCCCATGAGGCCCGAGGCGAAGATCGCCACCTTGGCGGGACCGCCGCGCGCGCGCCCGGCGGTGGCGAAAGCGAAGTTCACGAAATAATCGCCCACTTTCGAGGCCTGAAGGAAGGCCGCGAAGATGATGAAGAGGATGATGTAGGTCGAAGACACCGCGACGGTCGGCCCGAGGATGCCCGCATCGGTATAGACGAAGCCAAAGAAGCGCTGCCAGTTATAGGGGGTCTGGACGGCCAGGATGCCGGGCAAGAGATGCGCGGTAAACGTATAGACCAGAAACACGCCGGTGATGATAACCAGCGCCAGCCCCGCCACCCGGCGCGTCAGCTCCAGGATCATCGCGGTGCCTGCGGTGGCGGCAAAGGCCACGCCGATGGGTACGAAGGGCGTCCCGACAGCGTTGCGCGCGGCGGTGGAATAGATCGGCACCAGGTAGAGCGCCACCACGATACCGCAGATCGCCAGCACGATATCGGAAGCCGCAAAACGGTGACGATGAGTGTTTTCGAACCAGCCAAGCACGATGGCCCCGAAGGTCGCGATCATCAGGGGGATGCCGAACCAGTTCACTTCCTGGCCGTAGATCTCGGTGCCGGGGAACGCGACCCAGGTGGTCAGGCCGCCCATCTCGGGCAAGGTGCCGCTATTGACCAGAAAACTGAACTTGATCGCCATATAGCCCGACAACAGGGCCGGGATCATCAGCGCATAACCTACCAGCGACAAACGCGGCGTTTCGGGTTTTTCCACCTCTGGAAACAGCCGGGCCCCATACAGAAGAAACCCAAGCGCCAGCGCGCCCGAGACGTGGATGATGCGGAAATTCCAGGTCTCCAGAGGAAACTGCGGCAGAAACGGCAGGTTGATCCCGGTCCAGGCGCTGATCGAGACGCCATTGAGCGCCGCCATGTGAAACCCGGCATAGAGCGTCGCGTAGGTCGCGATGAAGGCCATGGATGCCCCGGTAAACAGGCGGCGGTTGCGTTCGACGGGTTCATCATCGACGCCTTCGGCCAATATGACCTGATCGGTTTCTTCCGGTGTGGTGGTCATTGTCCCCTCCGCTCTGCCATCCGGCGGTTCGCCTCGGCAGATCCCCATTTGTTAAGTGCCGCGCCCGAAAGGAGGCCGGGCGCGGCGGTTGTGTGTCAGGTTTGGGCCCGGATCACATATCCATGTAGATCATGTCGGCCGGAATATCGGCACCGGCATTGTCGATGAACCATTGCGCGGCACCGGGGTGCCAGTTCATCACGGTGTTCTTGTCCCAGTTTTCCGGCAGGGTGGAGCGGGCCGCACGGTGGATACCCATCATCCGCTCGTTATCCGACATCACCACATCGACCACGGCGTAGACAAAGGATGCCGGCAGCTCGCAATTGGCGATGGCGAAGTTCCACATCGAGACCGAACGCGCATCCTCTTCCAGCGTGGAATAGGTGTCGGCCGCGATATCGAAGGCCGAGACCGGGAAGGCTTCCATGATCTGGGCCTGCTCGGCTTCGGTGAACTCGATGATGTTCACATCCGTCTGCACTTCCAGCTGGCTGACAGCGGGCACCGGCACACCGGCGGCAAAGGCGATGACATCAAGCAGACCGTCCTGCAACTGGCCGCCAAGATCGGTCCAGCCGCCATTGCGACGCTCGAAATTGACGCCGAGCTCTTCCATCATGCGCGGGAAATAGGTGTCCGATGTCGAACCGGCCGGGCCAAATCCGATACGCGCGCCATCGGGGATGTCGGCCACCGAGGTGATGCCCGACGCGCTGAGCGCGGTGACGCTGAACGGTGTCTGATACATCGGGAAAATGGCGCAGGCATTGGTCATTTGCAGACCAGGAGCGATCGGGTTGGTGCCAGCCAGCGATTCTGCCGCCGGGCCCATCGTGGTCATGCCGAACTGGGCCTCGCCGGTATGAACCAGCGCCATGTTCTGCATCGGGCCGCCGGTCACTTCGCCGCCGCCGGTCAGGCCAAGCTCTTCGGCCACAAGATTGGCCCAGCCCGAGCCATAGGCGAAATAGGTGCCGCCCTGGCTTGCCGTGCCCACGGTGAAGCTTTCGGGCCAATCGCTGCGGTCCACATCGGTGTCGGCAAAGACGGCGGTGGTGCTCAGCGCGGTGGTCATCACCAGCGCGGTCATTCTGCTAAATGTCATGTCGGGTTTTCCTCCAGATATCGCCAGCTCCCCGCTGGCTCCCGTTGCGCCGGAACCTCCATCCCGGCCAGGGCGTGCACACAGATGCCGCCCCTTGCCCGCGGATTAAGGGGGCCAGGCGGGTCCGCGATCAACGGCACCGGCCGGAAAAAAGGCGGGCAATGCCAAGAAAAATCGCGCCATGGGTCGGAACGGGGACAAACCGCCCCGGATCATGTTCCCGTTTCGACACAGCCGCGCAGGGGTGCCGCCGCAAGGCGGCCCGGCGCGACCCCGCAGGCCGGTTGGGCGCGACGCCCGCCATGGGCCGAGGTGGCGCGGAAAACGCCTAGTCGTCGCCGCTGAACGCCGCGCGTGTCAGCCCGTGTTTCTGCATCTTTTCATAGAGCGCCTTGCGCGACAGCCCAAGCGCCTCGTAGGTCTCTTTCAGGCTGCCGCCATGGGCCGTCAGGCTGGCCGCGATCAGCGATTTTTCATGCGCGGCGATGCGGTCGGCCAGATCATCGCCTGTGGTCATCTCCAGCGGGCCGATATCGAGATCCAGCCCAAGCGCGAAGCGATCCGCTGCATTGCGCAATTCGCGTACATTGCCGGGCCAGGGCCGAGCCGCGACCGCGTTCAGAACGGCCCCCGGAACGTCGCGGACCGGGCGCTTGTAGCGGGCGGCGGCCTCTGCCACCAGATGCACGAACAGGCGCGGCACATCCTCGCTCCGCTCCGACAGGTCCGGCATACGGAGGGTCACCACATTCAGCCGGTAAAACAGATC
>CAXBGQ010000305.1:0-3050 GCA_963975135.1 uncultured Nioella sp. | reverse complement strand
TGGGCGTGAAACTGGCCACCAAGGGCCGCGTCAGCCTGGAGGATTTCGAGCGCGCGGTCACCGCCATCCCCGAAGTGCAGAGCGTGCAGCATGTGCTTGGCCTTTACGATTACCGCCTGCGGGTCACCGCGCGCGATCTGGCCGATTTCGAACGCGTCCTGCGCCGCCGTATCATGACCCTGCCGGGGGTGGGCAATGTCGAGGCAAATGTGTTGCTGTCGGAGGAACGCCGCCCCGGTCCGATCGGGTAACGCGCGGCTCCTCGCCCCCGTTCCGGGCGCTCCTCGCGGGTGGAATAATCGGCGGGGGCGTGTGAAATCCGCTCCGTTCCTCTGGTCTTTACCGCTGTGACAGGTGAGTATTTGTGCAAAGAAGAAGCCCGACTATTCCCATTTCAGGAGGTCCGCCCGATGCCCGCATTGCTCGATACTGTCGATCCCGACGGTCTGCTTGAATTTTCCGTCGTCTTTACCGACCGCTCGCTCAACCACATGAGCGCGAAGTTCCAGCAGGCGATGCGCGACATCAGTGCAGGCCTGCGCGAGGTTTATAATGCCGATGGCGTGGCCGTGGTTCCCGGCGGCGGCACCTTCGCGATGGAGGCCGTGGCCCGCCAGTTCGCCACCAACCAGACCTGTCTGATCGTGCGTAATGGCTGGTTTTCCTTTCGCTGGACGCAGATCCTTGAGGCGGGCGATATCGCGGCGGCGTCCATTGTGATGCAGGCGCGCCAGGCCGGCAATGAACCGACCGCCGCCTTTTCGCCTGCCCCGATCGAAGACGTGGTGGCGCGCATTCGCGAGGATAAACCGGGCGTCGTCTTTGCGCCGCATGTCGAAACCTCCTCGGGCATCATCCTGCCCGATGCTTATATCAAGGCACTGGCCGATGCCGCGCATGAGGTCGGCGCGCTGATGGTGCTGGATTGCATCGCCTCGGGTTGTGTCTGGGTTGATATGAAGGCGACCGGTGTCGATGTGCTGATCTCGGCCCCGCAAAAGGGCTGGTCGTCGACCCCCTGCGCGGGTCTTGTGATGCTGTCGGAGCGGGCGCTTGCCCGGCTGGAGGCGACGGCATCGACCAGTTTCGCGGCCGATCTGAAGAAATGGCGCGCGATCATGGCGGCCTATGAGGGCGGCGGCCACGCCTATCACGCCACAATGCCTACCGACGGGCTGCTGGCCTTCCGCGACACCATGGCGGAAACGCGCGCCTACGGGGTGGAGACCCTGCGCGATGCGCAATGGGAGCTGGGCACGAAAGTGCGCGCCTTGCTTGCCGCCCGCAATATCCGCTCGGTGGCAGCCGAAGGCTACGGCGCGCCCGGGGTCGTGGTCAGCTATACCGATGATCCGGGCATCCAGAACGGCTCCAAATTCGGCACGCTCGGGGTTCAGATCGCGGCCGGCGTGCCTTTGCAGGTGGGCGAGCCAGAAGGCTTCTCGACATTCCGTCTCGGCCTTTTCGGCCTGGATAAACTTTATGACGTCGACGCCACGGTTGCCCGCTTGGAAGCAGCCCTTGATCAGGCCCTCACCTGATCCCCGGACCCGGAACTTCGCCCTATTCATCTTGGCGAAAATACCTTGGGGAGCGCGAGGGGTGAAACCCCTTGCACGGATCGGCGCGCGTCAGCGCGGCGAAACCCGCTACCCCGCGCGCCCCGTCCCAAGGCCCGCACGCATCAACCCGACCCGCACCGGTTTGACGGAATAAAACGCCCGCAACGCGCGCAACCGCATATCGCGCCAGCTCTGGCTTTCCACCATCGATGCCCGGTTCAGCGCGTCGATCCCCGCCACCCGCGCCCGGACCTCGCCGTGGCGCGCTTTGTGATAGGCCGCCAGCATCTTGCGCCCGCCAAGCCCCGCACGGTCTGCCAGAGCCAAGTCCAGCAATACCGACAGATCCGCGAGGCTCATGTTCAACCCCTGGGCCCCGATCGGCGGCACCACATGCGCGGCCTCGGCCACCAGCGCCAGCCGGGTGCCCGCCATCCTCTCGGCGATCTGGCTGATGATCGGCCAGACGCTGCGCCGCGAAATCAGCCGCAGCGGCCCATATAGGCCCGCCGAACGCGCCGTCATTTCGGCCTCGAACGCCGCCGTCTCCAGCCCCGCCAGACGCACAACCTCTGGTCCGCGCTCCATCCAGACCACCGCCGAGCATGGCCGCCCGTCATGATCGGGCAACGGAACCAGCGTGAACGGCCCGCCGGAACGGTGGATCTCGGTCGAGACGCCGCCATGTGGGGCGTCATGGGAAACGGCAAAGGCCAGCGCCTTCTGGCCATAGCGCGTTGTGCGCACGCCGATCCCGGCCGCTTCGCGCATCGGCGAGCCGCGCCCGTCGGCGGCCACCACCAGCCGCGCGCGCACGCGTGTGCCGCAGCTCAGGCCCACCAGCGCCTCGCGCTCACGGGTCAAAAGTTTCTGGGTGCCGGTGCCGGGGCGAAAATCGACCCCCGTCATACCTTCCAGCGCCGCCGCCATTTCGCGGCGCAACAGCCAGTTGGGCAGGTTCCAGCCAAACGGCAGTTCCGAGATGTCGGCGGCGTCGAAATCATAGGCCGCGCGCGGTTCAGGCGTTTCTCCCCCCGCATCGACAATGCGCATGATCCGCAGCGCGCTGGCATGGGCTTCCAACCGATCCCATAACCCGGCGCGGTCCAGAAAAGCACGTGCTGGCTGTAAAAACGCGGTGGTGCGGAGATCGGCCCCTTCCGCGTCCTCGGCCGTAATCGGCGGGGCCGGATCGACGCAGATAACGGAAAACCCCGCCGCCCCGAACGCCGCCGCCGCCGTCAGCCCGGCCACTCCGCCGCCCGAGACAAGGATATCGGTTTCAATGGTCTCGGACATGGGGCCTCGTGCGTCGCAGATGGAACCTGGCCCCGACTTATCCGCAACCGGGCACCCGGTCCAAGCGGCAGATGGTCCCAAGCGGGCACATCAGCGCGTGATGCGGGTCAGGAAATCGGTCAGATCGTCGGTATGATGATGGATATGCGTCGCCGGGGCGGGTTCGGGCGCGACATGCACCGTGCGCAG
>CAXBGQ010000304.1:0-3074 GCA_963975135.1 uncultured Nioella sp. | reverse complement strand
TCCGATTGCGCTTTCGGCTGAACATGGCGAAGGGATGGCCGAACTGGCCGTGACCCTGTCACCGATGATCGAGGCCGCCGATGCCCGTGCCGAAGAAGCCGTGACCGATGTCGATGTCGAGGATGGCGAAGACGCCCCCGTCCAGACCAAGCCCTTGCAGATCGCTGTGATCGGGCGCCCCAATTCGGGGAAATCGACGCTGATCAACAAGATCCTGGGCGAGGAACGCCTGCTGACCGGCCCCGAGGCCGGGATCACCCGCGATTCGATTGCGGTGCCCATCACCTGGGGCGGCACGGCGATGCGGATCTTTGACACGGCCGGCATGCGAAAGCGCGCCAAGGTGCAGGAAAAGCTGGAGAAACTCTCGGTCTCGGACGGGCTGCGCGCGGTGAAATTCGCCGAGGTCGTGGTTGTTCTGCTGGATGCCGCGATTCCGTTCGAAAGCCAGGATTTGCGCATTGCCGATCTCGCAGAACGCGAAGGGCGCGCGGTGGTCGTGGCGGTGAACAAATGGGATATCGAGGAGGAAAAGCAGGAAAAACTGCGCGACCTCAAGGAAGCGTTCGAACGCCTGCTGCCGCAACTGCGCGGCGCGCCTCTGGTGACGGTTTCGGCAAAAACGGGCCGAGGTCTGGACCGGTTGCAGGAGGCCATCATCCGCGCCCATGAAGTCTGGAACCGCCGCATCCCGACGGCGCGGCTCAATTCCTGGCTGGCGGGCATGGTCGAGGCCCATCCGCCGCCCGCCCCTTCAGGGCGCCGGATCAAGCTGCGCTACATGACCCAGGCCAAGACGCGGCCGCCGGGATTCGTTGTCATGTGCTCGCTGCCCGAAAAACTGCCCGAAAGCTATTCGCGCTATCTCGTCAATGGCTTGCGAGCCGACTTTGATATGCCCGGCACGCCGATCAGGCTGCATATGCGGTCGCAATCTGACGCCAATCCCTACAAGAACCGCAAGAAATCCATCCCGTCGCGGTTGACCAAACACGTCAAGAAGGGGGCCACGAAAAAGGGCTGATCCCCTTTCATCTTGGCAAAAATACCTCGGGGGGTTTGGGGGGCTGGCCCCCCAACGGATCGGTGCCGCAAGGCACCGAAACCCCTGTCAGGCGTTTGCCGCCCGGATTTTCTCTGCCGCATCCTTGTCAAAGGAAACGTCATTGGTTTCAAGCAATTGATCCAATTCGCCCGACAGCATCATCTCGGTGATGATGTCGCATCCGCCGACAAACTCGCCCTTCACATAGAGCTGCGGAATGGTCGGCCAGTCGGAATAATCCTTGATGCCCTGGCGAATATCTTCATCAGCCAGCACATTCACATCGGCAAATTCCACATTCATGAAATTGAGCACGCCCGCCACGCGGGATGAAAAGCCGCATTGCGGCATCATTTTGGTGCCCTTCATGAACAGCACAACATCGTTGCCAGTGACGGTTTCCTTGATCGTGTCTTGAGCGGTCATTTCTGACTTTCCTTTGTCACACACCTGTCTTCAGGCGATTTTTCTGTTTTATTCCGGTGCTTTGGTCGTCAACGCCAAGGCGTGCAATTCGCCCGTGCTGCCTTCCATCTTGCCCTTCAGCGCCGCATAAACCGCGCGTTGCTGCTGCACGCGGTTCTTGCCGCGAAAGCTTTCGTCGATCACTTCGGCGGCGAAATGGGTGCCGTCTTCGCCCTGCACATTTATCACTGCCTCGGGAAAGGCTATGCGGATCAGGGCTTCGATATCGGTGGTGGTTATGGCCATGGGGATCCCTCAGCTGGTCATCTCAGAATGTAGAGCCGCGCCAGGTGTCATGCAAGGCGAGGCCGGGCAATTTTGGTGGTGCATCATCCGGGCACATCCTGTGCAAACGGGCACCACTATCCAAAGGTGCCGGCAAAGCTGCCGCGATAGGCTGTTGCCAGCTCCTCCAACGGGGCCTCGCTGCTTCCCATACGCACCATATCGCCGCCGAACCGGCCGACGGTTTCAATCGTGACGCCGGCCTTGCCCGCCGCGATCATCAGCGCCTCGGCCTTGTCGTAGGAGCAAGCAATCAGATAGCGCGCCTGGTCTTCACCAAAGAGGGTCTCGGTATCGCCTGAATCCAGCGACACGCCAACTTCTGAGGCTTCGGCCATTTCGAACGCGGTCAGCGCCAGACCGCCATCGGCCAGATCCTGGCACATGTCGATCCATTGGCGGTTGTCGCGGATGAAATCGCCATTGCGCCGCTCTGCCTCCAGATCCACCTCGGGCGCATCGCCATCTTCGCGGTTGAAGACCTCGGCCAAGAGCGCCGATTGCCCAAGATGGCCGCGCGTCTCGCCGACCAGAACCGCGACATGGCCGTCGCGCGCCGTCCCGCTGATCAGATCGTCCAGATGATCCAGCAGACCCACCGCCCCGATGGTGGGGGTGGGCAAGATGCCGGTGCCGTCGGTCTCATTATAGAGCGAGACATTGCCCGACACGATCGGCATATCCAGCGCCAGACAAGCCGCCCCGATGCCCTTGATGGCCCCCACGAATTGCCCCATGATCTCGGGCTTTTCGGGATTGCCAAAATTCATGTTGTCGGTGGTGGCCAGCGGCCGGGCCCCGGCGGCGGTGAGGTTGCGATAGGCCTCGGCCACCGCCTGTTTGCCGCCTTGATACGGGTTCGCCTTGACATAGCGCGGCGTCACATCCGAGGTGAAGGCCAGCGCCTTGTCGCTGCCATGCACGCGCACCACGCCCGCGCCAAGCCCCGGTGCGCGCACCGTATCGGCCATCACCATGGAGTCATATTGTTCATAGACCCATTGCTTGGCGGCGTAATTGGGCGAGGAGATCAGCGCGCGCAGCCCGTCTATCGCATCGACACCGGGCACCGGCTCCAAGTCTTCGGCGGGCGGCGTTTCCACGTAAGGACGGTCATATTCGGGGGCAGATCCTGACAGCGTGGCCAGCGGCAGATCGGCCATCACGCGGCCCTGATGCTCGACGATAAATCGGTCCTCTGCGATGGTTTCGCCGACGATGGCGAAATCGAGGTCCCATTTCTCAAAGACGGCACGCGCGGCATCCTCAAGCTCGGGGC
>CAXBGQ010000303.1:0-3097 GCA_963975135.1 uncultured Nioella sp. | reverse complement strand
CAAGCCAGAGAGAGGCCTGTTCGCCAAGATATTCCCGGAGCTCCGGATAGCCCAGATAGGGCGGCATGGTCAGGATCAGCATCGGGATCGTGAGCGCGACGCCGACCCACATCCGGCGCGAGAAATCGACCAGTTCGGGGTTTGGCCCCTCGTCTTCAAGGCTGAAGGTCTCAGGCTCAAGTGCCATGCCGCAAAGCGGGCAGGAGCCCGGGCCGGGATGGCGCACCTCGGCATGCATCGGGCAGGTGTAGACAGTGCCGCTAAAGCCTGCGGGCACAGTGTCGTATTGCCCGCCCTTCAGCGCCTTGACCGCGGCCGGATCATCGTCATGGCCGTGGCAGGAATGGCCATGGGCGGAATGATCGTGACTGGCGTGATCATGCCCGGAATGGTCGTGACCCCCATGTCCGGTTGCCCCACCTTCGGGCACCAGGAACATGCCGCATTTCGGGCAGGCGCCTTCCTCGGTGCTGCGTATTTCGGGATGCATCGGGCAGGTATAGACGGTGCCCGCATAGCCCTCGGGCACGGTGTCGAAGCCGTCGGCTTCGCTCAGGTTATGGCCCTTATGGCCGGTGGTGACGCTCATCTTCGTTTCCTTCGTCCAGGTAATCCGGCTCGTCGGGTGCCGGGCAACGTTCAGTGAAAAATCATACCATCGACGTGAAACCCGGCATCGACATGCAGGATCTCGCCGGTGATGGCGGTTGTGTGGTCGCTGGCCAGCAAGAGCGCGGCGCGCCCGACCTCGTCAGCGGTAACAGCGCGGCGCAGGGGCGATTTCGCCTCCGTTTCGCGGATCAGCTCATCGAAATGTTCAATGCCGGAGGCTGCGCGGGTCTTGACCGCACCGGCCGAAATTGCGTTGACGCGAATGCCCTGCGGCCCCAGTTCATGGGCCAGATAGCGCACCGAGGATTCCAGCGCCGCCTTGACTGGGCCCATCAAGTTGTAGTGATCCACCACCTTTTCGGCCCCCAGAAAGCTGAGCGTTGTCAGGCTGCCGCCCTCGGTCATCAGCGGCTCGGCCAGTTTCGCCATGCGGATAAAGGAATGGCACGACACCTGCATGGCTTGCGCAAATCCTTCCGGTGAACAATCGGTCAGCCGTCCGTGCAGATCGTCCGCCGGTGCCCAGGCAATGGCATGGACCACGAAATCGAGGCGGCCCCATTTCTGTTCGATAGTCTCGAATACGGCCTCAAGCGCGCCCTCCTGCAACACGTCGCAGGGCATCAGGATCGGAGCGCTGATCGCACTTGCCAGCCGCGCCACAAAAGGACGCGCCCGGTCGTTGAGATGGGTCAGCGCAAGATTGCCACCGGCAGCATGCAGATTGCGTGCCGCCGCCCAAGCCAGGCTGTGCTCATTGGCAACACCGACGACAAGGCCCTTTTTGCCGGTCATATCAAGCATACCGGCCGCGCGCAGGCCCACAGATTGAACGGTCATATCGCGGCCTTTCCGGTGATGCGCCGCAGACGGTAAACCTCAGGCATTGCGATCATCCCGGGGCTGGTCCGGCGTCTCGGGCGCGACCGAATCCGCCCGCTCGTCGGCTACGGGACCCGAGCCATGGCCGCCGCCCTTGCGCCCATGGCCATGCCCGTGGCCAAACAGGTGCATCGCGACCATTCCGCCGCCCAAAAGCACCAGCACCCAATTATCAATAAACCACTGCATCCTCGGTCTCCTTTTGCCCTAGACGGGCGCGTTGGCGTCGGTTTCGGTGCCGGATTGGCCATTATCGCCATAAAGCGTTCTGAATGTGCGCTCATAGCTTGCGTCGCGAGCGATCCGGGCCCGTTCAATGCCATCTCCGATCGCATCAACCGCCGCCCGCTCGCGTTGGATCATCGGGTCATCGCGATCAAGCGGGGTGCGGGTTTCGGAAATGGTTTCAGCCGTTTGGCGCACCAATTGCATCCAAGGGTTGAACTTTTCCGAAAACATCAGCCGGCTGCCGCGCATCGGGTGCATCCATTTCAGCATCTCGGCGCTGGCGGGCGTGCTCATCAGGCGGACCCAGGGGCTGACAAAGGCCGAATAAAACGCTTCGTTCCTCTGCGACACGCGCTGCACGTGGTCGAAGGCCTGTTGGGGAACATCCTGCGCCAGATCGCTGACTTCGCGGGCCTTGAAGCTGACCTTGTATTGCAGTGCTCGGGCATCGGTGTTGCCGGTCGGGCTTTCGATCTTCATCTCGTAAAGGCCGGGTTTCAGCTTGGCGATCCTGTCCAGGCTTTCCAGAATGGCGCGATGTTCCAGCTTTGCCACCGAGGCCGACACAAAGATGCCCAGATGCCCGACATGGGCATTGGTCATGTAGACGATCCGCTGACCGGCCGATTTCAGGTCGGCGGTGTCCTTGTAGACCGCCGGGATCCAGCCCAGGGCCTGCGCCGGCGGCGTGATATTGTCGCCATAGGAGGCAAACACGATCATCGGGTTCTTGATCTTGCGCAGGTCGGCAATGCAGTGATCGCCAATCGGCATCTCGCCGCCTTCCAGCTTGTTGCCGATGAAAAGGTTCTGCGTGATCGACAGGATCTCATCGCGGCTGAGGCTGTAGAACCCGTTCCACCAGCGTTCGAAATCGAGAAAACGGTCACGCTCGGTATCCACGTTTTCCAGCAGGTTGGCGTATTTCTCCCAAATGGCCTTTTCGGGCTTCAGGTTTTCGAAATTCTGCGCCAGCCAGGCCCCGTCGAACCGGCCATCGCCCAGATCGGCGATCAGATGCGCCAGCCAGGTGCCGCCAAGCAGACCCCCGGTGACGCGCATCGGATTGACGCCTTCTTCGCCCGCCCAATAAGACAGCGGCGAGCCGTTCAGGACAACCGGCCCGGCAAGCCCCTGACAATGCGCCGCCAGAAGGGTCACCGCCCATCCCGCCTGACAATTGCCATAGAGGACCGGAGCGGTGCCGTCATGGCGCGACGAGACCTCGTCGACAAAGCGGCGCAGCGCAAAAAGCACATCTTCCAGCGTCTGATCGGCCACGGGCTCGGGAAAGAAGATCACGAAATAGACCGGGTGGCCCTCTGCCATGGCCATGCCGACCTCGCTGTCGCGTTTGAACCCGCCGATGCCCGGG
>CAXBGQ010000302.1:0-3103 GCA_963975135.1 uncultured Nioella sp. | reverse complement strand
GCGTGGGGGCAGGACAGGAGCGAGGGGCCAGCCCCTCGCGCTCCCCGGGATATTTTTGGCGCAAAGAAGGCGCAAATTTAGGCAAATTTAGAGGTAGTTGAATTGCCAGAGAGCAAAGAGCGACAGGGCCAGGGTCAGGGCGAGGCGCAGGCCATGATCGCGCCAGGTTTGACGACCGAGGTCGGCCAATCCGCGATGGGTGGCATAGGCGAGGCCGCCGGCGACCAGGATCGCGGCAAGGCCGGTGCTGGTGGGCAATCTGAGATAGGTGCCCGCAAGGCCCACGATGAGACCGGCGACAACCGGCGGCGCAGCGCGGCGAACGAGGTTGAGGATCATGCCCTTGCGCCGGGCCGCCCGTTCGCCGGTGGCGCGGCGTAGCCAATTGAGGCCGGTAATGGCGGCGTAGAAAGCCAGGGTGATGGCAAGTGGGGCGGTTATGCGGAGGACTTCCATGGGCGCAAATCCGATTTGGTTGCTATCGGGTTGATGTATGGACCTCGCGGATTTTCAGGTGCGTGGCAAGTGAAACAACGGTGCGTACCCTGCGGCACCAACCCTTATCGCACCGTCTCGATCGGGCCTTTCGCCGAACCCGATATGAACTGGTGCAGATAAGGATCGCTGGCGGCGTCCATTTCGGCCACCGGGCCTTCCCACCGGATCTTGCCGCCGTGCAGCATGGCGACCCGGTCGGCGATGGCGCGCACCGACGACATGTCATGCGTGATCGTCATCGCCGTCGCCCCCATCTCGACCACGATCTCGCGGATCAGATCGTTGATGACGCCGGCCATGATCGGGTCGAGCCCGGTGGTGGGTTCATCAAAGAAGATCACTTGCGGGTCGGCGGCGATGGCGCGCGCCAGGCTGACGCGTTTTTGCATGCCGCCTGAAAGCTCGGCGGGGAATTTCTCGGCCACTTCGGGCCCAAGCCCCACACGGGCGAGCTTGGCCAGCGCGATGGCGCGCGCCTCCTCGACCGGTTTTTTCAGCGAACCACGCAACAGGCGAAAGGCGACGTTTTGCCAGACGGGCATGGAATCAAACAGCGCGCCGCCCTGAAACAGCATCCCGAACTTGGCCAGAAAGCTGTCGCGTTCGGCGCGGGTCACATCTTCGCCATCGAGCAGGATCTGCCCCGCATCGGGCACAACCAGACCCAAAACGCATTTCAGCAGCACCGATTTGCCAGTGCCCGACCCGCCAATGATCACAGTGCTGGACCCGGTCGCGACGCTGAGATCGACGCCGCGCAGCACCGCGTTATCCCCGAAGGTTTTATGAAGCCCGGTGATGTCGATCATGCGGTGAAAAAGAGCTCCGTCAGCAAATAGTTTGCGGCGAGGATCAGGATTGAGGCCGACACCACCGCGTTGGTTGTGGCGCGGCCCACACCGCGCGCCCCGCGGCCCGAATTCATGCCGTGATAGCACCCCATCAGCGCCACGATAAAACCAAAGACGGCACCCTTGACCAGTCCCGATGCGACATCCCAAAATTCAAGAAAATCAACGGTGTTCTGGATGTAGTTCACCGGGTTGAAGCCTAGCCGCGTGGTGCCGACAAGGTAGCCTCCGAAAATGCCGATGGAATCGCCTGCTGCCACCAGGATGGGCAGGGTCAGAGTAGCGGCCAGAATACGCGGCGCGGTCAGGTATTTCATCGGGTTGGTCGAGAGCGTGACCAAAGCGTCGATCTGCTCGGTCACCTTCATCGTGGCGATCTCGGCGGCGATGGCCGAAGCGACGCGGCCCGCCACCATGAGACCGCCCAGAACCGGGCCAAGCTCACGCGCCATCCCGATGGCAACGATCGAGGGCACCACGGCTTCGGCATTGAACCGCGAGCCGCCTGCGTAGATTTGCAGCGCCAGCGCGCCGCCGGTAAAGAGCGCCGTCAGACCAACCACGGGCAGCGACAGCCACCCGATCTGGATCAGCTGGGTCAGAAACTCGCGCAGATACCAGGGCGGGCGCAGAATATGCGACAGTGCCTGGGCAAAGAACAGCGCCACCCGGCCTATTGAGGCCATCAGCGTCAGCGTGGATCGGCCAACCGCCGCAACGGGAGCGAGCGGGTTCATGTTGCGACCCCGCCATAGTGTCGGGCGTAGCGATGCCCGAGCGCGGTCAGGATCTCATAGCCGATCGTGCCCGCAGCCTCGGCCAGATCATCGACACCTTGATGCGGGCCCAGAATTTCCAGGTTGTCGGGCACGGTGCCCAGATGCGAGACATCAACGGTCAAAAGATCCATCGACACACGGCCAATGACAGGGCAGGGAACATCGCCCGCAAAAACCCGTGCCCGCCCGCTCATGGCGCGGATCAAGCCATCGGCATACCCGGTCGATACCGTTGCGACGCGCGAGGGTTCCTGCGCCGTCCAGGTGGCTGAATACCCGACCGTTTCGCCGACGGCCACGTTGCGGGTCTGGATGACCGGCAGCGACAGGCGAACCACTGGTTGCGCGCTGGTGAATGGCGCGCCACCATAGAGCCCGATACCGGGACGGCAGATGTCGAAATGATAGGCTGGGCCAAGGAGGATACCGCCGGTGGCCGACAGGCTGCGCGAAACCGATACGCCGTCGGTCATGGCACGAAACTGGACCAGTTGCGCGGCGTTCTGCGGATGGTCCGGGTCGTCAGCGCAGGCCAGATGGCTGATGACAAGCGCAAGCGCCCCGGCCTCGGCGGTGGCACGGCTGGTGGCCCAATCGTCGGGCTCCATTCCCAACCGGTTCATGCCGGTATCGAGCTGCACGCCATAAGGCGCACCCGCGAGGCTTTCGCAATGGCGGGTCAATTGTTCGGGGCTGTTCAGCATCGGGATCAGGAGAGCATCACGGATCAGCGGCGCATCTCCCGCCATGTGACCGGAAAATACAAAGATCTCGGGTCCGTCGCCCAAGATGTTTCGCAAGGCAGCACCTTCTTCGACGCTGGCCACGAAAAACCGCCGCGCGCCGGCACGCGCCAGCCGCAGCGCCACCGGTGCCACACCAAGCCCGTAAGCGTCGGCCTTGACCACTGCGGCAGTTTCGCAGTCGGTCATCGCATCCAGCGCGGCCCAATTGGCGGCTATGGCATCAAGGTCG
>CAXBGQ010000301.1:0-3117 GCA_963975135.1 uncultured Nioella sp. | reverse complement strand
TGATCACATCGGCCCCGGCCTCGGCGAAGGCCTCGATATAGGGATCGACCGGGGCGATCATCAGATGCACATCCATCACCGTGGTGATGTGTTTTCGGATGGCTTTGCACAGCGCCGGGCCAAAAGTGAGGTTGGGCACGAAATGCCCGTCCATGACATCGACATGCACCCAATCGGCCCCCTGGGCCTCGACCGCCTGAATCTCACGTCCGAAATCGGCGAAATCGGCGGACAGGATCGAGGGTGCGATCTTGAGTGAGCGGTCGAAGGGCATGGGTGGCGTCCTTTGCAAGCAAGCGTAGGGCGGGATTACCCCCGCCAGTAAAGCGGATCAAGCAGGCAATTGAGAGCGCAACGCATCCGCTGCGCGCGGAAGGCCTTTCCAAAGGCCTTCGCCACGCGATTTCGAAATCGCGTCAAAAGCGGCTTCAAAGCCGCTTTGGCTCACCCATGCCAGGCCGCGACTGTTTTCAGAACGGAAAACCCGTAAAGCGCCTCGAACCCCTTTTCGCGCCCATGACCGGAATGGCCAACGCCGCCAAAGGGCAGTTCTACGCCACCCGCAGCCCCGTAATTGTTCAAAAACACCTGCCCCGCGCGCAGCCGTTTGGCCAGCCGCATCTGCCGCCCGCCATCTTTGGACCAGACCGACGCGACAAGGCCGTAAGCGGTGCCATTGGCAATCTCGATGGCGTGCTCCTCATCGCGAAACGGGATGATGACCTGCACCGGGCCGAAAATCTCATCCTGGGAAAGGCTGTGATCCGGCCCGATCCCCGATACCAGCGTCGGGGCCACGTAATGCCCGCCCGCATGCGCATCCTCAACGATCCGGCCCCGGCTGAGAATGTGGTTGTCATCTGTCTTGGCCAGAAACCCTTCGACGATTTCTTTTTGCCGGGCAGAAATGAGCGGGCCGACCTGCAAATCGGCCATGGCCGGGCCGACCTCAAGCGCGTCATAGGCGGCGGCCATATGGGTGCAGAGCTCATCATAGATGCTCTGCTCGACCAGGATGCGCGACGAGGCCGAACAGGTCTGGCCTGCGTTCTGGATGCCTGCATTGACGAGAAAGGGCAGGGCGCGGTTCAGATCAGCATCGGCAAAGACAAGCTGCGGGGATTTGCCACCAAGCTCCAGCGTCACCGGCACGATATTGTCGGACGCCGCGCGCTGCACCAGCTTGCCGACGCCCACCGACCCGGTAAACGAGATGTGGTTGACGCCGGGATGCGCGGTCAGCGCTGCGCCCGCCTCTTCGCCCAGACCCGGCACCACATTGAGCGCCCCATCGGGCAGCCCGGCCTGACGTGCCAGATCGGCGAATGCCAGCGCCGACAGACACGCCTCTTCCGCCGGTTTCAGCACGCAGGCATTGCCCATCGCCAAGGCCGCGCCCACGGATCGGCCAATGATCTGCATCGGGTAGTTCCAGGGCACGATATGACCGGTCACGCCATGCGGCTCGCGCAGCGTATAGACGGTAAAGCCGTCCTGAAACGGGATCGTCTCGCCCATCACCTTGTCAGCGGCCCCGGCATAGAACTCCATGTAGCGGGCCAGCGCGATGGCGTCATTGCGGGCTTGGGCCAGCGGTTTGCCCACGTCCGTCGCCTCGATCTCGGCCAGTTCCTCGATCTTTTGGGTCACGAGCCAGCTGAGGCGCATCATAACGCGGCCCCGTTCGGCGGCGGTCATCGCGCCCCATTCGCCCTCCAGCGCATCCCTGGCCGCGCTCACGGCGGCGTCGATATCGGCCGCCTGCCCACGCGCGATGCGGCCGATCTCTTCGCCGGTCGAGGGGTTTTCGATCGGCAGCGTCTGGCCGTTTTCGGGCAAATACCAACGCCCGCCGATGAAGACTTCTGCACTGTCGAACCACAATTGCATCTTACGCTTCCTTTGTCGCAAATTCAGGCAGCCGGGGTGCCGCCGCCAACAGGGCTTTTGTATAGGGATGGCGCGGCGCATCAAAGACGCGTTCGGTCGCGCCCTCTTCGACGATCTCGCCTGCTTTCATCACCAGCACCCGGTCGGTGATGGCGCGCACCACGGTCAGGTCATGGCTGATGAAAAGATAGCTGAGATCGAGCCGGGTTTGCAGATCGGCCAGCAGATCGAGGATCTGCGCCCGGATCGACACATCCAGCGCCGAGACCGCCTCATCCAGCACCAGAATACGCGGATGGGTGATCAATGCGCGGGCGATGGCGATGCGCTGTCGCTGGCCACCGGAAAATTCATGCGGGAACTTGTCCATGTCGGAGGGGTTGAGGCCGACGGCCTCCAACGCCGCCCCCACCTGTTCGCGGCGCGCGGCGGGGGGCGGTTTGTCGGTCAGCAGATGGTAGGGCTCGGCGACCAGATGCTCGACCTTCCAGCGCGGATTGAAGCTGCCATAGGGATCCTGAAACACCACCTGGATACCGGCCCGCATGGCGCGCGGCATATGCGGCGTCACGGGGTTGTTAAAGAGGCGGATCGCGCCGCCCTGAATGGCATCAAGCCCCAACAGCGCCCGCGTCAGCGTCGATTTTCCGCAGCCGCTTTCACCCACCAACCCCAGGCTCTCGCCCTTGTGCAGGGTCAGGCTGACGCCATCGACGGCCCTGACCGGCGGTCCCCGCCGAAACCCTTTGCGCGGGCCGGGATAGTGGCGTTTTGCGTCGGAAACTTCCAGCAACGCCTCTTCGCGCGGGGCGGAGCGGCGCGTGGGTTGATGGCCCGAGGCCTCGAACAACGCCGCCGTGTAGGGATGGTTTTGTTCACTCAGCACGCGGCGCGTCGGCCCCTGCTCGACAATCACGCCCTTTTGCATGACCCCGACATGATCGGCCATCTGCGCCACAACCGCCAGATCATGCGTAATCAGCAAGAGCGCCATATCCTCGTCCTGCACCAGATCCTTCAGCAGCGTCAGGATTTGCGCCTGCGTGGTGACATCCAGCGCGGTGGTCGGCTCATCGGCGATCAACAGGCGCGGGCGCAGTGCAATCGCGGTGGCGATGCAGACGCGCTGCCGCTGGCCGCCCGACAATTCATGCGGAAACCGGTCCAGCGCGATCTGCGGCAGGCCCACCCGGTCGAGCTTTTCGCGGGCCAGGTCAAGCGCGTCGC
>CAXBGQ010000300.1:0-3172 GCA_963975135.1 uncultured Nioella sp. | reverse complement strand
CACAGCCTGCCCTGGCTGCACCATTCCGGCGGCGTGGTCTGTGAACCCGTTGATCTGCCTGCAAATAAACGCCATCTCGATATGCTCTACGGCCATATCCGGCATTCCGACCGGGCCTTTATGGGGGCCTTTATCGGGGCCGAACGCGCAGGCCACGCGCTTGATATGGCGCGGATCCTGTTCGGTGCGGAATATGTGGCGCAAAACCCGGTGCTCTATTGCGTGTCCAACACCAACGCGCCGCTGGTGATGGATGCGCATATGACGGGGGCCTTGAAAACATACGCAAAGGCGGGGCAACCGGTGGCCTGCACCCCTTGGGTTCTGACCGGCGCGATGAGCCCCTGCACCGTCGCCGGAACCCTGGCGCAGGTGCTGGCCGAGGCGATGGCGGGCCTCACGCTGGTGCAGCTGATCAACCCCGGCGCGCCCTGCCTGATGGGCAGCTTTGCCTCGACCCTCTCGATGCGATCCGGCGCGCCCACATTCGGCACGCCCGAGGCCGGTCTGATGGTGCTGGCGGCGGGGCAACTGGCGCGTCGTCTGGGCGTGCCCCTGCATACGGTCGGCACCCTGTCGGCGTCCAAAATCCCCGATGCGCAGAGCCAGCAGGAGGCCGCCTGGGGGCTGATCATGGCCATGTTTTCGGGGGCGAACGTAATCAACCATGCGACCGGCTGGTTGGAGGGCGGGCTGGTCACGTCGTTTGAGAAAACCATGATCGACCATGACCTCTGCGGCAAGGTCGCGCGGTTTTTCGATGGCATCGATCTCAGCGAAAACGCCCAGGCCATGGCCGCGATTGCACTGACCGGGCCGGGGCAGCATTTTCTGGGCTCCGACCATACCCAGGCCAATTTCATGCAGGCCCTGTTCCGTCCACTGACGCCCGATGACACATCGTTCGAGCAATGGCAGGCGGCGGGCGCGCAGGATGCGGCAACCCGCGCCAACGGTCTGTGGAAAGCTCAACTGGCAAGCTATGAAGACCCAGGCCTCGATCCCGCTATCGATCTGGAATTGCAAGATTATATCGCCATGCGCAAGGCCGAGACGCCGGATCGGGATTACTTCTGATGCAGGGCAACAGCGCGCAAATTTTCGTAAAACGGCAATTGGTGGGCCAGATATTCGGCATAAGGTTTGCCCAATGCGGTCACCTCGGCGCTGTAGTCGCGCGGCCCCTCCGGCGGGCGGATCCCGCCCGAAGCCAACACGTCGCCATGCCATTTCTGCACGCTTTCCCAGCCCTGTGGCACCGCCCCGTCCCAGGCCAACGCATCGGGGCAATCGGCCAGCCCGGCGCGCGCCCAATAGCGGCGCATGGTGGCGCGGGGGTCGGCGCGCAGATCGTCGCTCAAAATCACGACAGGATCGTGCCCCGCCGCCTCAAGCGATTGATAAAGCGTCCATTCCGCCTCGATCCCGACTTCCTCGCAGGTAAAATCGGGGTCGCGTTTGGCATAGGACAGGATGCTTTCGGCCGGATGTCGCAGCAGGAACCCATGCTGGATCGCGTCCCGAAACGCCGCGTCGCCCGGCAGGGTGGCGGTCACGTAATAGGCCATGTCCTTGAAGAAAACCGGCCCCGCGCGCGCCTTGTCCATGATCATGTCACGGATGGCGGCGTAATGCGTAGGATGGCCCGGTTCCGGGGTGAAATCGGCAAAGATGCGGGAGTTCTGGTTGAGATAATAGTCATACATGAACGGCTCATGCAGCACGTCCAGATCGCCGCGTTCGCGCATCACGCGCTCAAACGCGGTCGAGACGGATCGGGGATGGCACCAAAGCGCATGTATCGTCATGGGACAGACGCTAGGCAGGCGACGCGCGCGCGTCAATCGGGGGCGCGATGAGCCGGACCATCATCATCGGCGGCGGCGTAATCGGCCTTTCGGTTGCCTGTCATCTGGCCCGGCGGGGCCTGCGCGATGTGGTGCTGTTGGAGCGCAACAGCCTGACCTCGGGCACCAGCTGGCACGCGGCGGGGATCGTCGGGCCCCTGCGCGCCACGCCCAACATGACCCGGCTGGCGGCCCATGCGCTGGAGCTGTTCCCACGCCTTGAGGCGGAAACCGGCATGTCCACGGGCTACGCGCGCACCGGCGGCTATTGGCTGGCGCGCGATCCGGCGCGGCTCGACGAACTGCACCGCATCGCCGCGGTTGGCCGGGTGCAGGGTCTGGCCCCGCGGATGATCGGGGCGGCCGAGGTCGATGTGCCGGGGCTTGATCTCAGCCACCATGCCGGAGCGCTTTTCGTGCCCGAGGATGGCACGGTGAACCCGGTCGATCTGTGCATGGCCTACGCGGCGGCGGCCCGGGCGCAAGGTGTCGATATTCGTGAGAATACCGCCGTCGAGGATCTGCTGGTCGAGGAGGGCCGCATTACTGGCGTGACAACGCCGGATGGGCCGATGCGCGCCGACCGCGTGGTGTTGTGCACCGGGGCCTGGTCGCGGGAACTGGCAGGCCGCGCCGGTGTCGCGCTGCCGCTTCAGGCGGTTCAGCATATGTATGTGGTGACCGCGCCGATCCCGGGCCTGCCCGCGCCCTTTCCGGTGATCCGTGACCTCGATACCGGGATTTACCTCAAGGGCGACGCGGGCAAACTGGTGATCGGCGGGTTCGAACCCGATGCGAAATGCTGGAACCCTTGCGGCCCCGAAGGCGACCGGCCGTTTCTGGAACTGCCCGAGGATTGGGACCAGTTCGCGCCCTTCATGCAGGCCGCGCTGGATCTGATGCCGGGGCTGGCGGATGCGGGCATTCAGCATTTCATGAACGGGCCGGAAAGCTTTACCGCCGACACAAAGCCACTGGTGGGGGAGGTGCCAGGGGCGGCGGGTCTGTTCGTGGCGGCCGGGATGAATTCGGTTGGCGTGATGTCCTCGGCGGGGATCGGCGCGGCGCTGGCCGATTGGATCACCGATGGCCGCCCGCCCTTTGATCTGTGGGAGGTCGATGTCGCCCGGGTCGACCCATTGACGGCAACGCCCGCCCATATGGCCGCGCGCATGACCGAGGCTGTGGCCGATCTTTTCGCGCTGCACTGGCCCTATAAACAACCCCGCGCCGGGCGCGGCCTGCGCAAATCGGTATTGCATGAGAAATGGGCCGGGCAGGGTGCGGTGTTCGGCCTGACCGCCGGGTGGGAGCGTGGCCTGTGG
>CAXBGQ010000299.1:0-3247 GCA_963975135.1 uncultured Nioella sp. | reverse complement strand
GGCACCTTGACCGACAGCACGCAGGTCAGGCCTTCGCGGGCGTCGTCGCCGGTGAAATTGACCTTTTCCTTTTTCGCAATACCGCTGGAATTGGCATAGAGGTTGATAGTCCGCGTCAGCGCGCCGCGAAAGCCCGCCAGATGGGTGCCGCCATCGCGCTGCGGGATGTTGTTGGTAAAGGGCAGCACGGTTTCATGATAGCTGTCATTCCACCACATCGCGGCCTCGATCTCGATATCGTCGCGGGTGCCGGTGATGTAGATCGGTTCCTCCATCATGCCGGTTTTGGACCGATCGAGATATTTGACGAATTCCTTGACGCCACCCTCATAGATCAGCTCGGATTTCAGCGCATCGGCGGGGCGCAGATCCTCCAGGATGATGCGCACGCCGGAATTGAGGAAGGCCAGTTCACGCAGCCGGTTTTCCAGCGTCTTGAACACGTAATCGAGGTTGGAAAACGTGCCGGTGGAGGCGAGAAACCGAACCTCGGTGCCCTTGCGACCGTTTGCGTCGCCCACGACCTCCAGGTGTTTCACCGTGAAACCGCCCTCGAAGCGCGCGTAATGTTCCTTGCCATCGCGCCAGATGCGCAGATCCAGCCAGTCGCTGAGCGCATTGACCACACTGACGCCGACGCCGTGCAGCCCGCCCGAAACCTTGTAGGAATTGTCGTCGAATTTGCCGCCCGCATGCAGCTGGGTCATGATGACCTCGGCCGCCGATACGCCCTCGCCTTCGTGGATACCGACCGGAATGCCGCGGCCATTATCGCTGACCGAGACCGAATTATCGGCATGCAATGTGACGGTGACGGCATCGGCATGACCGGCCAGCGCCTCGTCAATTCCGTTATCGACAACCTCATAGACCATGTGGTGCAGGCCGCTGCCGTCATCGGTGTCGCCGATATACATGCCGGGGCGTTTGCGGACCGCCTCCAAACCTTTGAGAACCTTGATGGAATCCGCCCCGTATTCGGCGGGTGCCTGCGCGTGTTCGGTCATGGATGACCCCTGTTATTCTTGCTGCTGTTTTATAGGGGTTCGGGGCGGGAATGTCACCCTTGTGACACAAGAATTAGGGGGCTTGGCGGGCGATCAACCGGCGCTCAGAAAATCGCAATCACGACGGCGACGCAGATCAGAAGCCCGCCCGCCACAAAGTTGATCCGTTTCAGCGCGCCGCTCGAGGTCAGCCGCAGCCGGGCACGATCGATAATCACGGCAAATCCCATATTGCCCACCAGCGGCACCGCCATCGAGATGCCGGCAATAACCGCGATATCGGCCACCGTCAGACGGCTGAGGTCAAAGAACCCCGGCAGCATCCCCATGTAGAAAAGAATGGCCTTGGGATTGGCCAGGATCGCCGCCAATCCGGCGATGAAACCGGCCCAGGCACCGGGACGGTTCAGCCGGGTATCGGCGTCAATCGGTTTGCCGGCATGGCGGATCAGCAGCACGCCCATAGCGGCAAAGACCGCGACCGCCAGCCATTTCAGCGCGACCATGATGCCGCCGTAGCTGGCCACGACCCAGGAAAGCCCCAGAATGGCCAGCAGCGACCACAGGAAATCACCGACCGCCACGCCCAGGATAAGTGGAAAGGCCGCGCCCGCGCCATGCGCCAGCGTGCGCGCCGCCGTGGCCAGCCAGACCGGGCCCGGTGTCAGGAAAAGCACGAAAAGCGCGGCGGCATAGAGCGCCATATCAAGGATGGTTACGGTCATGGCGACGGGTCTAGAAGATCGGCCCGGCCAAGTCGATCAGCGCGGTATCGTCCCAGGCTGTTTTTTGCAGCGCCATCACCCGTGTTGCGGGCTCGATACGGGTATGGATCTGCGTCATCTGCCCCTCTGCCATGCCCAGATACCGGATGGTGCAGGTTTTCGGCAGAAACCCCATGCGCTGATAGATCGGGTGATCTCCAAACAGCAGGACGAATTCGGCCTGAGTGGCCCGCGACCGCGCGATTGCGGCCTCCAGCAGTTTGGTGGCGATGCCCTTGCCCTGATGCGCGGGATCGGTGGCAACCTCGGCCACGCCGATGATCGGGGTGGGCCGGTCGCCCATCGCAATGACGCGAAAGCATAGCGCCAGATGCCCGACGAGCATTCCATCGTCTTGGGCCAGCAGCCTCAGATGGTGGCGTTGCTTGTGAAATGACCGACCATGATACCCGGCCTCGACACCAAAGGCCCGGTCCAAAAGCGCGCCGATGCGGTCATCCTGCCCCCTCGTCAGGTCGATCTCGGCAATGGCGTCAATCCGCATCGGGCGGGTCCGGCAGGGTCAGCGAACCATCTTCGTTCAACGGCCAGAAGGGGTTCATCGCCAGTTCCCAGACATGGCCGTCAGGGTCCGCGAAATAGCCCGAATACCCGCCCCAAAAGACCTTTTCAGGGGCTTTCAGCGCCACGGCCCCGGCGTCCATCGCCTGTGCGAAAGCGGCATCGACCTCGGCCTCGGTGGCAAAGTTCTGCGCCAATGCGCTGGCTCCGGTGCCAAGCGTTGCATCCGGGCGGCCCTGATCGGCGGCCAGCGGTCCAAGCCCAAAGAGGCCGAAGACAAACCCGTTGGCCTGATAAAACGTCACTTCGGCCTGGCTCTGCGGATGCATTTGCCAGCCAAGCGCGGCATAGAATGCGCGCGACCGGTCCATATCTGCGACGCCAAGGGTGACAAGCGTAATGCGCTGCGGTGTCATTCCGGATTCTCCTCAATGAACGATGTGCCATCCCGATCGGTGATTTCAAAGCGCTGCGCGCGCGCGCCGAGACCTGCGAACAGTTCGGCCCCGGTGCCGGTCATCCAGGCCTGCCCGCCAAGCGCGCAGATCTCATCAAAGAGCGCCGCGCGGCGGGCCGCGTCCAGATGCGCGGCGACCTCATCGAGCAAAACCAGCGGCGCGGTGCCCGTTTCTGCCTTCAAGGCCCGCGCATTGGCCAGGATCAGTGAGATCAGCAGCGCCTTCTGCTCCCCCGTTGAACAGAGCCGCGCCTCGGCCTCTTTGGCGACATAGACCGCCCCCAGATCGCTGCGATGCGGGCCGGTCAGGCTGCGCCCGGCCATCATGTCACGCGGGCGCGACGCGGCATGCGCGCTGGCGAAATCATCGGCGCTGACCAGGCCGGCGCTGCCTTCGGCCTCGATCAATGTCAGATCGGCGGCAGGAAAAGCGGTCTCCGCGCCTTCCTGCGCCAGAGCCAGCCGGTCCAATGCCCGGGCCCGGTAAGACACGACAC
>CAXBGQ010000298.1:0-3346 GCA_963975135.1 uncultured Nioella sp. | reverse complement strand
CGGCTTTTGCGCCCCGCCCGTTTTCCTGCCGAGTTTGCCACCTGTCTTTCCTCATATTGCCCGCTGCGACTGTGTCATATCGGGTGCACCTTGGGCAGTTTCCCACGCTTATGCGAAATATTCACAAATCGCATGTGAATAGATCGAATTATGCGCTCCGATCTTGACCGAAGGGGGCCGTCGCGCGCCAATCCCCCCGTCGGCAAGAGGGACAGGGCTATGAAATCGCAAACACGCGTGATGGTGATCGGCGGCGGTATTGCGGGCTGTTCGACGCTGTATCACCTGACGCAAGAGGGCTGGTCGGATGTCGTTCTGGTCGAACGCGATGAGCTGACCAGCGGCACCACCTGGCATTCCGCAGCACAGGTCACCAATTTCGGCATGACGCAGACCATGGTAGGCCTCAAATCCCACTCCATCGCGCTTTATAAGGAGCTGTCGGAAGATCCCGATTACCCGGTCAATTATCACCATGCCGATGGCGGTATCCGTCTGGCCAATACGCCCGCGCAGATGGACGGCTATCGCCATTTCGCGTCGATGGCACGCGGCATGGGGGTGGAGTTCGAGATCATTGACGCCGCCGAATGCGCCCGGCGTCACCCGCTGATCTCGACCGACAACCTGATCGGCGGGCTCTGGGATCCGCTGGATGGCGATCTCGACCCCGGTCAGCTCTGTCAGGCGCTGGCCCGCCGGGCCCGCAAGGCGGGGGCCGAGATCTACCGCCACACGCCCGTCACCGGCCTGACGCAGCAACCTGATCACAGCTGGATCGTGCAGACCGACAAGGGTGATATCGCCTGCGAGATCGTGGTCAATGCCTGCGGCTACCGCGTCAATGAGGTCGGCGCGATGATGGGTATCCATCACCCGGTGATGTCGATGGAGCATCAGTATTTCCTGACCGAACCGATCCCGGCCATCGCCGAGGCCGGCCACCGGATGCCGCTCTTGCGCTGCCCGATCAGCGATTTCTACTGCCGTCAGGAAAAGCAGGGGCTGTTGCTCGGGTTCTATGAGCAGGACTGCCGCACCTGGGGCATGGACGGGATCGACCCGCATTTTGTCAACGCGCTCTGCCCCGATGATCTGGACCGTGTGACCGATGTGCTGGAGGGGGCCTTTGCCCGCATGCCCGCCTTGATGGAGGCGGGCATCCATTCGGTGGTGAACGGCCCCATCACCTACACCATCGACGGCGCGCCGCTGGTCGGGCCCATCCCCGGCAAAAGGAACGCCTTTTGCATCATCGGGTTGCGCGCCGGGCTTGGCGAGGGCGGCGGGCATGGCTGGCTCTTGGCGCAGCAGATTGTCCATGGCGAGGCCTGCTATGACACCTGGGGCATCGACCCGCGCCACTTTGGCCCGCACACCAATGTGGAACTGACCGCGCTGAAAGCGGTCGAGGATTACCAGAACGAATTTCGCTTTCATTTTCCCAATGAACATCGCCCCGCCGGTCGCATGGCGCGCACCACGCCGCTGACCCAGGTTTTGGCGGCGGAGGGGGCCGAATTTACCGTTGTGAACGGTTGGGAACGGGCCGAGTTTTTTAAACCCGCGCCCGATTTCCATGTCACCCATGGGTTTGGTTTCGATGAAAGTTTTGATGTTGTGGCCAGTGAGGTCGCCGCCGTGCAAACCGGCGTGGGTTTGAGCGAGGTCAACGGCTTCAACCGTTTCGAGATCACCGGCGGCGATGCGCAGGGCTTTCTCGACCGGATGATCTGTGGCCGGCTGCCGCGCAAACAAGCCCGGGTCGGGCTGGTTTATCTGCTGAACCATGCGGGCATGCTGAAATCCGAGGCGACGCTGGCCAATATCCCGGCATCAAGCCGGGGGCCGGACCGCATCTGGTATGGCTCGGCCGCCGCGTCCGAATTGCACGACATGGACTGGCTGACACAACACCGGCGCTCTGACGAGGATGTGCAGATCCGCTCGCTCACCAATGACCAGACCATTCTGGTGCTGGCAGGTCCGAAAGCGCGCGCGGTGTTATCGGAGGTGGCCCGGGGCGACTGGTCGGCCACGGGCTTTCCCTGGTTGTCGCTGCGCGAATGTTTCATCGGAATTGCGCCCGCCACGGTCATGGCGGTCAGTTTTTCGGGCGAGCTGGCCTATGAAATCCATGTTCCCAACGGATCGCTCTACGCGGCCTATACCGCATTGCGGGCAGCAGGCACGGCCCACGGGCTACGCCTCTTTGGCTCTGCGGCGGCTGAGACGATGCGGCTGGAAAAAGGGTATCTGCATTGGAAATCCGATATCCTGACCGAGTTCGACCCGTATGAGACAGGGCTTGCGCGGTTCGTGCACCTGGACAAGGGCGATTTTGTCGGGCGCGACCCATTGCTGGCGCGCAAGGCCGCGGGGCCGCGGCGGTCGCTGGTCACGCTGGAGGTTGTAGGCACCATTGCCCCGGCCCATGCCGGTGCATCGGTCATGCTGGCAGGCGAGGTCGTGGGCACGGTCACGTCGGGCGGTTGGGGGCACCGGGTCGGCAAGAACCTGGCCTATGCCTTTGTTGCCCCCGATCATGCGGTGCCGGGCACCCGGCTGTCGATTGACATCATCGGTGTGGTGACCCCGGCCCGCGTGATCTCGGCCGGCCCCTATGACCCTGAAAACGCCCGCGTGAAAGGGTAGCCACTCCTTTCACGCATCACATTATCTTAAGAAAGCAATACATTGAAATTACTTACTTTCTAACCGCACCCATGAACCGATCCCGGATCGACACCGGGTCCATCGTGATCACCGGAACCTTGATATTGCCGCTCTCGCATTTGGCCACGATGATGGTCATCCGGTCGCCCGCCAGCGCGGTTTCCAGAACACTCCTGACCTCCTCGGCCTGGCATTCCACCACATTTTCACAGCCACAGGCCGCCGCCACCGCCGCCAGCGAGGTTTTGCGCCCGGCATAGGTCGGCTGATCGCCGGTCGAGCCATAGCTGCCATTGTCGATGATCAGCAGGATGAAATTATCGGCCACATTATTGGCAATGGTCGGAAGCGTGCCGAAATTGGTCAGGACCGAGCCGTCGCCATCAATGGAGATCACTTTCTTGTCCTGCGCCAGCGCCAGCCCCAGCCCGATGGAAGAAGACAGCCCCATCGTCCCCAACATGTAGAAATTGGTCGGCTGATCATCGATCATATGCAGTTCCTGGCTTGGCAGGCCGATATTGCAGACCACCAGTTGGTCACGCAGCACGGGAGCGATGTCGCGCAGAATGTCGGACCGGATCATCTCAGTATCCTCCCCAGAATGTTGCATCCGTCAGGATCGCCACGGGTTTCGAGCACATGAAGGTGTATTTCAGGATCGCGTCCA
>CAXBGQ010000297.1:0-3350 GCA_963975135.1 uncultured Nioella sp. | reverse complement strand
ATCGGCCTCCTGCGCCTGCACCCATGCCGCACCATCGGCGGTGATTTCCTTTTTCCAGAACGGCGCGCGGGACTTCAGGTAGTCCATCAGATATTCGGCCGCCGCGAAAGCATCGCCGCGGTGGCGCGCGGCGGTGGCGACCATCATGATTGGATCATCAGGAGCAAGCCGGCCATGGCGGTGGATGATCAGGCTGCCGGTCAGCGACCAGCGGTCCGCAGCCTGGGCCGCGATCCCGGCCAGCGCCTTTTCGGTCATACCGGGGTAGTGCTCGATCTCCATCGCATCCAGATCACCACTGGCAAGATCGCGCACGATGCCGGTAAAGCTGACCACCGCACCCGCGCCATGCTGAGCGGCCGCAAAGGCATTAAGCTCGGCCCCCATATCGAAGCGGTCAGCCTGCACCCGGATCGTCATCTCAGCCCCCCGTCATCGGCGGAAAAAACGCCACCTCGCGGGCCCCGGCCAAAGGCGCATCCATATCGACCAGTTCCTGATCCACCGCGGCGCGAATGGCCCCGGGATCGGAAAAAGCCAGCGCATAGCCTTCGTCGCGCAGGCTGAGCTCCGCCATCAGATCCGCCACCGTGGCCGCCCCGGTCTCCACCTGTTCATGACCGGTGCCGACGCGTTCGCGCAGCCAGGCGAAATAACGTATGTCAATCATTGGGATCATCCCTGAGATGCGGCATCGCCTTGGACAGGTAATCCGCACCCGTCAGCAAAGTCAGCGCGGCGGCAAGCCACAACAGCGCGGTGCCGCTGTAATAGGCAATCGCCGCCCCATTGCTGAGCCAGATGAGGTTGAACTCATCCTCGATCTCGCCCGCGAAAATGCCGACGACGATCTCGTTATCCATGCCGATGATGGCGACGCCGAAATGATGTTCGAAAATCCCGTAGGAAAACAGCACCGCGATAGCCACCATTTGCAGCGTGGTTTTCCATTTCGCCAGTTTCGTGACCTTGAGCGTGCCCGCCGTATCGCCCAGATATTCGCGCAGGCCGGACACGAAAACCTCGCGGAACAGCACCGCCGCGACCGGGATGATCAGCCAATTGTTGAAGCCGAAAAGCCCCATCAGAGTGGCCAGCGCGATGACCACCATCGCCTTGTCGGCAATCGGATCGAGCATCGCGCCAAAGCGGCTGTGCTGTTTCCAGAGCCGCGCCAGATAGCCATCGAGCCAGTCGGTAATCGCGGCACCCACAAAGAGGATCAGCGCCACCCAATCGGAGAAAGGGCGCGGCAGAATTAGAAAGATCAGCGCCACGCCGGGGGCGGCGATCAGGCGGAACAGGGTCAGTATGTTTGGCAAGGTCAAGCGCATGGCGAATGTGTAGCCGGGAATGGCGGGACGCGCCAGATGGCGGGCGGCAATTTCAACGCTGCGTCCAACCCCGCGCCCGCGCGACGGCGGCTTTCAGCCACAGCACGTCAAATCCGGCATGGCCTGTGTGACGGTGACCAAGGGAGGAGTGCAAACATAGAGCGTCAGCCCTTTTCGTGGAAGTAATCGTAGATGGTTTCGGCGAGCGTGCCCGAGATCCCCTCAACCGCCTTCAGATCGGCCAGATCGGCCCGCGACACCGCCTTGGCCGATCCGAAATGGGACAAGAGCGCGCGCTTGCGGGTCGCGCCGACGCCCGGCACATCGTCCAACGGCGTGGCCCCGATAGCCTTGGCGCGTTTTGCGCGATGGGTGCCGATGGCAAACCGGTGCGCCTCATCGCGCAGGCGTTGCACGAAATAGAGCACCGGGTCATTGTGCTTCAACGCAAAGGGGCGCGCGCCGGGGCGGTGAAATTCCTCCTTGCCGGCATCGCGGTCGATGCCTTTGGCAACCCCGATAAAGGGCACGCCCGTCACCCCCAGATCGGCCATGATCGTGGCCACGGCGCTGATCTGTCCGGCTCCGCCATCGATCAGCAACAAATCGGGCCAGGTGCCGCTTTCGCGGTCCGGGTCTTCTTTCAGCAGGCGTTTGAAACGGCGGCTCAGCACCTCTTTCATCATGCCGAAATCATCGCCGGGGGTCAGGTCATCGCCCTTGATGTTGAATTTGCGGTATTGGCTTTTGAGGAACCCCTCGGGCCCCGCCACGATCATGCCGCCGACCGCGTTGGTGCCCTGGATATGGCTATTGTCATAGACCTCGATCCGAGCGGGCGACGCGTCGAGGCCAAAGGCATCGGCAAGCCCCTTCAGCAGCTTGCCTTGCGTCGCCGTCTCGCTCATCTTGCGGGCCAGGCTTTCGCGGGCGTTGCGCGCGGCACCGGCCACCAGCTCGGCCTTTTCGCCGCGCAGGGGCACCAGAATCTCGACCTTGCGGCCAAGCTTTTCGGTCAGCGCCTGCGCCATCAGGTCGTCGTTTTCGATGGCATGGCTGAGGATCACCTGACGCGGCGGCGGTTTGGTGTCGTAGAACTGACCCAGAAAGGCCTCCAGCACCTCGGGTTCTTCCGCACCCGACCCGGTGCGCGGATAGAAATCGCGATTGCCCCAGTTCTGGTTGGCGCGGATGAAAAACACCTGCACGCAGGCTTGTCCGCCTTCCATATGCAGCGCGATCACATCGGCCTCGGTCACGCCGCGCGGGTTGATGCCCTGCACGCCCTGCACCACGGTCAGCGCGCGAATGCGGTCGCGCAGCGCGGCGGCGCGTTCAAACTCCATCGCTTCCGAGGCGGTTTGCATCTCGGCCGCCAGCGCCTCCTGGATCTTCGCACCATTTCCGGACAGGAACCGTTCGGCATTCCTGACCGACTCCACGTAATCGTCACGGCTGATCAGGCCCACGCAAGGGCCCGAACAGCGCTTGATCTGATACAGCAGACAAGGCCGGGTGCGGCTGTCGAATGTGGCATCCGAGCAATTTCTCAGCAGGAACACCTTTTGCAGTTGGTTGAGCGTGCGATTGACCGCATCGGCGCTGGCGAAGGGGCCGAAATACGCGCCCTTTTCCTTGCGCGCACCGCGATGTTTCTTGATCTGCGGATAGTCATGGGCGCGCGAAACCAGGATGTTGGGAAAGCTTTTATCGTCGCGCAGCAGCACGTTATAACGCGGCTTGAGCTGCTTGATCAGGTTCTGTTCCAGCAGCAGCGCCTCGGTTTCCGTGCGCGTGGTCAGAAACATCATCTCGGCCGTTTCGCCGATCATGCGGGCGATGCGGGCGGAATGGCCTGTGGGCTTGGCATAGTTCGACACGCGCTTTTTCAGGTTGCGCGCCTTGCCGACATAAAGCACCCGCGCCTCATCATCCAGCATGCGGTAGACGCCCGGAGAATTGTCCAGCAGCTTGAGGTATCCGGCGATCACCTCATGGCCCTTGGGGGACGATTTT
>CAXBGQ010000296.1:0-3386 GCA_963975135.1 uncultured Nioella sp. | reverse complement strand
TACCTGACCTCCGCCACAATGGCGCTGGAGGCTGGCCTGTGTGATGTGGCGCTGATTGTTTATGGCTCCAACCAGCGCACCGCGTCGGGCAGGCTGGTGACGGCCTCGCGCCCGCCCGCCTATGAGGCGCCCTATAATCCGCGATATCCGATTTCCGCCTATGCGATGGCGGCGGCACGGCACATGCATGAATTTGGCACCACCCGCGAACAGCTGGCCGATGTGGCCGTGGCCGCGCGGGCCTGGGCGCAGCACAACCCCGAGGCATTCGAGCGCGGCCCGCTCAGCCGCGAGGATGTTTTGGGCGCGCGTATGGTGGGCGATCCGTTGACTGTGCGCGATTGTTGTCTTGTCACCGATGGCGGCGGGGCGATCGTGATGGTTCGCGCCGACCGTGCCAGGGACTTCCCTAAGGCCCCGGTTTACGTTTTGGGCAGCGCGGCGGAAAGCTCGCACCGGCAAATATCGCAGATGAAGGATTTCACCGTGACCGCCGCCCGCGAGTCGGGCGCACGCGCCTTTGCCGCGGCAGGCGTGTCGCCTTCGGACATTCAGGCGGTCGAGCTTTACGATGCGTTCACTATCAATACGATCCTATTTCTGGAAGATCTCGGCTTTTGTGCCAAGGGCGAGGGCGGTGCCTTTGTCGAGGGCGGGCGCATCGCGCCGGGCGGGGTCTTGCCGGTGAATACCAATGGCGGGGGTTTGTCCTGTGTGCATCCCGGCATGTATGGCATTTTCACCGTGATCGAGGCGGCGCGGCAGATCCGTGGTGATGCACCCGGCATTCAGTTGAAGGATGTCGACCTGGCGCTGGCGCATGGGAACGGCGGTGTGCTGTCCAGTCAGGTCACGGCAATCTTGGGTTCGCAAAACACGCTCTGACAGCGATCGACGGAGGAAAGATCATGCCATTGGATTTCGACGCGTTATCGAATTGGGACTTCGAAGAGATCAAGCAGACGCTGACCGAGCGGGATACGATCCTTTATGCGCTCGGCCTCGGGTTCGGCGAGGATCCGACCGACAGGAAAGAGTTGGCCTTCGTCTATGAAGATGGGCTGAGGGCCGTTCCCTCGATGGCGGTCACGATGGGGTATCCGGGCTTCTGGCTGCGCAACCCCAAGACCGGCGTGAACTGGCAGAAGGTGCTGCATGGTGAACAATGGCTGGACATCTACAAGCCGCTGCCGGTGAAGGGCAACATCATCGGCCGCAGCCGGATCGACTTTATTTCCGACAAGGGCGAGGGCAAGGGTGCCGTCATCTACCAGAGCCGTGAAATCATTGACGCGGACACCGGCGACAAGCTGGCTCGCGTGGCGATGTCGGCCTTCTGCCGCGGCGATGGCGGGTTCGGTGGCGAAAACAGGCCCGGCCCGGCCCCTGCGGCCTTGCCCGACCGCGCGCCCGATCATGTCTGCGATATCGAAACACTACCGCGCCAGGCGCTGATTTACCGCCTCAGCGGCGACTACAACCCGCTTCATGCCGACCCGGATGTGGCGCGTTCGGTCGGGTTCGACCGCCCGATCCTGCACGGCCTTGCGACCTATGGTCTGGCGGCGCGGGCGATCCTCAAATCGCTGCTCGATTATGACGCCGCCCGGCTTGTCGGGCTGGACGTGCGGTTTTCCGCTCCGGTCTATCCCGGCGAGACCGTGCGGTTTGAGATCTGGGAAGAGGGTGGCGAGGCCCGGTTCCGCGCTTCGATCCCGGCCCGCGACGTGGTGGTTCTAAACAACGGGGCTGCGCGTTTCGCGTGAGGGAGGGACGATGACACAGCCGCTCAAGGATATTCTGGTGCTGGATTTCAGTACCCTTCTTCCCGGCCCAATGGCCACGCTCATGTTATCCGAAGCCGGGGCCGAGGTTATCAAGTTCGAGCGTCCGGGCACGGGTGAGGATGCGCGCCTGACCGCGCCGAAAATAGACGGGGAGAGCATTGGCTTCGCTGTTTTGAATCACGGTAAGCGGTCGGTGGCAATCGACCTCAAGTCAAAGGGCGCAATGAATGTTCTGCGCCCTTTGCTTGAAAAGGCCGATGTTCTGGTAGAGCAATTTCGCCCCGGAGTGATGGATCGGCTCGGTCTGGGATACGAGGCCGTGCGCGAGATCAATCCCGGCCTCATCTACTGTTCGATTACCGGCTATGGACAGACCGGCCCGAAGGCTTCGACTGCCGGGCACGATCTCAATTATGTGGGCGATTCGGGTATCCTGTCGCTGAGCCGGGGCCCGGATGCCCAGCCAACCATACCCTTCGGGCTGGTCGCTGATATCGGGGGCGGAACCTATCCGGCGGTGGTGAATATCCTGCTGGCCCTGATTGCGCGGCAGGCAAGTGGTCAGGGGACGCATCTGGATATCGCCATGTCCGAGGGGGCGTTTGCCTTTGCCTACTGGGCCCATGCCGAAGCTGTGATCGCCGGGCAGAACATCGAAAGCGGCCACAGCCGCCTGACAGGCGGTCTGGCCCGGTATCGGCTGTATACGGCTGCGGATGGACGTCAGATTGCCGTTGGCGCGTTGGAAGAAAAGTTCTGGCAGTCGTTCTGCGATGTCATCGGCCTGCCGCAGGAGCTTCGTGATGACTGGTCCGACCCCAATGCCAGTGTTGCGGAAGTGACGCGCCGTCTGAGCGACCAGCCCTCGACCCATTGGGAGTCTTTGCTGGCCGCGGCGGACTGTTGTTGTTCCGTCGTGAAAACGCCCGCCGAAGCTGCGGCCGATCCGCATTTCATCGCGCGCGGCGTATTCGCGCGAAAGCTGAACATTTCCGGTCAGGAGGTACCGGCGCTGCCGCTGCCAATTGCGCCGGAATTCCGTGCCCCCGCAGGTTCGGCCGGACGTGCTGCGGCATTGGGGGAAGATAATACCCGCTTTGGCCAGAACTTGCGAAAGACAGAATAAATCTCGTTGACTCGCAGGTTTTCAGATTATAATCTAACACTTGTTAGAAAAAGATGGACAGATCCAATGGCCCAACCGCACGACGACCTGCCGATGGAAGCCGAGCGCTATGTCATGCCATCGCACTTTGTCGAAAGCGACAGCCTCGAAGTGCAGGGTTTCGTCACATCGGCTTTGCGCGATCTTCCTGTGGACGCGACCATTCGAGACAAGGCGATCCGCCTGTTCGAAGCGGTTCGCGACGATATCCGTTACGACCCGTATTGTTTTGCGCTGGATGAAGATTCCTACCGTGCCAGCCGGATCGCCGGGGCGGAGGCGGCCTTCTGCGTCCCCAAGGCAATCCTGCTTGCGGCCTGTCTGCGCGCCGTCGGTATCCCCGCCGCTTTGGGCTTCGCGGATGTGCGCAACCACCTGAATACACCCAAGCTGCAGGAGCTGATGGGGACCGATCTCTTTATCTATCACGGTTA
>CAXBGQ010000295.1:0-3399 GCA_963975135.1 uncultured Nioella sp. | reverse complement strand
CCGGGCTCGATCTCACGCACGAAATCGGCCCCGATAATGTCGAGTGCGCAGGTTTCAGACGACAACACCCACCCGTCGCCCAATTGCCCCAGAACCAGCGGGCGCACGCCCAACCGGTCGCGCACGCCAATCAGCTTGGTTCGGGTCATGGCGACGACGGAAAACGCGCCCTCGACCCGGCGCAGCGCGTCCTTCATCCGTTCGGGGATGTTTTTCTGATAAGAGCGCGCCATCAGGTGGATGATGCATTCGCTGTCGGAGGAGCTTTGAAAGATCGAGCCGCGGCCAATCAGATCGCGGCGCAGTTCCTCGGCATTGGTGATGTTTCCGTTATGGGCGATGGCCGCGCCACCCATTGAAAACTCACCGAAAAAGGGCTGCACATCGCGGATCTGTGTGGGGCCCTTGGACCCGGCGGTGGAATAGCGCACATGGCCGATGCCAAGCGGACCGGGCAGCGTTTCCATCAGCTTTTGGGAGGTGAAATTGTCGCGCACATAGCCAAACCGGCGGGCCGACTGGAACCCGTGATCGGGGTGATGCGTGACGATGCCGCCCGCTTCCTGGCCGCGATGTTGCAGGGCGTGCAGGCCGAGGGCCACGAAATTCGCCGCATCGGCCACGCCGATGACGCCGAACACGCCGCATTCTTCCTTGAGCTTGTCTCCGTCGAGCTCTGCTCCGACGTTATCAAACGGGTGGCTCAGGAAGGGGGTCATCTGGCTTCGCATGGGGGGCAGCGCTCCACGTCTCTCCGATTCCCCATGGGCTATAGCCAAGCGCCCGGGCAAAGTCACCCGTGACTGTCATGAAACCGTCAAGAATTCGCGCGCGCCGTGATCTTCTGCCGGCGAACGGCAGGACCAAGATGGCGGCCAGAGCGGTCAGGGCAGCGTCACGCCGACCGGCCCGGCCCGGCTATTCTGTCGGGCGGGCGACGCTCCAGATGCCGCCGAAACCGTCGCCATTTGTGTCGCCGACCCGGGTGTCGCCGGAATAGAGGTAAAGCGGCCGGCCCTTATAGGCGATTTGCATGGTGCCATCGTCGCGCCGGAACAATGCATAATTCTGGCCAAGCTCGGAGCCTTCGGGCAACAGCGCAGGCGGCCAAATCTCGGCGCATTCGCCAGTGCAGGTTGAGCGGTTCGGGCTGTCGCCGTCATGCACATAAAGCGTCATATGCGTCTGGTTCATCATGTAGACACTGCCGCGGAATTCGCGCGAATGCACCAGATCATTGCCGTGGCTTTCGGCGATGGCCGTGGTTGCAGCGGTCGACAGTGCCAGGCTGACGATCAGGGTGCGGGTCAGGTTCATCGGGCATCACTCGCGTTTGCGGTTCAGGACGGCGGCGACCCTATCGTGGAGATGCCCCGATTGAAAAGGCCGCGCGCGAACACAATCCCGTCAGCTTTTGCAGTCATCCGCGCGCGGGTTGCAACGCCCGACGATCCCGCCCGCAGCGCCACAGGCGGTTGCAGCCCGCCAGTGGCGTTCAGATGGCGAAGGGCAGGACCACCATTGCGGCCAGAACGGTGAGGGCGACGACACCCAGGGCGGGCAGTCTGGCGCTGGCGCGGCCTGCAAGGTGATGCGCCTGACGGCTGCGCATCTGGCGGCAACGAGCCATGTAATAGGCGGTGTCGATGGAGCCATCGGGGCGGGTGCGGGGGGCGGTGGGTGCGTTTGTGCGGGTCATCGGGTTTACTCCTTGGCGGTTATCCGTGCTGATGTCCTCAGCTTGCCCGCTTTGGCCGCGCACCGCTTGAAGCCCGCCTTTAGAAACCCTTGTGATTGGCTTCTATTTCGCCCGCCATGCCCTCTCTTTCCTTGAGAAGCGCTTCCTGCCCTTGCATGATGGGGCATGATTTACCGTTTCGGCACAGCGGCGCTGGACACTGACCGCCACCGGTTGCTGGTGGATGGGGCTGATCGGCATGTCGAGCCGCAGGTTTTCGCGCTGATCGCGCTGTTGGCCGATCGCGCCCCCGATCTGGTGGGATATGACACGCTGATGGCCGAGATCTGGGGCGGGCGGATCGTGTCGGATGCAACCGTCGCGGCCCGGATCAGTGCGGCGCGCGCGGCGCTGGACGATGACGGCAAGGCTCAAAGAGTGATCCGCACGGTGCCCCGGCGCGGCGTGCAGATGGTGGCGGAGGTCGCGCGCAATGACGGCGCGGGCGAGGATGGGCCGCTGGCGGCCCCGGCTGCGATCGAGCGCCCGTTGACGCAAACCATAAGGTATACGCAATCGCGCGACGGCACCGCCATTGCCTGGGCCGAGATCGGCGAGGGGCCGCCCCTGCTGCGCGGCGGGCATTGGCTCAGCCATCTCGAACATGACTGGCACAGCCCGATCTGGCACCCGCTGCTGGAACGTCTGGCGCGCGGGCGGCGGCTCATTCGCTATGACCCGCGCGGCACCGGCCTGTCGGACCGCAGATTGGGTGGCGCGACGCTGACCGATTACGTGGATGACATGATCGCCGTGGCCGATGCGGCGGGGCTGGACCGGTTCCCGGTCTATGCCATCTCGCAAAGCGTGCCCATCGCGCTGAGCCTTGCGGCGCGGTGGCCGGATCGGGTCAGCCGGATGATACTTCTGAACGGGTTGGTGCGGGGATCGACCGCGCGCGGCGACCGGGAGGCCACCGATACGATGGTGGCGATGATCAGATCCGGTTGGGGGGTGGCGGGCAGCCCCTTCATGCGCGCCGTGGCGACGCTCTATATGCCGCGCGCCACGCCGGAGGAACTGGAAAGCCTTGTGGCGCTGCAATCGGTCTCAGCCACGCCCGAGATGGCGGCAGAGATCCGGCGTCTGGTCGGCGATATCGATGTCAGCGATATCCTGCACCAGGTCCGCGCCCCGGCACTGATCATGCATTGCGCGGGCGATGTGATCCAGTCGCCGGAACAATCGAAACTGATCGCGCGGTCCTTGTCGGGTGCAGAGTTTTCGCTCTGTGATTCGCCCAATCACATCGTGGTGCCAAGCGATCCGATCTGGGGCCCCTGCCTTGAGGCTTTCGACCGGTTTCTGGCGGCTGAACCGGTGGCGTGACCGCTGCGCCACTGTCGGCCATTGCCAGCCAATGCCGCCAGCCATACCCTGCATCGCGCGAGACAGGTTTGCGCCACAAGAAGCAGGAGGTATCCGATGCGTCTGATCATCATTCTGGCCGGGGCCGCAATGGCCGCGAGCGCGTTTTTGAACTGGATGTCCGCACCCTTTGCCGGCGGGTTCACGCCCTGGGATGCGTTGCGCCCGGTGCTTGGCCCCGATGCGCCGCTGGAAGTCTGGATCTATGCCGGAACTTTCGCGCTTGGCGCTCTGGCGGCCCTTCTTGCCCTGCTTGGGCGCAGGGCGCAATTGATCACCCTTTTGGCCGGGCT
>CAXBGQ010000294.1:0-3401 GCA_963975135.1 uncultured Nioella sp. | reverse complement strand
GTTGGGTGTGCAGGTCATCCGCGAAATGGGCCGCTTTGTGGGCCATGACAAGGTGCAGGCGGGTGACACCACGATCACCGCGCGCCGCTTTGTCATCGCCACCGGATCGCGGCCGTTCGTGCCGCCGATCCTCGGGCTTTCCGATGTTCCCTATCTGACCAATGAAACCCTATTCGATCTGCGCGACCGCCCAGGGCATCTGATCATTATCGGCGGCGGTCCCATCGGTATGGAAATGGCGCAGGCGCATCGCAGGCTTGGCTCTCGGGTCACCGTGTTGGAGGGCCTGAAGGCGCTTGGCAAGGATGACCCCGAACTGGCCGCCATCGCGCTGGAGCGTTTGCGCAGCGAAGGGATCGAGATCGTCGAGGGGGCCATGGCCTCGGAAATCACCGGCGGCGCGGGCGATATCACCGTTCACACGGGCGATGGCGCGACCTACGCCGGCACCCATCTGCTGGTTGCCGTGGGCCGGGCGGTCACTATCGACAATCTCGACCTTTACAAAGCCGGGGTCGAACGCACCCGTGGCGGGGTCAAGGTCGATGCGTCGCTGCGCTCGCCCACCAACCGGCGCGTCTATGCCATTGGCGATGCGGCGGGCGGGCCGCAATTCACCCATGTCGCGGGCTATCATGCGGGCGTCATCATCCGGTCGATCCTGCTTGGCCTGCCATCCAAGGCGCGCACCGACCACATCCCCTGGGCCACATATACCGACCCGGAACTGGCGCAGGTCGGCCTGACCGAGGCCGAGGCGCGCGAGAAACATGGGGCGAAACTGCAAGTTGTGCGCGCGGAATATTCCGGCAATGACCGGGCCATCGCCACCGGCCAGACCACGGGGCTGATCAAGGTCATGGTGGTCAAGGGTCGCCCCGTTGGGGCCTCGATCGTGGGCGCACAGGCCGGTGAGTTGATCCAGACCTGGGCGCTGGCCATCGCCAACCATTTGAAAATGAGCGCGATTGCGGCCATGGTGGCCCCCTATCCCACGTTGGGAGAGATCAACAAACGTGCCGCAGGGGCCTATTTCACGCCCAAGCTGTTTGACAGCATCTGGGTCAAGCGGTTCGTGCGTATGGTGCAGCGGCTTTAGGGTCGCAGGACAAGGGGAGAGCAAAGCAAGGTGTTGAACTCGCTTTCAGGTCGGTTCCTGATTCTGACGATCATTTTCGTGATGCTGGCCGAAGTGTTGATCTTTGTGCCCTCCATCGCGCGTTTTCGCGAGGATTACCTGCTGGCCCGTCTGGAACGGGCGCAGATCGCCTCGCTTGCGCTGTTGGCCGATGAAGCGATGATGCTGGATGAAGCGCTGGAGGACGAGCTGCTGGAAAACGCGGGCGTTCTGAACGTCGTGCTGCGCCGCGATGAGGTCAGCCAGCTGATCCTGACCGTGGAACGTATCCCGCCGGTATCGGGTTTTTTCGACCTGCGTGATCCGGGGGCCTGGACCCTGATGATGGATGCGATGGCCCGGCTTTGGGAGCCCCAGGATCAGGTGATCCGGGTCATGGGCAACCCCGTCCGGCAGGCAGGGCTCTTGATCGAGGTCACGCTGCCCACCCGGCCCCTGCGCGAGGCGATGCTGGATTACGGGCTAAACATCCTGATTCTGTCGGCCGTGATTTCGATCTTCACGGCATCGCTGCTGTTTTTCGCCGTTCAACGGGTGATCGTGATGCCGATCAAGGGGGTCGTGGCCTCGATGCGGGCCTATTCCGAGGCACCTGACGATGCCCGCCGCATCATCGCGCCATCCTCAAGCGTGACCGAATTGCGCGATGCCGAGGTCACGCTGCAAAGCCTGCAAACGCAACTGGCCGCGTCCCTGAAGCAACGCGAACGGCTGGCGCAATTGGGCGAGGCGGTGGCCAAGATCAGCCATGACCTGCGCAATATTCTGACCGTGGCGACATTGTTGGCCGACCGGATGGAAGCCTCTGACGATCCGGCGGTTCAACGTAGCGCCCCCAAGCTCATTTCCTCGCTGTCGCGCGCCGTGAACCTGTGCGAAGGCACGCTGGCCTTTGGCCGCGCCGAGGAGCCTCCACCGGCTTTGACCCGCATCGACCTGGCCGCGCTGATCGACGATGTGGTTGATCACGAACGGCTGGCCACAGGCGAGGAGGCGGTGACGCTGGCCACCGAAGTTCCCGCCGGCCTGATTGCACGCTGCGATCCAGAACAGCTTTACCGCGTCTTGGGCAATCTGATGCGCAATGCGCGCCAGGCGATCATTGCCACGGGCCAGCCGGGCACGGTCACGGTTGCTGCGGGTGACGGCGAGGACGGCTGGTGGATCACGGTCTGCGATACCGGTCCGGGGCTGCCGAAAAAGGCGCTCGATCACCTCTTCACGCCCTTTCAGGGCGGCGCGCGCAAGGGGGGGACCGGGTTGGGGCTGGCAATCGCCGCGGAACTCATTCGCGGCCATGGCGGGCGGCTCGAATTGCAGGAAACCGGGTCCGAGGGAACCTGCTTTCGCATCTGCCTGCCCGATTCCGGTCTGGGCCCTGCGCTCTGAGGTCGGATTGCCGTGAATTGGCCCTTGCAATGCCATGCAGGTGGCGATACATCCGCCCCACTCTACAGCGGACTGGTAGCTCAGTTGGATAGAGTACTTGACTACGAATCAAGGGGTCGGGGGTTCGAATCCTCCCCAGTCCGCCACTTAAAACCATTAAACCTTTTCTTTTAAAGCGCTTAGAGTAAATCTATGTGGCTTCGCCCCCCATTCAGTCCCCCATTGTGTTTCCGATGGCATGGGTCTCGGGGATAAACTGGTTTCTGGGGGAGTGGCTCGATATTGGCCAGATGGGTGCGAAACTTGCGTGTCGCCAAGAGTTAAAAATCTCTGATTTGTGGACGCGAATTTTTATGCCCCCCATTTCGGTCCCCGCCGCGCAGGCTCTGAAATCAGATCCGCCCTCCCCTTGTCCCCCGGACTCAGATCATTTGACCGCTCCAACGAGGCCGCTACAGTCAGCGGCAATATATGCCTCTAGGAGCGTTCCCCATGATTAGAAGTGCTGCCCGTATCGTTGTCTTTGCAGCGTGTGCCGCGCTGGCTGCGCCTGTTGGCGCGCAGGACTTTCAAGCCGGGGTCGAGGCCGCGCGGACGGGGGACTTCGCCACGGCCCTTGAGAACTGGCGTCCATTTGCCGAGCAGGGAGATGCCTCCGCGCAGACCAACCTCGGGCTCATGTATGCAAACGGTCAGGGCGTGGTGCAGGATTATGCGGAAGCCGTGCGCTGGTATCAGATGGCCGCCGAGCAGGGAGATGCCATCGCGCAGTTCAACCTCGGCAACATGTATACAATCGGTCAGGGCGTGGTGCCGAACTATGCGGAAGCCGTGCGCTGGTATCAGATGGCCGCCGAGCAGGGGAATGCCATCG
>CAXBGQ010000293.1:0-3428 GCA_963975135.1 uncultured Nioella sp. | reverse complement strand
GATTGCAGCCCGCGCACGTCAGACCCGGCTGCTTGTGCTGCCTGAAGCGCCGAGACCAGGCGGGCAGGCGGGCTTGCCGCGCTCGTTTCATATCCGGCAATCAATGCCTCCAGCACATTGCGCGATTTGATCATATTCCCGGCCACGATCAGGTTGGGGGTGGCGATATGGTCGGCATAAGGCACGCTGGCCGCACCTGTATACCCAGCTGTTCCGCCCAACATGTCGAGAACGGCAAGTTGGCGATGCGCGCGGCCATTGTCAGGCCGTGTCAGGGCCGAAACCACATCTGCGGCCCGCTTGCCGGCGTATAATTGGCGCATGGCATCGTCACGCCAGAATGTGCTGGGCGCCGTTCCTTGCGAGGCGCAGAGGCCCGATTCGATGTCTCCGCGCAGAACCCAGCCTCCGACACACAGGCTGCCCGTGGCGGCCGCCCCGGCGTAAACGCCTGTTTTTTGGTCATATGTCAGAATGGAAAACGTCATGGCACGACCCCTAGCACAATTATCTTGTATTTATCATGAGAATTTGGCTAAATGCAATTAATCATGATAAATACAGTCAACAGAGAGGATATCCCATGACCTTGCTAACCCTTCCCCGTCGCGCGTTGCTGGCAGCAACGGCCGCCACCGCATTGGCGCTGACGGTGGGCAGTGCTGCGGCGCAAACGCCGGAAAACGTGCTTATTGTCGGCCAGATCGCCGAGCCTCAGGCGCTTGACCCTGCGGCGGTCACGGCGGTCAACGATTTTCGCATTCTGATGAACATGTATGACGGTCTGGTCCGCTACAAGGACGGCACGCTGGAGGTTGAACCCTCGCTGGCGACAGACTGGACCATTTCCGAAGATGGCACCATTTACACCTTTACACTGCGCGACGGCGTGACCTTCCATGATGGCAGCGCGTTTGATGCCGAAGCGGTGAAGTTCAACTTCGACCGGATGCTGGACGAGTCGCACCCCTATAGCGACACCGGCCCGTTCCCGCTGGCATTTTTCTTTTCTTCGGTGCAAAGCGTTGATGTGATTGACCCGCTCACCGTGTCTTTCACGCTGAACGCGCCTTATGCGCCGTTCCTGTCGAACCTTGCATATCCAACGGGGCTGATCGTTTCGCCGGCTGCGGTCATGGAATATGGCGCGGATTTCGGGCGGAACCCATCGGGCACCGGTGCCTTCAAATTTGTCGAATGGCGCAGCAATGAGGCTGTTGTCGTCGAGGCGAACCCGGATTACTGGGACGGCGCGCCCGAGCTTGAAACGGTCGTCTTTCGCCCGATCACCGATGCCAATACCCGCACGGCGGAAATGCTGGCCGGCGGAATTGACCTGATGGTCGAGGTGCCGCCCGTGGCGCTGAGCGAATTTCAGGGCGACGCCTATTCGGTTTATGAACAGGCGGGCCCGCATGTCTGGTTCCTGATCCTGAACGCCAAGGAGGGGCCGTTTGCCGATGTTCGCGTGCGCCAGGCAGCCAATTATGCGATCAACAAGGAAGCGATTGTAAATGATGTTCTGGAGGGCACGGCCGAAGTGGCCGCCGGCCCAACCCCACCCGCATTTGCATGGGCTTACAACCCCGATCTGGAACCCTATCCCTATGATCCTGACCGCGCCCGCGAACTGCTGGCCGAGGCAGGCGCTGAAGGCGCGGAGCTGACATTCTACGTGACCGAGGGCGGGTCGGGAATGCTTGACCCTGTCGCGATGGGCACGGCGATTCAGGCCGATCTTGAGGCGGTGGGCCTGAATGTGACGATTGAGACCTACGAGTGGAACACTTTCCTGGGCAATGTAAACCCTGGCCTTGAGGGTAAGGCTGACATGGCGGAAATGGCGTGGATGACCAATGATCCCGATACATTGCCCTTCCTGGCCCTGCGCACCGAAGCATGGCCCGAAAATGGTGGCTTCAACTCTGGCTACTATTCCAACCCGGAGGTGGATGCGCTGCTCGATGCCGCACGCGTCGAGACCGACCAGGAAGAGCGCGCGCGCCTTTACCGCGAGATGCAGGTCATCGTGCAGCAAGACGCGCCCTGGGTATTTGTTGCAAACTGGAAGCAGAATGCGGTGACATCCGATCGTGTTGAAGGGTTTGCATTGCAGCCTTCGTTCTTCCTGCTCTTGCAAGATGTCACCAAGAACTGATGAAATCGGCGCGGCCCCGCGCGACAGGGGCCGCGCAGTCTGAACAGGGCGGGTAAATGGCCGGATACATCCTCAAACGCCTGCTTTCGGCCATTCCGGTATTGCTCGGGATCAGCGTGATCGTGTTTCTGATCATGGCGATGATCCCCGGCGATCCGGCAACGGCGATCCTGGGATCTTATGCCACGCCTGAAAACGTGGAAAAGCTGAACCGTGACCTTGGTCTGGACCAAGGGCTGGTGCCGCGGTATTTCATCTGGCTCGGCAATATGCTGCAGGGCGATTTCGGGCGCAGTTTTGCGCTGAACCGGCCGGTTATAGACGAGGTGCTTGATCGGTTTGGCGCAACGCTCATCCTTGCGGGAACCGCGTTCCTGCTGTGCTCGATACTGGGCATTGCTGCTGGCGTTGTTTCGGCCGCGCGGCAATACGGCTTTGCCGACAAGGCGATCACCTTTGTAGTTCTTTTGGGAATTTCGATCCCGTCTTTCTTTCTTGGCATGATGATGATCCTGATCTTTGCGGTGAAACTGCGCTGGTTTCCCGTTTCGGGCATGTGGCCGATCTACGGAGACCGGAATTTTCTGGTTTTGATAGACCACCTGGCAATGCCTGCCTTTGCGCTTGCCGTGGTCGCAACGGGCGTGATTGCGCGGCTGGCACGTTCGGCGATGCTGGAAGTATTGCGACAGGACTTTATCCGCACGGCGCGCGCCAAGGGCGTTCACGAGCGCCGCGTGATCTGGCGCCATGCCTTGCGGGCGGCGATGGTGTCGATCATTCCGATTCTGGGCATTCAGGCGGGGTTTGTTCTGTCGGGCGCGGTCTATATCGAAATGGTTTTCCAATGGCCCGGCGTCGGGCGGATGTTGGTTGATGCAATCTTGAAGCGCGACATTCTGCTGGTGCAGGGCGGTGTTGTATTCATCGCGGCCTGCTATGTGATGTTCAACATCATGGTGGATGTGGCCCAGGCGCTGCTTGATCCGAGGATCAAGACATGATGGCGTTTCTCAAACTGCTGGCGCGCAACCGTCTGGCATTGGCGGGGCTCATCGTTATCGGGCTGGTCGTCATTCTTGCGCTCATCACGCCGCTGCTGCCTTTGGCCGACCCCGATGTTACGGATACGCCGAACCGGTTCAAACCACCGTTCAGCGAAGGGGCCATTCTGGGCACAGATCATCTGGGCCGCGACCTTCTGAGCCGCCTGCTATGGGGGACACGCTTGAGCCTGGCAATGGGGTTGGCCGCCGCTATCATCGCCGCC
>CAXBGQ010000292.1:0-3465 GCA_963975135.1 uncultured Nioella sp. | reverse complement strand
ATGTGGTTGAGGGCGATTTGCTGGCGACGGTCGATCACGGGCTGCAACCGGTGCGCCAGATCATCCGCCAGAGGCGCAGTTTTCAGGGGCCCGACGATCCAAGCCGTCCGGTTGTCATCTCATTCGGTGCATTGGGGCGGGGGCGACCGCGCCGGGCGCTGACGGTGGCACCCTATCAGAGGCTGATGATCGAACATCCGCAAACCGGCGCTGAACTGTTGATCGCGGCCAGCAAACTGGTGGGGCGCGCGGGCGTGCAACGTGTGCGGGGCTGTGTGCGGGCCGATTTCGTCAACCTGCGATTTGACGCGCATGAGATGATCCTGGCCGAAGGCATGGCGACCGAGACCCTGTTGATCCACCGGCGCGGCCGCCTGAACTCTGCCCGCGCGGCAAAGGCGCAAATGCAGCCCGCGCGCCCGATTTACCTGAAAGACCCCGCGTTTCATCCCGACCGCCTGGACCCTCGGTTTCGGATCATGCCGCCGTCCGACGTGGCCTGACGCGAGATCATTCACGGCGACCACAAGGGGCGGAATACGGGCCAGATCGGCCTTAAAACCACTGCCCCGGTTCCATCAGCCCCAATTCCATCAATTGCTGCGACGACCAATAGAACCGCGTGGATTTGTGCCAGCGAAACGTATCGACATCATGGCGCGATCCGGGGTTGCTGCGCAGCGCCTTGGCCACACGGAACGAACAGACCGTGGCCGACATCGAATGATGCCAGGGGCAGGAATAGGTGTTCATTTCGGGGTCGGACAATGAATGATCAAGTTTCAGCGTCAGGTCAGGTTTGGCCAGAAACAGGCTGGACCGGTCGATGCGGCGCTTGGGCACCGGCACATGTTCCTCGAACCGCCACCTGAGCCCGCCATAGAAATTCAACTGCCGTTCCAGCACGTCGCCGGCATCGTTGCGCCGGGTTTCGGCGTAGTAGCCCGAACTGTCGAGATGCGCGGTTTCCAGCGAGACCGCATCGGGGTGGCGGGTCAGATCCTCGGCATAAAGGTCGATCACATAGGTCGACACGACATCGCGCCGTTCCTCGGTCACGAACGCGATCGCTTCACCGATGCGGCGCTGTTCGCAAAAGGGAAAGAACAGGTATTCGGCGTTGAAACAGTAGTGAATCCATTCGCCGGGCACCAGTTTGATCAACGTGTTTACAATCGCGGGCGCGGTGCCGGGTTGCCGTGTTGGATGGCGGATCACGTCGACGATGGCGGGATCATCGACATCCTCGGGCAGGTCGACATCGTCGGGGGCCAGCAGAAACAGCCGGCGAAACCCCAGATGGGTCAGATGATCCAGGGTCGAGGTCAGCTCGGTCCGGTCTTCGGCGATCACGATGGCAAAGGGGCCTTTGCCAAGCGAATGGCGCGCCGCATGCGCGGCGAATTTAGAAATCGACGAATGGATCATCTGGGTTGGCCCCGGTTTTTCTGCTCGGCCACACTGTGCCTTGCGGCTTTCGATTTTGCAAACGGCGCGCGCATCATTGAAGCGCTGGCGGGCATGCGGTAGACGGCGCGGTGAACCGCCCCGAAAGGCCCGCGAGATGTCTGCACCGAAAAAGCTCTTTGTCAAAACCTATGGCTGTCAGATGAACGTCTATGACAGCGAACGCATGGCCGAGGCGCTGGGGTCAGAGGGATATGAGCAAGTCGGCTCGGCCGAAGAGGCCGATATGATCCTGCTCAATACCTGCCATATCCGTGAAAAGGCCGCCGAAAAGGTCTATTCCGAACTTGGCCGGTTCCGCCCCCTGCGCGAAGCCAACCCCGATCTGAAGATCGGCGTCGCGGGCTGCGTGGCGCAGGCCGAGGGCGAAGAGATCATGCGCCGTCAGCCGATGGTCGATCTGGTCGTGGGGCCGCAGACCTATCACCGGCTGCCGGCGATGGCGCGCGCGGTCGAGGCCGGGGAAAAGGCGCTGGATACGGAGTTTCCAGAAGAGGATAAATTCCTGCACCTGCCCAAGGCACGCAAGGCAAGGCGCGGCCCGACCGCGTTTCTGACCGTGCAGGAAGGCTGCGACAAGTTCTGCGCCTTTTGCGTGGTGCCCTATACCCGCGGGGCCGAGGTCAGCCGCCCGGCCGACCGCCTGCTACGCGAGGCGCGCGAGCTGGTGGATGGCGGTGTGCGCGAGATCACGCTCTTGGGCCAGAATGTGAACGCCTATCACGGGGGCAGCCCCGATGGCGAATGGGGCCTTGCACGGCTCATTCGCGAAATGGCGGAAATCGAGGGGCTGGACCGGATCCGGTTTACCACCTCGCACCCCAATGACATGGAAGATGACCTGATCGCCGCGCATGGCGATTGCGACAAGCTGATGCCCTATCTGCATCTGCCGGTGCAATCGGGCTCGGACCGGATCCTGAAGGCGATGAACCGCAAACACACGGCGGCGGACTATATCGCGCTGATCGACCGCATCCGCGCGGCGCGGCCCGATCTGCTGCTGTCAGGCGATTTCATCGTCGGGTTTCCCGGTGAGACCGAAGAAGATTTCCAGGCGACGCTGGATCTGGTGGAGCGTGTCGGATACGGGCAGGCCTATTCCTTCAAATATTCCGCCCGACCCGGCACACCGGCGGCAGAGAAAGAGCCAGTGGCGGCAGAGGTCGCCGATGCGCGTTTGCAGCGTTTGCAGGCATTGCTGGGTCAGCAGCAAAAGGCGGCGCAGGACGCGATGGTCGGGCGTGAGGTGCGGGTGCTGTTTGAAAAGCGCGGGCGGCTTGAGGGGCAGCTGGTCGGCAAATCCGACTATCTGCACGCCGTTCATGTTCTGGCCCCCGATGCCCTGATCGGTCAGATCGCCAAGGTGCGGATCGTGGACAGCGCGGCGAATTCCCTCAAGGGCGAATTGCTGGGCTGAAGAGGCAGGGGCCGCGCGAACGGCCCCCGGCCCGATAGCTCACCGACGCCAGTTCGGCGGCTCGTTCGCAATGATGCCAAGCATGGTTGCCCGGAGGTTTTCCGGATTGCCCACGCCGGTGGAATCGCGGCAGACCCGTTCGGCCATCGAATGCGCCTCGGGGTAGGTGTAGCCGGCATTGACCAGGCTATCGACAAAGACCGGTTCGGGGCGATCCCAGATGACTTCCTCCCACGGGCCGCGGAAGCAGCTGACGGTGACGGTGGCGACGATGACCTCCGGGCTGGGCGGGGTGTATCGTTGGGCGTGGCCATAGCTGCGTTGCTGGGCATGTCCTTGCTGATAGCCATATCCAGAGTGGACGCCATGTGCCAGTGCGGGTGCCGCCGAGACGAGGGCGGCCAACAGGGCAGTTGCAATTAAGGGGCGTTTCATATCTTCCCATCCTTTTTGTCAAAATTGATGACCGTTTGCGCGTCGATGGGCGGGCCGGTTCAAGCCATGCCTCCCCCCTTGCCTGTTAAGATTTCATTTTAACTTTCTGACCGTAAACTACACCGTCCATTGTGCGGATCTCA
>CAXBGQ010000291.1:0-3483 GCA_963975135.1 uncultured Nioella sp. | reverse complement strand
CGGCGGCAAGGACGGGGCCGTGCGCGCCTATGCGCCGGTGGTCGAAACCGCCGAAGCCGCCGGGCTCAACATCAATTTCGAAGGCATCGCCCGCACGCCCAACACGTTGAACGCACATCGTCTGATCCACTGGGCCGGGCTGGAGGAGCGCCAGACGCCGATGGTCGCGGCGCTTTTCCGGGCCTATTTCCAGGAAGGCCGCGATATCGGCGATGCGACCGTGCTGGCCGATATCGCCGAGGCCGTGGGCCTTGATCGCGCCATGACCGAACGGCTGCTGGACAGCGATGCCGACGCCAATGATATCCGCGCCCGCGATGCCCATGCCCGCCAACGCGGCGTCACCGGCGTGCCCTGTTTCATCGTGGCCAATCAACACGCGCTGTCCGGCGCGCAGCCGCCTGAGATCTGGGCCAAGGTGATCGCCGAGATCACCGAACAGATGCAGGCGCAGGAATGACCGACGCCACCGCCGCCACCGCCCCCAGACGTCTGAGCCAGGGGGAATTCATCGCGCTGATGGGCGTGATGTTTGCCACCATCGCGTTTTCCATCGACGCGATGCTGCCCGCCCTGCCCGAGATCGCCGCCGAGCTTAGCCCCGACGCCCCCAACAACGCGCAGCTTATCCTGACCTCGTTCGTGTTCGGCATGGGCGCGGGCACGCTGGTGGCCGGGCCGCTGTCAGATGCGTTCGGACGCCGCAGCATCATCTTTGCAGGCGCGGGGCTTTATGTCATCGGCGCGCTCCTGGCTTATGTCGCGCCAACGCTTGAGCTGATCCTGGCGGCGCGCGTGTTGCAGGGGCTGGGCGCGGCAGGCCCGCGCATTGTGTCGCTGGCCATGGTGCGCGATCTCTATGCAGGGCGCCAAATGGCGCGGGTCGTGTCCTTCGCGATGCTGGTTTTCATGGCCTTTCCCGCCATTGCCCCCCTGATCGGCGCGGGCATCATCGCGGCTTTTGGCTGGCGCGCGATCTTCCTTGCATTCCTGCTCTTTTCGGCCGTTTCCATCGGTTGGCTGGCGCTGCGCCAACCCGAGACGCTGCCGCCACCCGACCGCCGCGCGCTGAACGGTGCGATGCTCAAGGCTGCCCTGATCGAGGTTCTGCGCCACCGCCAGGTGATGATGTCGACCGTGATCCAGATCCTGATTTTCGCCATGCTGTTCGGTACGCTCAGTTCCGTGCAGCCGGTATTCGATATCACCTACGGGCGCGGCGACAGCTTCCCGCTCTGGTTTGGTGCCATCGCCATCAGTTCCGCCTTTCCGCCGCTCATTAACGCCGCACTCGTGGTGCGGCTTGGCATGCGCCCATTGATCCGCGCCGCCCTGGGGGTGCAGGCCATCCTGTCGGTGCTGGCGCTTTTGATCTTCCTCAGCGGTGCCCTGCCCGGTTCCAGCAGCTTCTGGATTTTCCTGATCTGGACCGCCGCGATGTTTGCCGCCACCAGTTTCACGCTTGGCAATCTGAACGCGCTGGCGCTGGAGCCGATGGGCCATATCGCGGGCATGGCCTCTTCGGTGATGGGCGCGATCTCGACCCTTTTCGGGGCCTCTCTGGGGGCTGTGATCGGTCTCTTTTTCAACGGCACGCCGGTGCCGCTGGTCGGCGCGATAACGGTCTTCTGTGCGCTCGCCTATGGGCTGGCCCGCCATTTGCCACGCGAAGGGCGCTAGGCTCTCCGCACAACCTTCTCGGCCAGATCGCGGGCAATGGCAAAGGCCCCCTTGATCTTGTCGGCGTCCTTCTTCCAGTCACGGCGCACCACGATCTTGTTGTCGCGCACCTTGGCCAGCCCGTTCTGCGCGTGAACAAACTCCACCAGTCCCTTGGGATTGCTGAATTTATCATTATGAAACTGGATCGTTGCGCCGCGTGGCCCGCCATCCAGCCGGGCAATGCCCGCCCGCTTGCACATCGCCTTGATCCGCACCACCAAGAGCAATGTGTTGACCTCGCGCGGCAGCTTGCCGAACCGGTCGATCAGCTCGGCGGCAAAGCCTTCCAGTTCGACCTTGGTGGTCAACTGGCTGAGGCGGCGATAAAGCCCCAGCCGCACATCCAGATCGGGCACGTAATCGGCCGGGATCAGAACCGGCACGCCCAGGTTGATCTGCGGGGCCCAGGCACCGTCCTCATCGGTCAACCCCTCCATGTCACCGGAGCGGATCTTGGCAATCGCCTCCTCCAGCATGGATTGATAAAGTTCGAACCCAACCTCGCGGACATGGCCCGATTGTTCCTCGCCGACAATATTGCCCGCGCCGCGAATATCGAGATCCTGGCTGGCGATGGTGAACCCGGCACCCAGACTGTCGAGGCTGCCCAGAACCCGCAGCCGTTTTTCCGCCGCAGGCGTCAGTTTCTTGCGCGGCTTGGTGGTCAGATAGGCATAAGCCCTTGTTTTCGAGCGCCCGACCCGCCCCCGGATCTGGTAAAGCTGCGCCAGCCCATACATATCGGCACGGTGGATCACCATCGTGTTGGCGGTCGGAATGTCGATGCCGCTTTCAATGATCGTGGTGGCCAGCAGCACGTCATATTTGCCGTCATAAAACGCGTTCATGCGATCATCCAGCGCGCCCGCCGCCATCTGGCCATGCGCCACGACATAGCTCACTTCGGGAACCTGATCGCGCAGAAAGGCCTCGATCTCGGGCAGATCCTCGATCCGCGGCACGACATAAAAACTCTGCCCGCCGCGGTAATGTTCGCGTAACAACGCCTCTCGGATCGTCACCGCGTCAAATTCGCTGACATAGGACCGGATCGCCAGACGATCGACCGGCGGTGTGCCGATCAAGCTGAGGTCGCGCACACCCGACAACGACATCTGAAGCGTGCGTGGAATCGGCGTGGCCGAGAGCGTCAGAACATGCACGTCACTGCGCATTTCCTTGAGCCGTTCCTTATGCGTCACGCCAAAGCGTTGCTCCTCGTCGATGATCAGGAGACCCAGATTGGCGAAGCGGATGCCCTTGGCCAAAAGCGCGTGCGTGCCGATGCAGATATCGACGCTGCCATCGGCCAGACCCTTGCGGGTGTCGCTGGCCTGTTTTGTCGGAACAAAGCGCGATAACTGCCTGACATTGATCGGAAATCCACGAAATCGCTCGGCGAATGTCTGGGCGTGTTGGCGTGCCAGCAGCGTGGTGGGCGCGATGATCGCGACCTGCATTCCGGCGGCGGCGGCGACGAAACTGGCGCGCATCGCAACCTCGGTTTTGCCAAATCCGACATCGCCGACAACAAGGCGATCCATGGGCCGCCCACGGGCCAGATCGTCCATCACATCGGCAATTGCCGAAAGTTGATCGTCAGTTTCCTCATAGGGAAAGCGCGCCGCGAAAGCCTCCCACATATCGCCCGGCGGCTCGACCACCGGCGCATGGCGCAATTCGCGTTCGGCAGCGATGCGGATGAGCTTGTCGGCGATCTGGCGGATGCGTTCCTTGAGCTTCGCCTTCTTGGCCTGCCAG
>CAXBGQ010000290.1:0-3490 GCA_963975135.1 uncultured Nioella sp. | reverse complement strand
GCCTGCGCAGGATATCGTCGCCGCCGCCCGGTCCGATTACGCGCGGCTTTTGGCGGTTCTTTATGAGTTTGGCTATTTCGGCCCCGAAATCTCGATCGCTGTCAACGGGCGCGAGGTGGCCGCGTTATCGCCGTTTCAGCCGGTCACATCGGTGCAATCATTGGCCATCACCGTCGATCCCGGCCGCGCTTTTCGCCTTGGCCGCGCCGAGATTGCGCCGCTGGCACCGGGCACCACCCTGCCGCCGGGTTTTGCCGCCGGTGAAATCGCCGGAACCCGCGTGCTGCGGCAGGCGGCCGAGGCGGGCATCGACGGCTGGCGGGCAGCAGGCCATGCCACGGCGGCGATTTCCGGTCAGCAGATCACCGCGCGCCAGCGAGAGGCCGCTCTCGATGTCGATATCGCCCTCGCGCCCGGACCCGTCAATCAGTTCGGCACACTGATACCGCAGGGCCAGGCCCGGATGCGCGCGGACCGGATCGCGCGCATCGCGGGGCTGCCCGAAGGCGCGCAGTTCGACCCCGAAACGCTGACCCGTGTAGCCGACCGGCTGCGCGAAACCGGGGTCTTTTCCTTGGTCGGCCTCAGCGAAGTGCCACGCGTCTCCGACACCGCCGTCGATATTCAGGCCGATCTGGTCGAGGCCCCCCTGCGACGCCTTGGTTTTGGGGCCGAAATAGCCTCGCAGAATGGCCTCTCGCTCAGCGGCTATTGGCTGCACCGCAATCTCTGGGGCGGGGCCGAGCGGCTGCGCTTCGATGCCGAGCTGTCGGGGCTGGGCGGGGCCGATGGCGGGTTTGACGCGGTTCTGGGGATGCGATTTTCGCGGCCTGCCGATCTGACCCCAGACACCACCCTGGGCTTTGGCATGCAATTCGAACATCTCGATGAGGTGCTTTACACTGCCGACAGCCTTGAGGCCGAACTGGGCCTTTCGCACCGGTTTTCCGATAACCTGACTGGCGATCTGGCCGTCATGGCGCGGGTTTGGGACATCCGGGATGCGTTTTCCGACCGCCGCGTCAGCATGCTTGCGCTGCCCATCGGTCTGGTCTGGGACAACCGTGATGCCGCATTCGATGCTGCGCGCGGCTGGTATGGCGAAGCCGCGCTGACGCCTTTTACCCTGTTCGAGGATGGCAGCGGCGTCCGCGTGACCGCCGATCTGCGCGGCTATCGCGGGTTCGGGCCGGATGATCGCACCCGGATCGCGGCGCGGCTGCAACTGGGCAGTGTCGAGGGCGGCGACATCACCGCGATGCCGCCCGACTGGCTATTCTTTTCGGGCGGCGCGGGCACCGTGCGCGGGCAGGAATACCAATCGCTCGGCGCGTTGCAGGGTGGCGTGGCCACCGGCGGGCGCAGTTATCTGGGCGCGTCGCTGGAGCTGCGGCAGGATCTGGTGGGCAATTTCGGGGCGGTGGGGTTTGCCGATTTCGGGCTGATCTCGGCGGAGGCCTGGGGCGCGGGGGCCAGCGACTGGCAATCGGGCGCGGGGTTGGGCCTGCGCTATGACACGCCCATTGGCCCGATCCGGCTGGATGTGGCAACGCCGATCTCGGGCGGCGGCGCGGGGCAGTCGCTGTTTTTCTATCTCGGCATAGGACAAAGCTTTTGACCCGGCTCCTGATTGCCCTGTTTCTGGTTCTGACCGCCGTCGTCCCCGCGCTGGCGCAGGAAGATGACCGTTCCCGTCTGGTCCGGTTTCTGGAGGATGCGCTGTCGGACGGGGCCGCGCGGCAGGTGCGGATCGAAGGGTTCGCAGGCGCGCTCAGCTCCACCGCCACGCTGGAACGGTTGTCCATTGCCGATGCCGATGGTGTCTGGCTGACCGTTGAGGGGGCCGAGCTGACCTGGCGGCGGGCCGGGCTTTTGGCCGGTGAGGTCGACATCACCCGGCTGGCCGCCGAGCGCATCGTTCTGGCGCGCCTGCCGGTGGCCGAAGCCGCCCCCGCCACGCCCGAGGCCACGCCCTTTGCGCTGCCCGATCTGCCGGTTTCGATCAATATCGCATCCCTTGAGGCCGACCGCATCGAGCTGGGCGCGCCATTGCTGGGCTTCGAGGTTGCCGCCAGCGCCTCCGGGTCGCTCAGCCTTGCGGGCGGTCAGGGCAGCGCGGCATTCGACCTGATCCGCCGCGACGGCCCCGAGGGGGTCTTTGCGCTGGCCGCCTCCTATGCCAATGACACCCGCCAGTTGGAGGTCGATCTCGACCTCAGCGAGGATCCCGGCGGCATCGCGGTCACGATTTTGGGCATCGCGGATGCGCCTGCCGTTGATCTTGCCATTGCGGGCAGTGGCCCGGTTGACGATTTCACCAGCACCATCGCGTTGGCCACCGATGGCGTGCCGCGCGTTACAGGCGGCGTGACGCTGGCAAGGGCAGATACCGGCGACCAGCAGCTTTCGGTGGATCTTGCGGGCGATGTGGCAAGGTTCCTGCTGCCCGAGTATCAGCCCTTTTTCGGCGATACGGTGGCCCTGAGGGCGCGGGCGGTGCGGGCCACGGACGGGGCCATGATGCTGGAGGTTTTTGACCTCTTGACCGCGTCGCTGAACATCACCGGCAGCGGCGCGATCGCCCCCGGCGGCGCGCCCGAACGCTTCAACCTGACGGCAACGCTGCGCCCCGAAGGTGTCACGCAGGTGCGTCTGCCGGTGCCGGGCCAAGTGGTCGCGGCCGCCTCTGCCGATTTGACCCTCAGCTATGACCGCGCGGCGGGTGACGCATGGGCCGGTCAGGCCGATCTGCGGGGCCTCAGCGTCGATGATCTGAGCCTGGATCAGGCCGAATTGGCGCTCGCGGGCACCATCGTGGCACCGGACAACACGCTGGCCCGCGTCTCGGGCCGGGTCACAGCGGCATTTCAGGGTCTCGCCTTGCCCGATGCCGCGTTGCAAGCGGCGGTTGGCAGCGCCGGGCAGGCTACTTTTTCGGCAAATTGGCGGGCGGGCGCGCCGCTCGATATCGAGGCTTTGACGCTCATTGCCGAAAACGCCCGGTTGCGCGGCACAGGTCAGATCGCGGCTGCAGAAAACACGCTGACCCTGACCACCGAATTGCTGGCGACGGTTCCCGACCTCGCGGCTTTTGCCGATCTTGCGGGGGCGGATCTGACGGGGGCTGTGACGGCTGAGGTCGCGGGCGAGGTCGAATTGCTGTCGGGCGCGTTTGATCTGGAACTGGGGGCCGATGCGCAGGATATGTCCCTTGGTCTGGGTGAGCCTGCTGGGCTTTTGGCGGGTGAGACCCGCCTGACGGCGCGGGCGGTCCGCGACGCGGATGGTTTGCGCCTTGAGGCGTTTGATATCGCGGGCAGCCAGATCGAGGCCAACGGCAACGCCAGCCTCACCTCTGCTGACAGCCGCCTGCAAATCACGGCCCGTCTGCGCGATGCCGCGCTGCTCAGCGCATCGCTTTCCGGCCCGCTCAGCGCCGAGGCCAACCTTGCGCGCGCAAATGCCGGTCAGCCTTGGGATCTGGCGGCAG
>CAXBGQ010000289.1:0-3501 GCA_963975135.1 uncultured Nioella sp. | reverse complement strand
GGTGGTCGTTCTCTTTGTGGTCGAGTTCATCCAGTCGGGCTATCAGCGCAAGCTGGATGCCGAACGGGCGCGCGGCGCGCAGGCGGAAACCGTCCCCGTGAAGGTTTCCGGGCACTGACCCTCTGGTTTTTATGCCAAAGCGTGCTTATCGTATTGAGCGGAAAGGGGTGCAGGCATGAGTTCAAACGGCCTAAGGGGCGTGTCCTTTGTGGCGCTGGTGGTCATCATCGTGATGTCCATCTTTGGCGGTTTCGGAGTAATCTGAGATGGCAAAACGCTATGGCGGCGAGTTCAGCCCCGACCCCGCGGCAAATGACGTGCAGGCACCGGCCACGCGCCCCATTGAGGCCAGCTTTCGCGGCCGCAGCCCGGCGCGGTTCGGCGCGCGCATCAATATCCTGTTTCTTCTGCCGCTCTTGGTCTTTCTGACCGCGTTTTTTCAGCCCGTCACCGAAATGGTCACCGATCTGGCAGGCGGCGCGGTCTTGTTGCTGGCGGCGTGGCTGTTGCGCGACGGGGTGCGGGCGGAAGATGCCTATAACGAGCGCAAGGTGGCGCGCCGTCCCGCGATCCCACGCAAGATATTCGCCTCCATCCTGACCGGGGCGGGCGTCGGCCTCTTGATATTCGGCGGCCAGTGGAATGTGCTGACCGCGCCGCTGGTTGGGATTGTGGCCGCCGGGCTGCATCTCTTTTCCTTCGGGCTCGATCCCCTGAAAGACAAGGGGCTGGAAGGGGTCGACAAGTTTCAATCCGACCGCGTGGCGCGCAAGGTCGAGGCGGCAGAAACCCTGCTGGATGCCATGGGCGACGCCATCAAACGCGCAGGCGACAGGCAGTTGGAGGGCCGGGTCGAGGCGTTTCAGGCGACCGCACGCGAGATGTTCCGCACCGTCGAGGAAGACCCCCGCGACCTGACCCAGGCGCGCAAATACATGGGCGTCTACCTGCAGGGCGCGCGCGATGCGACGGTGAAATTCGCCGATCTCTATGCCCGCAACCGCGACCCTGCGGTGCGCGCCGATTATGTGACCCTGCTGGACGACCTGGAAACCAATTTCTCTGCCCGAACCCAACGGATGCTGCTGACCGACCGCAGCGATCTGGATGTTGAAATCGACGTGCTGCGCGAACGGTTGAATCGCGACGGCCTGACCATTGAACGATAAGGAACAGATTATGACTCAAGAAATCCGCCAACAAGCCGAAGCCGCCGCCCAGATGGTTGATGAGATCACCGCCGTGGTGTTGCCGGAACCGTCCACCGAACTGGTGCCGCTGGCCGAGGCCCCTGCCCCGACTGCCGAAGAGATTCGCACCCGCATGGCACAGCTCGACATGAGCGACACCAATTCCATCGTCACTTTCGGGTCATCGGCGCAGGAGGAATTGCAGCAGATCAGCCAGGCCATGCTGGACGGCGTGCGCAACAAGGATGTGGGCCCCGCGGGCAATTCCTTGCGCGAGATCGTCGGCACCATTCGCGGTTTCTCGGTCGATGAGCTGGACCCCAACCGCAAGCAAAGCTGGTGGGAACGGCTCTTTGGCAAGGCCAGGCCGATCCACAACTTCCTGGCCCGGTATGAGGATGTGCAGGACCAGATCGACAAGATCACCGACAATCTTCTGGGCCATGAACATACGCTGCTGAAAGACATCAAGTCGCTCGATCAGCTTTACGACAAGACGCTGAATTTCTACGACGAACTGGCGCTCTATATCGCGGCGGGCGAGGAAAAGATCCGCGAGCTGGATGAGCAGACCATCCCCGCCAAAGAGGCCGAGGTCGAGGCCGCGCCCGAGGACGATCAGGTGATGAAGGCGCAGGAATTGCGCGATCTGCGCGCCGCGCGCGACGATCTGGAACGCCGGGTGCATGACCTGAAACTGACCCGGCAGGTGACGATGCAATCGCTGCCCTCGATCCGGCTGGTGCAGGAGAACGACAAGAGCCTTGTGACAAAGATCAACTCGACCCTTGTCAACACCGTGCCGCTTTGGGAAACCCAACTGGCGCAGGCGCTGACCATCCAGCGTTCGACCGAGGCCGCCGCCGCCGTGCGCGAGGCCAATGACCTGACCAATGAGTTGCTGACCGCCAACGCGCGCAACCTGCGCGAAAGCAACAAGATCGTGCGCGAAGAGATGGAGCGCGGCGTCTTTGACATCGAGGCCGTCAAACAGGCCAATGCAGACCTGATCGCGACCATCGAGGAAAGCCTGCAGATCGCCGATGAAGGCAAGCGCCGCCGTGCCGAAGCCGAGGTTGAAATGGAGAAGATGGAAGCCGAATTGCGCGACACGCTGTCTTCGGCCTCATCGCGGCGCGACGGTGTGGGCGATACCATGGCCACCGCCGTGCCGTCCTGAGGGCAAAGGGAGGCGCGCGATGCGGAGGATCTGGTTGGTAGGGGTGGCAGGGGTCGCGGCGGCCGTGCTGTCTGCCTGCGAACCGGTCACTTCGCCGATCCCGGTGCACCGCCCGTCCACATTGGTGACGGAGGCTGAGCCGCCCGAGCCGTCCGAGGAAAGCCTGGCCTATGCGCGCTATTACGAGGGCGTGCAGCAAAGGCTTTTGGCGCAGGGCCTGTTGCGCACCGATGGCGGCGGCCCCGATACGCCGATCATCGCGCGCAATCTGGTGGCCAATTTCGAACGCATCGCGCTTTATGACGAATACCTGTTTTCGGGCGGGCGTTTCGTGGCGCAACAGACGCCCGCTGTTTTGCGCCGGTGGGAACGCCCGGTGCGCCTGCAAGCGCATTTCGGGGCCTCCGTTTCCGAGGAAAGGCGCGATAGCGACCGGGAATTTCTGTCGGATTACGCCGACCGGCTGGCGCGGGTCACCGGCCAAGACATCCGGGCCGTCGGATCGGGGGGCAATTTCCATGTTCTCTATCTGAACCGCGACGAACAGATCGCGGCCGGCCCTCTGCTCAGGGAAATCATGCCCTCGCTTGGCGAGGCCACGATCAACGAGATCACCAGCCTGCCCCGGTTCAATTTCTGCTCGGTCTACTCGGTCTCCGAGGCGGGCAACCCCAATGTCTATGTCGCCGCGATCGCAATCATTCGCACCGAGCATCCCGACCTGCTGCGCAAATCCTGCGTCCATGAAGAGGTCGCGCAAGGTTTGGGCCTGCCCAATGACAGCCCCACCGCGCGCCCCTCGATCTTCAACGATGACGAGGAATTCGCGCTCTTGACGACGCATGACGAGATGCTGCTTTCGATGCTCTACGACCCCCGCCTGCGGCCCGGCATGACCCCCGACACGGCCCGCCCGATCCTGCGCGAGCTTGCCGATGCGCTGGTGGGTGGGCCGAGCTGACGATGAACCAGTTGCTCAGCCCGCAGACCCTGGATTTCTTCGCCAGCTATCTTCTGGCGGGGTTCGTGTTCATGTCCGTGCGCAGTTGGTTCGTTGCCGGTGAACGTCCGAAGATAAACGAGACGCTGGTTGAATCGCTGATCTTGAGCCTGATCGATCAGATGATCGCG
>CAXBGQ010000288.1:0-3504 GCA_963975135.1 uncultured Nioella sp. | reverse complement strand
TCTGGGTTGCGGCGGATCGGGCGGGTGTGAAAATCCGCCCCGGTCGGCCCCGGTGGTCGCCCGAGATGAAGCGCCTGGTCATGATCGGCCTGCCTGCCGCTTTGGCCAATGGCGTGGTGCAGATCAACCTGGTGGTGGGTCAGCTTGTCGCGTCGCGCACCGAAGGCGCGGTGAGCTGGCTCTTTGCCGCCGACCGGCTCTATCAATTGCCGCTTGGCGTGGTGGGCATCGCGGTGGGCATCGTGTTGCTGCCGGAATTGTCGCGGCGGTTGAAATCGGGCGACGATGTGGGGGCGAAGGCCTCGTTTTCGCGCGCGGGCGAATTTGCCATGGTGTTGACCCTGCCCTGCGCGGTGGCGTTTCTGGTGGTGCCGCTGCCGGTTGTCTCGGTGCTTTATGAACGCGGCGCGACCGATGCCGCCGACAGCGCCGCGATTGCGCAGGCCTTGGCGATCTATGGGCTCGGCCTGCCCGCTTTCGTGCTGCAAAAGCTGCAACAGCCGCTGTTTTTCGCGCGTGAAGATACCCGCAGCCCGTTTCGCTATGCGCTGGTGGCGATGGTGGTGAATGCGGGGCTCGCCTTTGGGCTGTTGCCGTTGATCGGCTGGCTGGCACCCGCGGTGGCGGCCACCACTTCGGCCTGGGTGATGTCGGGGCTCTTGTTCATCGGCGCGCGCAAGTTCGGCGACGTGGCGCGGTTCGACACCCGGTATCTGGCGCGCATTGGCCGCATCATTGCGGCTTCGCTGGCGATGGGGGCGCTGCTGTGGGCGCTGGCATGGGGGTTGGGCCCGATGCTGCAAGCGGATGGCTGGCGGTATCTGGCGCTGGCGGCGCTGGTGGCGCTTGGGCTGGGCGGTTACGGGCTGGCGGGGCAGGTTCTGGGGGCGTTCCGGATGTCCGAGTTCCGGTCGGCCCTGCGGCGCGGTTAACGCCGCCGCAACGCGACCAGCAACCGGTACCATCCGCCGGGGCTGAGCACGAAGGACAGGGCGAACCCGGTGGCAAAGCCCGACAGATCGGCGACGATATCGCCATATTGGCCATAGAGCGTCGCAAAGATGAGCTGTATCACCAGAAGAATGCCGATGAGCTGGAAGGCACGGAATTGATTATCCCCGGTTCCGCGCAGGCCTACCCATTGAATATATGAAAACGCGCCGATCAGGCCGTAAACGCCGGGATAGCCGCCGATCAGCGGCACGGGGCTGTCGAGGATGAGCACGAAGGCCACCCCGCCGACAATCGCCGACAGCCAGAAGATTGCCAGGAAGGCGAGCGAGGAAAACGTCTCGGCCACCAGTTTGCCCATCGCGAGCAGAAACACGACGACGAAAGCGGCATGGACAAGCCCGCCATGGATCAGCGGATAGGCAATGAAGCGGACCAGATGTTCGGGCGGAAAATAGCGATTGGCCCGCATCCATTCGGCGACACTGTCCAGCACCGCGTAATCGGTGATCGCGGCGATGCGCCAGCCCACCCCACCGCTGCCGCCCAACATGCCCGCAGCGGCCAGTTGAAACATCACCTCCAGCCCCGCGATCACCACGGCCAGCGCCACCACGAGCGGCGGAATTGCGTTAAAGGGGGAACTGTCATCGTTGAACATGGGTGGTGCCTCTGGTTGACGGGCCATGCGCCCATGGGTAAGCGAGGCGCGCGCGGATGAAAAGACGCCCCGGCATATGCGGGGGCCAAGGGACAGGGCCGGTATCGGATGAAGAACGCAAATTTCACGCCTCGGGTTTTCTCGGGCATCCAGCCTTCGGGCGATCTGCATCTGGGCAATTACCTGGGCGCGATCAAGCGCTTCGTGAACATGCAGAACGCAGGAACCCACGAAACCGTCTATTGCATGGTCGATCTGCACGCCATCACCGTCTGGCAGGATCCCGCCGCGTTGAGGCGCAGCACGCGCGAATTATGCGCCGGGTTCATCGCATCGGGCGTCGACCCGGAAAAATCCATCCTGATCAACCAAAGCCAGGTGCCCGAACATGCGCAGCTGGCCTGGATCTTCAACTGCGTGGCGCGCATGGGCTGGATGGGCCGCATGACCCAGTGGAAGGACAAGGCGGGCAAGAATGCCGAAGCCGCCTCGCTTGGCCTTTTTGCCTATCCCGCGCTGATGGCCGCCGATATCCTGATCTACCACGCCACCCATGTGCCGGTGGGCGAAGATCAGAAACAGCATCTTGAGCTGACCCGCGACATCGCCGCCAAGTTCAACCATGATTTCGGCACCGATTTCTTTCCCGTCACCGAACCGGTGATCGAAGGGGCCGCGACGCGCGTGATGAACCTGCGCGACGGGACCAAAAAGATGTCGAAATCTGACCTTTCCGACATGAGCCGGATCAACATGACCGACGATGCCGACACGATTGCGAAAAAGATCCGCAAGGCCAAGACCGATCCCGACCCGCTGCCCGAAACGCTGAAAGGGCTGGACGCCCGGCCGGAGGCGCGCAACCTGGTCAATATCTGGGCCGCGCTGGCCGAGGTCAGCCCCGAGGCCGTGGTCGAGGCCAATGCGGGCAAGATGTTTGGCTATTTCAAACAGGATCTGGCCGAGATCGCGGTCGAGAAACTGGCCCCCATCGCCGGTGAAATGGCGCGGCTGATGCAGGACCCGGCCGAGATCGACCGCATTCTGGCACGCGGCGCCGACCGCGCCCGCACCATCACCGCGCCGATCCTCGATGAAACCTATCGCATCGTTGGTATGGTCGGGCGCTAATCTCTGCATTCTTGCACATATTCTTTGCGCGAACGTGACTTAAGTTTTCCAACGCACCAGATTACATCGGTGTGGAAAGAGGAGAATTGCCATGACATACACCGCTGATCCCGGCACTCGCGTGGGCCATGTTCATCTGAAGGTTGCCGATCTGGACCGTGCCGTCGCGTTTTATCGCGATGTGCTGGGGTTTGAGGAACAGCAGCGTTTCGGCACCTCCGCCGCGTTCCTGTCGGCGGGCGGGTATCACCACCATCTCGGGCTCAATACCTGGGAGAGCCGCGGCGGACAGTCGCCGGCGCGGGGCACCACCGGGCTTTACCATGTGGCCTTTCTCTATCCTGACCGTGCAGCCCTTGGCCGGGCCGTGGCGCAGGTGTTGCGCGCGGGCGTTCATCTGGACGGGGCTGCCGATCACGGGGTCAGCGAGGCGGTCTATTTCAACGATCCCGATGGCAACGGGATCGAGCTTTACCGCGACCGCGACCCGGCCGAATGGCCGCGCGACGCCGAGGGCGATCTGGCGATGGTGAACGCGCCGCTCGATGTCAACGCCTTGGCTTTTGGCGGTTGATCCTGTAGAGACGGTCCTCCGGTCTTAACCCTTGCTTAAGGTTTTGGCCCAATATTGCGCCTGCGCAGTCAAGGCGCGACAGTCAAAAAAATTGAACAACAAGGAGACGGCATGCCCGGAACAAAGGCAATTGCACACGCGACCCCTGTATCCAACGCGGCGGCCAGCCCGCAGAAATCACCTCATA
>CAXBGQ010000287.1:0-3513 GCA_963975135.1 uncultured Nioella sp. | reverse complement strand
GTCACAACCTGGATGTTCTCCAGAAACTGGCGCGGCTCGGTATCGGTGGCAAAGGTGAATTTCACGAACGCGCCGCCATCGGGTTGACCATCGGCGATCAGCTCCACCCCGTCGCGATCGGGCACCGCCACGGAAAACGGCACCGGCACGTCGATGCCAAAGCGTTCTGTATAGCTGTCGTCGAAATTGTACGCGCGCTCGATATAGAGGCCGTCGAACTCGAATAGGTTGAAGTCGATCTGCGCGGAGGCGCTTTGCGCCAACGCCGCGCCCGTCATGCCGAGCAGCATCGCGCCCGCGGCCAGAAATGTCCTGAATGCCAAAATAAGTCTCCTGTCAAATTCGCCACCACCCTAGGCGCGGGTGCGCCGCCGCGTCAAATCAGGCGGCATAGGTCGGATGGAATTTTTCCCCCGGCGACAGGGTGAAGATCTCGAACCCGTCCGCCGTCACGCCGATGGAATGCTCGAACTGGGCGCTGAGGCTCTTGTCGCGGGTCACGGCGGTCCAGTCATCGGCCAGAACCTTGGTTTCGGCGCGGCCCAGATTGACCATGGGCTCGATGGTGAAGAACATGCCCTCCTCCAGCACCGGCCCGGTGCTGGGACGTCCGTAATGCAGCACATTGGGCGGCGCGTGAAACACCTGCCCCAACCCGTGACCGCAGAAATCGCGCACCACCGACATCCGGTTGCCTTCGACAAAGGATTGGATCGCATAACCGATATCGCCAAAGGTCTTGCCGGGCCTGACCGCCTCGATCCCCTTGAAAAGCGCGTCATGCGTGACCTGCACCAGCCGATCCGCCTTGCGCGGCATCCTTCCGGCCACGAACATCCGTGACGTGTCACCGAACCAGCCATCGACAATCACGGTCACGTCGATATTCAGGATATCGCCCTCTTTCAGCACCTTGGTGCCGGGAATGCCGTGACAGACGACGTGATTGACGCTGATGCAGCTGGCGTGCTGATAACCCTTGTAACCGATGGTGGCCGAGGTCGCGCCGGCCGCGTTCACCATACGCTCGATTTCGGCATCAATCGCGGCTGTGGTGGCCCCCGGCACGACATGGCCGATGATGTCATCAAGGATACGCGCGCCCAGCGCGCCCGCGGCTCGCATGCCCGCGAAATCCTCAGGGTTGTGAATGCGGATGCCGTCGCGGGTCAGGCGGCCTTTAAAATCGTCCAATGGGTCTCTCCACCTCTGGTGTCCGGGCTTAAATAAGCCAAGGCGGCGCGGGATTCCAGTGATGGAAATGCGCGCCTTATGTCATCTGGTCCTGTGCCGCGCGGCGCGATAGGCTGGACCGCGCGAGACAGAGGGGCACGCATATGGCAAATCCAACCGCGGCAATGCTGGTCATCGGGGACGAGATCCTCTCAGGGCGCACGCATGACACCAATACCCATCACCTGGCGCAGGAGCTGACCTCGCACGGGATCGACCTGGCCGAGGCGCGGCTGGTGCCCGACAAGATCACGGTTATTGCCGACGCCGTGCGCGCGCTCGGCACCGCCTATGACCACGTGTTCACCTCGGGCGGGATCGGGCCGACCCATGACGACATCACCGCCGATGCCATTGCCGCGGCCTTTGATGTGACCCTCGATGTGCGCGAAGATGCCCGCGCGCTGATGCAGGCCCATTACGACCAGTCGGGGATGGAGCTCAATGCCGCCCGTCTGCGCATGGCCCGGATCCCGGAAGGTGCCACATTGATCGACAACCCGGTTTCGATCGCGCCGGGGTTCACGATAAGGAATGTGCATGTGATGGCGGGCGTGCCGGCGGTGTTTCAGGCCATGGTCGCCAGCATCATGCCCACCCTGACCGGCGGCGCGCAGGTTCTGAGCCAGAGCCTGCGGGTGCTACGCGGCGAGGGCGATATCGCCGGGCCGTTGGCCGAGGTCGCAGCCGCCCATCCCGAAGTGTCCATCGGATCGTACCCTTTCACCCGCGACGGTGTGTTCGGATCCAATATCGTGGTGCGCAGCACCGATGGGGCGGCGGTGGATGGCGTGATCACCACGCTGGCGCGCCTGTTTCACGTTCGGCAATGATCGTGACCGAGGACGCTCTTTTTGACGCGGTCGAGGCCACCTGGCCCGCTGACGCCTATCACAGGCATGGCCCCTGTTTGCTGCGCGATGGGCGGGGTGGCGGCAAGCGTGTCTCTTCGATCAGCGTCGAAACCGGCTGGACCACCGATGATATTACCGTGGCTGAGCGCGCCTGCACCGATCTGGGGCAAACCCCGCTGTTTCAACTGCGCCGGGGCCAGACCGAACTGGATGCCGAACTGGCCAAGCGCGGCTATCAGGTTGTGGACCCGGTCGATCTGCTGGCGGCGCCGGTTTCGGCGCTGACCGCCGATCTGGGGCGGCTCGATACGCTGCCCTCCTGGCCGCCTTTGGCGGTGCAGGCCGAGATCTGGGCCGGGGGCGGCATCGGCCCGGCGCGTCTGGCTGTGATGGATCGCGCCGCGGGACCGAAAACCGCGCTTTTGGGCCGTCATAACGATCATCCGGTGGCCACCGCGTTCATCGCCTGCCACGGGCCCATCGCCCTGCTGCACGCGCTTGAGGTCGTACCCGAGGCCCGGCGGCAGGGCATCGCGCGCGTCATGATGCAGGGTGCCGCCAATTGGGCGGCACGTCAGGGTGCGCAAGATCTTGCCGTTTTAGTTGTCAAAACCAACCAACCGGCGCAAAACCTGTATAAGTCTCTGGGAATGGCCGCCATGGGGCACTATTTCTACAGAATAAAAAGAGGCTGAGCCGACATGAAACCCGACCAGAACGCCACCGCGCTGGATCTGCCGCCGATGGACCCTCTGCCCGAGGGCACACAGAAATATTTCGACATCTGCGCCGAGAAACTGGGCCTCATCCCCAACGTGCTGGCGGCCTATGCGTTCGACGCGGACAAGCTCAAATCCTTTACCGGGCTCTATAACGACCTGATGCTTGGCGACAGCGCGCTCAGCAAACTGGAGCGTGAGATGATCGCGGTCGCGGTCTCTTCGGTCAATCGCTGTTTCTATTGCCTTGTGGCGCATGGGCAGGCAGTGCGGCAATTGTCCGGCGATCCCGCCCTGGGTGAGGCTCTGGTGATGAATTATCGTGTCGCGCCGCTGGATGCGCGTCACCGCGCTATGCTGGATTTCGCGGTGCAGATGACGGAAGGAAGCTACCAGATCGAAGAACCCGACCGGCAGGCCTTGCGCGATGTCGGGTTTTCCGACCGCGATATCTGGGACATTGCCGCCGTCGCGTCTTTCTTCAACATGACCAACCGCATGGCGTCGGCGGTCGATATGCGCCCGAACACAGAATATCACGGTCAGAACCGGTGATCAGGGTCGCCCTCATATCCCTTTTCGCGCTGGCCCTGCCCGCGACCGCTCTGGAACTGGAGCTGCCCGGCGCGGCCACGCTGGCGCTATCGGAAAACGAGACCGCCACCAGCTATAGCCTTCCGGTCTCGCCATGGCTCGGCACCGGGGCC
>CAXBGQ010000286.1:0-3538 GCA_963975135.1 uncultured Nioella sp. | reverse complement strand
GGCCTCGTACTTCTGAATCTGCTGGAATTTGACACCGATCTGTTCGGCCAGCTGCGTTTGCGTCATCGGCACCAACCGGCGGCGATGCTTGATCCGTTTTCCCACATGCATATCAACCGGATGTCTCATCGTCTCCCCACGTTCCGCGATCGGCAATCCCTGCAACCATAGGTGGCATGGCCGGGCATATCAATTCACCAGCTTGCGGTTGCAAATCCGATCCGTCGCGCTAGCCTGCCGCAGGCAACTCAACCACAAGGGGGCATCATGCGCGCCTATCGCCTGACCAGTTTTGACACCGCGCCCTCCCTTGCCGAGATTGCCGTCCCTCACCCCGGCCCGGGCGAGGCTTTGGTGCGCATCGCGGCCTGCGGGCTGAACTTTGCCGATCTTCTGATGCTGAAAGGCCAGTATCAGGATACGCCCGCCCCGCCCTTTACCATGGGTATGGAGGTCGCAGGCGTGGTCGAGGCGCTTGGCCCCGGTACCGATGGCCCCGCCCCCGGCACCCGCGTGGCCGTGTTTGCCGGTAAGGGGGGATTGGCGGATGCAGGTGTGTTCCCGGTGGCCCGGATGATCCCGATCCCCGATGCGATGCCTTTCGATCAGGCGGCCGGGTTTCTGGTGGCCTATGGCACGTCGCATCTGGCGCTGACACATCGGGCACGGTTGCAGCCGGGCGAACGGCTGCTGGTTCTGGGGGCCGCGGGCGGTGTGGGCCTCACCGCGGTTGAGATCGGCGCAATGATCGGGGCCGAGGTGATTGCCTGCGCGCGCGGGGCCGACAAGCTGGCCGTGGCCAAGGCGGCCGGTGCCACGCATCTCATCGACAGCGAGACCCAGGATATCCGCGCAGCGGTCAAGGCGCTTGGCGGGGCCGATGTGGTTTATGACGCGGTTGGCGGTGATCAGTTCAAGGCGGCGATGCGGGCGACCAATCCCGGCGGGCGGCTCATTCCCATCGGATTTGCCAGCGGTGAGGTGCCGCAGATCCCGGCAAATATCCTGCTGGTCAAGAACCTCAGCGTGATCGGGCTCTACTGGGGCGGCTATATGGGGTTTGCGCCGCAGATTCTGACCGAAAGCCTGAGCCAGCTCTTTTCGCTCTACGAGGCGGGCGGGTTGCATCCGCATATCGGGGCAACCTTTCCGCTTGAACAGGCTGGCGAGGCGATGGCACTGCTGAAATCGCGCGGCTCGGCCGGCAAGGTGGTTGTGACGATGTAAGCCAAGCACGGCGGCGAGGGGCACCGAAGGATTTTCCTTCAAAATCCTTCCACCCGAAAAATCTTTTTGAAGATTTTTCCCGCACCGCCGACTCACATCGTCTCAAACGCCTGGCGCACGAAATCGGCCAACGCGCATTCCGGCTCGCTCTTGGCCAGATCGGCCCCATACATGTTGATCTTGACCTGCGGCAGGTCGGGCAGCGCCCCGCCATGGCGGATCCGGGTGACATATCGCGTCTCGGCCCCTTCGATGCAGGCATTGACGGCCAGATCGGCGCTGATCGAGGCCTCGATGGTGCGGGTATTGTCGCTCTCGACCGCCATTTCCCAGGGAATTTCCGCAAGGTCCAGCGCGCGCTGCACGGCATGGCGGAATATACACAGCTCCTCAAAGGCCAGCCGCAGCGGCCGGTTGCGCCATTGCTGCCCGTCAACCGCACCGACCCAGATCAGCGGACGTTCCAGAAGGGTTTCGCCACCGCTTTCCACATGCGGCTCGGTGGCCAGCGCCAGATGCACCTCGCCGCGTTCCAGCATCCGGCGCAGGCGTGAGGTGAACGAGCTGACCAATTGCACCTTCATCCGGGGGAACGCTGCATTGAAGCGATGCAAAACCTGCGGAATCGCCGGGTAAACGATGTCACTTGGCACCCCAAGCACCAATTGCCCCTCGTAATCCTGCGATGTCAGACGGGTCAGAACCTCATCGTTCAGCGACAGCATCCGGCGCGCATAGCTCAACATCTGTTCGCCCTGGCTGGTCAGCGCCAGCTTGCGCGCCGAGCGGTCCAGCAAGGACACGCCGACGCTTTCCTCCAACCGCTTCAGCTGCATCGAGACCGCCGATTGCGTGAGGTTCAGAAACCCGCTGGCTTTGGTCACGCCGCCGGTGTCGGAAACGGTGACAAAGGCGCGCAGGGCCGTCATGTCGAGATTCCTCATCATCACGTTCCTTGATGTGACACTTCAAAAACATTCGTTTTTATAATGACAAACGCGCCTCTATATATCAAGCATCAAAATGATCACACCGCCGCATATCACGCACAGGAAAGTCCCTCCCATGGCTTACGCACTCGCCTCCCGCCCCCTCACCGCCTCGCGCCGCATTGGCACCCTGACCTTCCTGAACGCAGGCCTTGCCGCCTGGCGTCAGCGCCGCGCGCTGGCCCGCCTGGATGCGCATGCCCGCCGCGACCTGGGCCTTTCGGCCCGCGACGTTTTCACCGAGTCGGCCCGTCCGATCTGGAATGTGCCGACCACGCTGCTGCGCTGAACCACAAAAAACCAGTCAAAACGCTCGGGTTCTGCGCTGGTTATCCTTGAAATTTCGCCCCGTCTTGCCGATATTCAAAGCAAGGCGGGGCGTTTTGCGTTCCGCCAAGTGAATTGAGTGCCTTATCGGAGGATTCCATGGCAGAGTTTGACACGATCCGGACCCGCGGCGCAGCCGTCAGCCAGTCTGAGATCGACCAGGGGCTGCGGTCCCATATGAACAAGGTCTATGGCACCATGTCCGGTGGTATGGCGATCACCGCCGCCGCCGCCTGGGCCATTGCGGGCCTTGCGATCACAAATGATCCCGCAGGCGTCGAATTTGCCCTGCGTGACGGTGTCTATCTCACCGGTGTGGGTGAGCTGCTTTACACCACGCCGCTGCGGTGGGTCGTGATGTTCGCCCCGCTGGCCTTCATTCTCTTTGGCTGGGGCGCGTTGATGCGGCGCGGTTCTGCTGCCGCCGTCAGCCTCGGGTTTTTCATCTTTGCCGCCGTGATGGGCGTCTCGATGAGCTCGATCTTCCTGGTCTACACGCCCTATTCCATTGTGCAGACATTGCTGGTGACGGCCATCGCCTTCGCCGGGCTCAGCCTTTACGGCTACACCACGAAACGCGATCTCAGCGGTATGGGCACGTTCCTGATGATGGGTGTCATCGGCCTGATCGGTGCGATGATCCTGAACCTGTTCCTGCAATCGGGCGTGATGATGATGGCGATTTCGGCCATCGGCGTGGTGATCTTTGCGGCCCTCACGGCCTTTTACACGCAGACGATCAAGTCGGAATATGTGGCCCACGCCGCGCATGGTGATCAGGAATGGCTGGACAAGGCCGCCATCGACGGCGCGCTCAGCCTCTACATCGCCTTCCTGAACATGTTCCAGTTCCTGCTGATGTTCATGGGCGCACAGGAATAGCGCCACCCGATACGGGATACGCGAAAGGGCCGGTCCGAAGGGGCCGGCCCTTTTTTCATGGCCCTGACCGAGAATCGCAGGCCACGCCCGCCAAAACGCAGAACGGGCCGCGG
>CAXBGQ010000285.1:0-3545 GCA_963975135.1 uncultured Nioella sp. | reverse complement strand
CGTTGGACCCTCTGATATGGCGGATGCCCCCGAAAACGACGATGACATGTGGGAAACCGTCGCCGAACGGCGCGCGGCGGAGGCTCTGATCGTCGATGTGGACGGGTTCGAGGGGCCGTTGGATGTGCTCCTGACGCTCAGCCGCACGCAAAAGGTGGATCTGCGCAAGATCTCGGTGTTGACGCTGGCCGAACAATACCTCGCCTTTGTCGAAAAGGCGCGCAGCCTGCGCATCGAACTGGCCGCCGATTACCTGGTCATGGCGGCCTGGCTCGCCTTTCTGAAATCCCGCCTGCTGCTGCCGCCCGACCCGAGCGAGGAGGGGCCGACGGGCGAGGAACTGGCCGCGCATCTGGCCTTTCAGCTGGAACGGCTGCAAGCCATGCGCACCCGCGCCGCGCAACTGATGGCGCGCGACCGTCTGGGCAAGGACCGCTTCGTGCGCGGCATTCCCGAGGCGGTGGCGACGGCCAGAAACGTGACCTATACCGCGACCCTTCTGGACCTGATGCAGGGTTACGCCCGCACCCGCACCCGCGATGAATTTCGCCCCTTCACGATGGACCGCGACAAGATATTCACGATGGAGGAGGCGCTGGACCGGATGCGCGGCATGATCGGATATGGCGGCGACTGGATGGATATTATCGGCTTTATCCCCGAAGGCTGGCGGCACGATCCCAAGATGCGACGCTCGGCGGCGGCCTCGACCTTTGCCGCGGCGCTGGAACTGGTCAAGGCGGGCAAGGCCGATCTGCGCCAGCGCGACGCCTTTGCTCCCATCCACCTGAAACCAAGGGCCCCGGAATGAGCGACGACCGCGTTGAAATACCAGAGGAAAGCCTGTTCCGCGCGCCGCCTCTGGCCGAACAGGAGCGGATGGTCGAGGCGATGCTCTTTGCATCATCCGAACCGCTCAGCACGCGCGAGATGCAGGCCCGGATGCCGCATGGCTGCGACGCCGCCGAGGCCATGGTTCTGCTCAGAAAACGTTATGAGGGCCGCGGTGTGCAGGTGGTGCGTGTCGGCGATGCCTGGGCGATCCGCACCGCCGCCGATCTGGGCTTTCTGATGAGCCGGGAAACCACCGAGACACGCAAGCTCAGCCGCGCCGCGATCGAGACGCTGGCCATCATCGCCTATCACCAGCCCGCCACCCGCGCCGAGATCGAGGAAATTCGCGGCGTGTCCGTCAGCCGCGGCACCATCGACCAGTTGATCGAGCTGGAATGGATCCGGTTCGGGCGCCGCAAGCTGACGCCGGGCCGGCCCGTGACCTATGTGGTGACCGAGGGCTTTCTGGATCATTTCGGCCTGGAAACCCCGCGCGATCTGCCGGGGCTCAAGGAATTGCGCGAGGCAGGGTTGTTGGAAAATCGTCCGCCGCCCGGTGCCTTTCCGATATCGGGAGAAGAGGAGGACGATGAGGACGAAGATGAGGTTTTGGAGCCGATTGAGGGCCAGGAGGATATGTTCGGCCGCTGAGGCACGAAAAACTCGCAATGGGGCGCGAAACCAGCGCCAGGAATGACGCCCGACACGCCGAATTGCCCCATTTTCGCCGCAGATTTGTGCAAGAATCGCCAAAAGCAATAAGCAGAGGCAGATCCATGGACCGTATCATCAGCATGATCCTCAACCGTCTGATGCGTCAGGCCGTCAATCGCGGCATTGATGCAGGCGTGAACGTCTTTCGCGGGCGCGGCGGCGACCGGGATCTGCCGCGCGACGATCATCAGGCAAGTCCGCAGAACACCGGGCGCGCGCGCCGGATGACCCGCCTGGCCCGGCGCAATTCCCGGCTCTGATAAAACGTGCGGTGCCGGTGGGGCAGGTGTGGGCCATACGCTCTGGCCCCCTATCATGCCACTGAAATATCGTGATGAAGGAGCGTTCTTTATGCGTTGTTCCCCCGTGCTGAAAACCGCCATGGCGCTTGCGTTTCTGGCCGGTGCCGCGTCGGCGCAAGAGGCTGCAACGCCTGAGGAATTGGCCATTCGGGCCGCGTCGCCCGGTATTGTCACCAGCGATGTGCCCGGCGAATTTACCGTTATCGAGCTTGAACTTCAGGGCTGCCGCATCGTGCAGACCCTGCTGACCACGGCAGGGCGGAGCACCGGCGGGCCGGTTGGCGTGCAGGTCTTGCGGATGGATCTGCGCGACCTTGATCCGATGACCGGCATTCTTCCGGCTGAGGATACATCGGCCGGCAATCGCCGCGTCATGCTGATACCAAGCCAGAATGCCTGGGAACAGATCCAGGCGGCGGGCGATGTGTTTTCACAGATGCGCCAGAGCGCGACCGAAGCGGGCGACACCGACAATCCCAACGCAATCAACGGTGCGCGCACGCTGCGCACCGTGGCCCATCGCGGGTTCTCGGCCGATGCGGCTTCGGGCGTTTATGGCCCGGTGATGGCGCGCACCCATGTCATGCAGATGCGCGGCGACCGCGGCGCGTTGATCTATCCGTTGATTGCGCCGATGCAGATCACTCTGGCCCCCGACGCTGCCGAGGCAGCGCTTGCTGTGATGAATGACCTGCGCAGCGGCAATTGCGCGGCCGAAGACGGAATTGTTCCTGCCCCGGTCGAAGCCGGCACAGAAAATACGGAATAGTCACGGGTCAAAGCTTTGGGCGAATTGGGACAGCAAAATGTTCCAGCCCGAAAACGCGGCTTGTGCGTTGCCCGCAACCGCCACGTCCGATGTCAGCCGCAACCAACCCTGATCCAACGTCAGCGTGCCGCCATATCCGGCCCCGTTCCAGGTGTCGATAAGGCTTTGATCGGCGGGCGGCGCGATGCTGGTAAATCGGATCTGGTCGCATCCCGCACCCGTCGCCGTGCAATCGGGGCCGCTCAGATCGGCCGAATAGGCGGCGGTTCCGGCCTGACCGAATATCGTCAATTGTCCGCCCGCATCGCCCAGTTGCGCAGGCCCAAGCAGCAGCGCCTGTTCCAGCAGCGCCTGTGGCGTTTCGGCCAGCGCGGGCAGGCCCGAGAGCGCGAGGATGGCGGCGGCAAGGAAATGCTTCATGTGACGTGTCCCTGATCAAAGACCATAAAACTGGCCTCCACAGGGTAGGGCCGCGCCGCGCGATCTGTCAAAAGGAAACGCCCGCCGCCCTGTTGCCGGCAAAAAAAGAGGCACCCGCGCGGGGTGCCTCTTTTCTGTTTCGTCTGGCCGGGGTTGCCTCAGCAGCTGTAATACATCTTGTATTCAACGGGGTGCGGCGTGTGCTCATAGGCATAGACCTCGTCCCATTTCAGCTCCAGATAGCCGTCGATCTGATCCTTGGTAAAGACACCACCGGCCAGCAGGAAATCGTGATCGGCCTCCAGGCTTTCCAGCGCCTCGCGCAGGGACGCGCAGACGGTGGGGATGCCGGCCAGTTCTTCGGGCGGCAGATCATAGAGATCCTTGTCCGACGGCTCACCGGGGTGGATCTTGTTGGCGATGCCGTCAAGGCCTGCCATCAACAGCGCCGAGAAGCACAGATAGGGGTTGGCGGCGGGATCGGGGAACCGGGCCTCGACGCGCTT
>CAXBGQ010000284.1:0-3551 GCA_963975135.1 uncultured Nioella sp. | reverse complement strand
AAGCGTTGTAAAGGGTGCGGTCATGGCGATTGGTGTCTCTTTCATTGCAAGGCCCTGTTCAGGCCGGTATGGCCGAATGTGAAAATGAATGCGACCCAAAGGACCGCGCGGCATGGTCAGGAACGACATAATTCATCGGGTATTCGGCGACCTGGCGCTGGCGCTCGGGCTTTTGACCCGCCTGCCCCTGCCTGGCGCGCCCGATCTGACCCGCGGCGCGGCGGCGGCCTGGGCCTGGCCTGTGGCCGGGTTGGCGGCGGGCATTATCGGCGCGTTGGCCATCTGGCTGACATCGGGATTGCCCGCAGGGGTTTCGGCGGCGGTGGGTCTGACCGCGATGATCATGACCACGGGTGCCATGCATGAGGATGGTCTGGCCGATACCGCCGACGGGCTGTGGGGCGGATGGGACCGCGACCGCCGGCTCGAGATCATGAAGGACAGCCGGATCGGCGCTTATGGCGTTATCGCGCTGATCCTGTCGCTCCTGGCGCGCTGGTCGCTGCTGGCAACGCTGATCGGCGCGGGCGTTGTCTGGGCCCCGCTCATTGCCGCCGCGATGCTGTCGCGCGTGCCGATGGTCTTTCTGATGACGCTGATGGACCCGGCCCGCCCCGGCGGGCTGGCGGGTCAGGTCGGGCAGCCACCGATTGGGGCTGCAATGATCGCGGCGGCGCTGGCGCTGATTGTGGCGCTAATCCTCAGCGGAGGGGCCGCGATCTGGGCAATGGCGCTGGCGTTCCTACTTGTTCTGGGGCTGGCGCTGATCGCGCAGGCCAAGATTGGCGGCCAGACCGGTGACATACTGGGCGCGTCACAGCAGATATCCGAGATTGCCGCGCTTGCGGTTCTGGCGGCCTATCTGACATGAAAAAACCCCGCCGCAGATCCTGCGACGGGGCCATTTTTCGAAATTGATCGGGTCAGGCCGCCGCGCGCGCGGTCAGAACCTCATCGACACGTTTCTGCGCGCCGACCTCATCCATGTCATTCACGGCCGCCAGTTCGCGGGTCAGACGCTCAAGCGCGGCTTCGTAAAGCTGACGCTCGGAATAGCTCTGTTCGCGCTGGTCGTCGGCGCGATGCAGATCGCGGACAACCTCGGCGATGGCAATCAGATCACCGGAGTTGATCTTTTGCTCATATTCCTGCGCCCGGCGCGACCACATGGCGCGTTTGACACGAGCCTTGCCCTTCAGCGTCTCAAGCGCCTTTTTCACGACATCGGGGCTGGAGAGCGAGCGCATGCCCACCTCGGGCGCCCTGGCGGTCGGCACCCGCAGCGTCATCTTGTCCTTTGCGAAAGAGATCACAAACAGCTCGAGAACCAGCCCGGCGATCTCCTGTTCTTCGATCGACACGATCTGACCGACACCATGGGCGGGGTAGACGACGTATTCATTGGGGCTGAAATCTTGTTTGCGCGATTTGCTCATTGCTGTTTTTTCCTCTTTGACCCCAGGGGGCAGGCGACAAAAGCACCACGGGGGAAAGACGCGCTTTCCTCAACGAGGTGTATTGATGTTGATTTTATTCGCGGGCGGCAGGTCCGCGTGGATTTCTTTCACAGACTGTGTTTGTATCAGAAATATAGCACGAAAATCGGTGTTTTCAAAGCGGAGGCTCGGGAAACCCACCAAAAGCCCTGTTTTTACAGAGCTTTGCCGCGCCTGCACGATCCCATTTTGCAGCGCGGCACCCGAAAAAAGGTCCGAATCGCTTACCCGCCTTCGCCGGGCTTCTCAGAGAGCAGCGCCAATTTGCCAGGCTTGCCGTCATACTCCTCTGCCGTCGGCAGCGGGTCTTTCTTGGACACGATAACGGGCCAGAGCTCCGCATATTTCCGGTTGATCTCCACCCATTTTTCCATGTCCGGCTCGGTATCCGGGCGGATCGCATCGGCGGGGCATTCCGGTTCGCAGACACCGCAATCGATGCATTCATCGGGGTGGATAACCAGAAAGTTCTCGCCCTCATAGAAACAATCCACCGGGCAGACCTCGACACAGTCGGTGTATTTGCACTTGATGCAATTTTCGAGAACGGCGTAGGTCATGGCATATCCATTTCTGGCTTCGAATTGGGGTGTAATCCCGGCGCGCCGATCATTCAAGCGGCCTGCGACGGAAAGAACCAAGCGCCCGGCGATCCTTGCCCGTGGGCCGCCCTTTTCCTTCATATCCTGGATTTCCCGGAACGGCGTCGCGCACAGGTGTCAGATCTTCATACAGCATCTGCGCCTCGGAGGCGGGGCCGCGCCTTTGGCCAAGCGCCACCACCCGCACCACGCGAATGTCGCGCGATTGCAGAAAGGTCAGGACATCGCCGGGGCTGATTGATGTCGCGGGTTTATGGACCTTGGTGGCATTCACCCGCACATGGCCACCCGACACGGTTCGGGCCGCCAGCGTGCGGGTCTTGAAAAACCGCGCCTGCCACAGCCATTTATCCAGCCGCAGCGTCGGGGGCGGCGCGCCAGTCAGCTGTTGCTCTTGAGACCCATAAGGGCCTGCGCGAACGGATTGTCCGGGTCGATCGGTTTTTCATGCCGCTTGGGCTTTGCAGCATAGGTCTTGGGCTTGTCATCGCGCGGAGCTTTGGCCTGCGCCTTGCCGCCCGGTTTGCCTTTGCCACGCGGTTTGCCGCCCGGTTTACGGTCACCGCCGGGGCGTTGGCCCTGTTGGTTGGGGCGGCGGCGCGGGGCCCAGGCAAAGGTATAGAACACCTCCATCTCGGGCGCTTCGGCCTCGGCCTGCATGTCCGGCAATTCGATCGGGGTCTCGACCGGGGGCATTTCCGTGGGAACCTCGACGGGTGTCTCGACCGGAGTTTCGACCGGGCTTTCCTGCGGCGGGGTTGCGGGGGTTTCGCCCGGTGCGTCGCCCGGCACTTCTGTGGGAGCATTCGGATCGGGGTCGTCGCTTGCGGCCTTGAGCTTGGCGCGCTCGCCCTTTTCGGCACCGTAGCCAAGCCCGGCCATCAGATCGGCGAACTGTTCCAGCGTCATGCCGGTGATCGACAGCATGTCTGGCGTCGCCTCGAAGCCGGCGCGCGTGTCCTGCTGGCGCAGCATATCGGCCAGACGTTCCAGCATGTCGATGCGAATGGCGCGGCTGCCGGCCAGCCGGTAACCGGCATTGGTGTAGAACGCCTGCGCGGCCCCTTCGACGGCAGGAATGGTGGCCAGACCGGGCGGCGGGCTTTCGGCAAATTCAGCATCGCCATTGGCCAGACCCCACAACACCAGCCGCAGCCGCGTCGGAGCCGGTTTCAGCAGCGCCTGTTGAAAGATGGTGAACTGGCCAAAGCGCACGCCATGTTTGCGCAACAGGCCGCGCGCCTCCTGATCCAGCGCTTTGACATCCTCGGCCACGGGGCCGCGCGGCAAGACCCCAAGCGCCTCGACCAGCTGAAAGGCAAAACCGCGCGCCAGCCCCGTGATCGCTTCGTCCCGGCTCAGGGCAAGAAGCGGCTCAAAGAGGGTGGCGATCTTGCGATCGATGAAATGCTGCAACCGGCGCTGCACTTTCTGGATCACCTCGGGGGCCACT
>CAXBGQ010000283.1:0-3589 GCA_963975135.1 uncultured Nioella sp. | reverse complement strand
CGCAGGCCCTGACCCGCGCGACGGGTCTGGCCAAACTGGCCTTGAAAACGCCCAAGGGCTTTGCCGCGCTGGCCAGTCAGGAAAGTGATTGCGGATCGAAAGCGTCGGGCGGCGCGTTGGGCCAGCTTGGCCCCGGCGATACGGTTCCCGAATTCGAGGCGGCAATCAGTGTCATGGCAGAGGGCGAGATCACCGAAACGCCGGTGCTGACGCGCCATGGCTATCACGTGATCCGGCTGGATGCGCTGGCGGCGGGTCAGGTTCTGCCCTTTGATGTCGTCAAGCCGCGCATTGCCGAGGCAATGGAAAAAGCCGCCTGGGCACGCGCCGCGCAGGGCTTCGTCGCCGGGTTGGTCGCCGGATCCAAAATCACGGGTGCCGATCTCAAGACACCGGAAATGCAGGTCGGGGCGTCATGACCGGGAAAGGCGCAGGGCATCAACGCGGGGACACACTGGGCCCCACCGATCCGCGTCTCTTAGGCAATCCCTTGGACTTCATCGCCGAGGATCATCTGCGCGAACGACAGATCTGCGCCGAAATGGATCAGCTTGCGAAGTCCCGGCCGAATGATCCCGACCTGCTGGCCGATATCCTGAATTTCCTGACCGAGGAACTTCCGATGCATCTGGCCGATGAGGAACAGGACCTTTTTCCGATGATGATCGCGCGGTGTGACGCCGAAGACGAGATTGAGCGCGTCATTTCCCGGCTACAAGGCGACCACCGGCACGCCAAGGCCGATACCGATATGTTGACCCAGGCCCTGCGTGCCGCCCATGAAGCACAAACCCCGATCGACGACGACGCCGCCATCAGATTGTCCGATTTCGCAGGCAAAGCCCGCCGCCATCTGATCCTGGAAAACGCCGTCATCCTGCCCATTGCCCGCAAGCGTCTGAAACCTCGCGATCTGGATCAGATGCGGGCCAACATGATGGCTCGGCGCGGCCTGGACCGGATATTCGAGGGCTCCTGATGCTGACCGATCTCTTGCAGCGCAATATCGACTGGTCGGCGGAACGCAATGCCGCCGAGCCGGGCTATTTCGCGCGCCTTGCCACCCGCCAGAACCCCGAGTTTTTCTGGATCGGTTGTTCCGACAGCCGGGTACCCGCCAATGTGGTTGCGGGCCTCGACCCTGGCGAGGTGTTCGTCCATCGCAATGTCGCGAATGTCGTTCATTCCGCCGATCTGAATTTTCTGAGCGCATTGGAGTTTGCCGTAGATGCCCTGGGCATCCGCGAGATCATCGTCTGCGGCCATTACGGCTGTGGCGGGGTCAAGGCGGCAACCGAGGATATGCCGCATGGTCTGGTGGATCATTGGCTGGAACCGATCCGCAGATTGGGGCGCGCCTATGCGATTGATCTGGCGCGGCTGAAGGACACCGAGGCGCGGCGCGACAAACTGGCCGAGTTGAACGTCATCGAAGGCGTCAGCCGCGTTTCGGAAACACCGATCGTGCAAGCTGCCTGGGCGCGCGGGGCCGATGTCAAAATACACGGGCTGATCTACGGATTGAAAGACGGGCTTTTGCGCAATCTCGATTGCAGCATCGCCCGCGCCCAAGGCAGGCGGGAGGGGAGATGATGACCGCTGTGGCACGATTGGATGGGCCCAGTTGTGGCTGTGACGCGGCGCAGGGGCTGGCCAGCATCGACCAGGCGCTGGACCGGCTGCGCGCCCTGCCGCGCCGAAGGGACCGTATCGATGAAATCGGGCTTTCCGCGGCCTCCGGACGGGTGCTGGCGCGGCCGGTAACGGCGCGGGCCAATGTGCCGCCCTTTGCCAGTTCGGCCATGGATGGCTATGCGCTCCGCACGCGCGACCTTACCGGCGAGGGCCCGTGGGATTTGCCCGTCACGGACCGAATTGCCGCGGGCGATACCGACACTGCACCGCTGGCCGCCGGATCCGCCGCCCGGATTTTCACCGGTGGTGCGCTACCTGCCGGGGCCGATGCGGTGATCATGCAGGAAGCTGTGGAGTCCCGCCCCGGATATATCACGTTTTGCACCCTGCCCCGGCCCGGGCAACACCTGCGCCAGATCGGCGATGACATGGGCGCAGGCGACGTAATCCTGCCCGCCGGCCGCCGGTTGGGAGCCCGCGACATCGCCGCCGCCGCAGCCGCAGGCCGCGCGACCCTGTCGGTTCAACCCGTCCTGCGCGTGGCCCTGTTGATGACCGGAACCGAGATCATCGCCCAGGATGCGGATCTGCTGCCCGGTCAGATCTGGGATGTAAACGGCCCTATGATGGTATCGCTATTGCAGCGCCCGGATTGCCGGATCATCGCTACGGCCCGGGCTGCGGATGACCCCGATGCGCTCTATTCGCAAATGCAGGATCTGGCCGCGCGCGCCGATCTGCTGATTACAAGCGGCGGCATTTCGGTGGGCGATACCGATCTGGTCAAACCCACTTTGCTGGCGCTCGGCGGCACCATTGATCTGTCGGGCGTGGCGATCAAACCCGGCAAGCCCATCTCGTTTGGCAGGCTTGGCGGCGCGACCTGGCTCGGCCTGCCAGGCAACCCGGTATCGGCCTATGTCACCTGGCAGGTTTTCGGCACGGCGATGTTGGACCATTTGTCCGGGTGCATCGCGCCGCCCGCGCGTCGCCATGTCGTGCTGTCCGAGACGCTGACGCATCATCCGGGCCGGTGCGAATTGCGGCCAGCCACCTTTGCCGGGCACGATGCATCGGGCCGTGAGCTGGTGTGCTTTGACGGTCGGACACATTCGGCCCGTGTCGGAACCCTCTGTCGGGCCGACGGGGTGATATTGGTTCCGGCCGAGGTCGACATGTTACAGGCCGGTGACCTGATCGAATTCCTGCCCTTCGAGACTGACTAGAAAGCGAGACCTCACATGCAAATTGCCTGCACAATGGCCCCCGGTCGCGGCGATGCCGATCTGTTGCTGGAAGGCGTCGCCTGCCATTTGCTGGCCCGCGGCATCAGGGTTTGCGGTACCGTCCAGATCAATACCGACCGGCCCGACGCCGGTCCCTGCGATATGGATGTGCGGGTGCTGCCCGCGGGGCCGACGCTCAGGATCTCGCAAAATCTCGGGAAAGCCGCGCGCGGCTGTCGTCTGGACCCGGCAGCGCTTGAGGCCGCCGTAGCACTGGTCGAGGCCGGTCTGCGGGAGGGGGCCGATATTTTGGTAATCAACAAGTTCGGCAAACACGAGGCCGAGGGCCGTGGGTTTCGCGCCGCGATCGGCGAGGCGGTGGCAAAAGGCATCCCGGTTCTGGTCGGGCTGAACACGCTGAACGCCGCCGCTTTCCATGAATTCGTCGGTGGGCTGGCAACCGAGGTTGCGCCCACACCGGAGGCTTTGCTGGCATGGGCATCGAACGCAACCACCGCGGCCCGCAGGGCCGCGTGATCTTAACGAAACCGCCCCGCCCTGAACTCGGAATCATTGCATACACCGCGATCTGACGACCCCAATTTCCATCAAGAATTGCTCCGCAGGCCCTTGGGGCCGCGCCGGGCCTTTCGGTTCATCCAATAAAATCAATAGGTAATGGCGGAGACGAAGGGATTCGAACCCTCGAGACCCTTCCGGGCCTACTC
>CAXBGQ010000282.1:0-3598 GCA_963975135.1 uncultured Nioella sp. | reverse complement strand
GGCATCGGGGTCGATCCACCAGAGGTCCAGAAACCCGGAATTATAGGGCGGCAATTCATCGGGATGGCGATACATGTCGTAATAGGCAAACCAGTAGTTGGAATTGGTCCATTGCGGCACACGGAACCGTTCCCACCGCAGCACCCGGTCCAACGCGCGCACAGCGATATTCAGATCTTCCTGCGTTTCGGCATTCACCACGGCCTCGACCAGCACGTCAATCGCGGGGTTGGACACGCCCGCCGGGTTAAAGAGCGACCCGTCGCCCTGCACCGAATGGAAATACTGTCGCAGCCCCGATCCCGGTTCTTCGTTCATCGGATATTGGTCGGTGATGATGTCGAAATCGAAACTGCGTTCGCGTTCGGTCATCTGGGCGCTGTCGACGCGGGTCAACCGGGCATCCACCCCGATATTTCGCAGGTTTTCGACATAAGGGTTGATGATCCTGGAAAAGAGCGGGTTGGCGTTCAGAAACTCGACCTCCAACACATCGCCATCGCCATTGCGCAAGAACCCGTCATCGCCCGGCACCCATCCGGCCGCCTCCATCAGGGCCAGCGCCCGGCGCGCCTTGCGCCGGTCAAAGGCGCGATCGGGATTTGATGCCGGCAGCGTAAACGGCTCTTCGGTAAAGACTTCGGGCACCAGTTGATCGCGCAGCGGCTCCAGCAAGGCCAGTTCGGCCCCCTCGGGCAGGCCGGTTGCCTCCAGATAATCGACATTTTCCCAGAACGAATAGATCGGCGAATAGAGCCCGTAAAACAGCGTCGCGTTGGTCCAGTCGAAATTGAACATCAGGCCGATGGCCTCGCGCACACGGGCATCCTGAAACTGCGGCCGGCGCAGGTTGATGACAAAGCTCTGACCCGGGGAGATATTGCCGTTGGGCACAAGCTCACGCACGATGGTGCCGTTCTCGACCTTTTCAAACTCATAGGCCGTGGCCCATTGCAGCGAACTGTTTTCCTGACGGAACGTGTAATTGCCCGCGGCCAGCCCCTCGAAGGCGGCATTGCCGTCGCCGTAATATTCAATGCGGATGGTTTCGTAATTGTAGCGCCCCACATTGATCGGCAGATCCACCCCCCACCAATCGGGGTTGCGGCGATAGACCACCCGCTGGTTGGGCTCGATCGAATCGAGCACATAGGCCGCCGATCCGGTCAGCGGCACCAGCCGCGAGTCGGAAAAGGCAAGGCCCGAGGCCTCATTGCTGGCGCGCGAGAAAACCGGCAAGCCGCCCGCGGATTCAATCCGTCCGCGCTGCGGCGCATCGGGGTTGAAATCAAACCGGATGCGCCGGTCATCCAGCACCTCGGCCCGGGCGATCGTCAACCCGATCGACGCGCGAAAAGACGGCAGCCCCTCATCACGCAGAACCTCGTAGCTAAAGAGCGCATCATCGGCCGTGACCGGCGTGCTGTCCGAAAACCGGGCTTCCTCGCGGATGGTAAAGATCACATAGGACCGATCCTCGGGATAGGCGATGGTTTCGCAAAGCAGGCAATAGGACGACCCGATCTCGTCATAAGTGCCCTCCAGCATCGATTCAAAAAAGATACTTGCGGCAACGGCGGCGCGCCCGTTGCGGGTATAGGGGTGGATCGAATCGAACCCGCCCGACGACCAGGCAAAGCTCAACTCCCCGCCGCGTGGCGCATCGGGGTTCACGTAATCCAGGTATTCGAAATCGGGGCCATAGCGAAGATCGCCAAAGGTCGAAACGCCATATGTCACGGTCAACGCCTCATCCTCTGCGCCGCGCGCCGGCCAGGCCAGGGCTAAGGCTGCGATCAATGGCAGGATCATCCCGAATGGAAGGACAGGGCGCAGGGCGGCTTTGGTGCGGGTCATGAACATCTCCGGGCGTGGCGGGCATCTGTGGTTCTGAAAATGGGTCGTCTTACCGTAAGGACCAGTGCCACCTGCGTTCAAGTTGAGAATTCGTGATCGGCAGTTTGGATACAAAAAAGGCCGCCCGAACCGGCGGCCTTTCGCAGTCCGTTACCCGGAACGCTCAATCATCCAGCGAATCCAGATAGGCGATCATCGCGGCCCGGTCTTCGACATCGCGGAACCCGCTAAAGGACATGGTCGTGCCCGGCGCATAGCCGCGCGGGTTTTCAAGGAACCCGTTCAGCGCCTCAGGCGTCCAGTTGCCCTGCAGGCTGGCCAGCGTGTCGGAATAGCCGAACCCTTCGGCGGCCCCGATATCGCGCCCGACAACGCCAAACAACGTCGGGCCGGTGCGGTTCACGCCGGGATCGACCACGTGGCAGGCGGCGCAGGAGCGCCACAGGCCCTGGCCATCGGCGGGGTCGGCGGCGGCCAGAATCTCGGCAAAGGGCACTTCCTCCACCACTTCGACAACGGCCTCTTCGTCTTCCTCGACAAGAATCACATATCCGGCCACCTGGCCTTCTTCCTCGCCGCCGCCCACATTGTAGAGGCTTCTTGCAGCCATACCGCCAAGCAAAAGCACCAGCAAAGCGGCACAGGTGGCACCAACGGCCTTGGTAACGGTCATTGTGTTAAACATGCGGAGTCCTGCCTAAATATCACGTTAGGGCCGTATCTACCGGCTTTCGCCATCGCCTTGCAAGGTGTAGTCAGCGCGACAGAACGCCCTTTTGCAAGAAAGTCCGACAGATGGCCGCACGTATCGCTTTCCAGGGAGAGCCCGGTGCCTATTCACACCAGGCCTGCCATGATGCCCGCCCCGAAATGGAGGCGCTGCCCTGTCATTCCTTCGATGAGGTGATCGAGGCGGTCAAATCGGGCAAGGCCGATCTCGCCATGTTGCCGGTCGAGAACACCACCTATGGCCGGGTGGCAGACATCCATCGACTGTTGCCCGAATCCGGGCTGCATATCGTCGATGAGGCCTTTGTGCGGGTCCATATCAGCCTGATGGCCCTGCCCGGCGTAAAGATCGAGGATATCAAAACCGTCCGCGCCCATCCCGTGCTGATCCCGCAGGCGCGCGACTACCTGGACCGCTACGCCATCAAGGGCGAGGCCGCGCCCGACAGCGCCGGGGCCGCCAGCCAGATCGCGAGCGAAGGCTTGCGCGATGTCGGCGCGCTGGCCTCCGACCTGGCCGCCGAGATCTACGGGCTGAACCTGCTGGCGCGCCATATCGAGGATCACGCCCACAACACCACGCGGTTCCTGATCATGGGCCGCAAACCCGATCTCAGCCGCCGCGACGCGCAGATGATGACCACCTTCGTCTTCAATGTCCGCAACATCCCCGCCGCCTTGTACAAGGCGATGGGCGGGTTCGCGACGAACGGCGTCAACATGACCAAGCTGGAAAGCTACATGGTCGGCGGCAGCTTTAACGCGACGCAGTTCTACGCCGATATCGAAGGCCACCCGGAGGACCCCATGGTGCAACTGGCGCTGGAGGAGTTGCGCTATTTCACCTCGGAATTGCATATTCTGGGGACATATCCGGCGGACCGGGCGCGGGGGTGAGCCTCTGGGTGCGTAGACAGGGTCAACATCCCAAACCTCTGCTCTGAGACCATATAGCGGACTGCTGCGGGTCAAATGGAAATCGGTTTCTGCCACGGAGGCCAGAATCGGGGCC
>CAXBGQ010000281.1:0-3618 GCA_963975135.1 uncultured Nioella sp. | reverse complement strand
CCGATGGAAAGCGTCGCCCTGCAGGCGCTGGTCTCCGAGCCCATCAAGCCCTGCATGGATTGCGTCGTGATGGCCAACACGGTGCATGGCTACATGAGCCAGTCCGACAAGGGCGAGATGGTGATCGGCGGCGGCACCGATGGCTATAACAACTACACGCAGCGCGGGTCTTTCCACCATATCGAGGAAACCGTGCGCGCGCTGGTTGAAACCTTCCCGATGATTTCCCGCCTGAAAATGCTGCGCCAATGGGGCGGCATTGTTGATGTCACCGGCGACCGCTCGCCCATCATCTCGAAAACGCCGGTCGAGGGCATGTTCATCAACGCCGGATGGGGCACTGGCGGCTTCAAGTCGATCCCCGGATCGGGATGGGGCTTTGCTGAACTGATGGCGCGCGGCTACTCGCCGCTAACGGCCGAATTTGGCCTCAACCGGTTCCGCGAAGGCCGCTTCATTGACGAAAGCGTCGCGGCAGGGGTGGCGCATTGACCATGACCACCCGCATCCGGCTTCTTTGCGCGTCAAATATCCTCGGGGGGTCCGGGGGGCAGACAGCCCCCCGGCGGATCCCGTCAGGGAAACCATGCCATGCCCTATGATCCCGGAATGGCCGATCAGATGCGCGAAGATCTCGGGGACCTGCCCGGCCTTTCCGAAAAGAACATGTTCGGCGGTCTGTGCTTTCTGCTCGATGGCAACATGATTTGCGGCGTCCACAAGGATGGCGCGATGTTTCGGGTCGGCAAACCGTCCGAGGCTGCCGCGCTCGAAATTCCAGGTGTCGCTCCGCTCAGTTTCACCGGGCGCAAGATGGGCGGAATGGTTGAAATGGATGCAGACACCTTTGCCGATGATGCGGCCCGCGACCGGGTGACAGACCTTGCGCGGGCGCACGCCCAGAGCCTGCCCGCGAAGGAAGCAAAGAAATGAATTGCGTTGGGAGACCCTCGAAATGCTGATCCTTGAATGCCCCAATTGCGGCGTGATGGCCGATGAAACGGAACTCAGCCCCGGCGGCGAAGCGCATCTGAAACGCTTTGGCCCCGGTGCCTCGGACGCGGATTTCGAGGGCTACCTCTTTCACCGCGCCAACCCCAAGGGCGTGCATTTCGAACGCTGGCGCCATGCCAATGGCTGCGGCAAGTGGTTTCATGCCGCCCGCTGCACCAACACGCTCGAGGTTTTCGCGACCTATACCGCGCAGACCGCCGAAATCCCCGCATCCGTGATCGCCGCCGTGCAGGCGAAACGCCCCAACTGGAGCCCCGAGCAATGAGCACTCGCCTCGCCACCGGCGGCCGCCTGATTGACCGCAAGAGCACCCGGGCCTTCACCTTCAACGGCAAGCGCCTCACGGGCCATTCCGGCGACACGCTGGCCTCGGCGCTTCTGGCCAATGGTCAGACGCTGATGGGCCGGTCTTTCAAATATCACCGCCCGCGCGGTGTGGTGGCCTCGGGGGCCGAGGAACCAAATGCGCTGATGGGGATCGGCAAGGCGGGCAGGTTCGAGCCCAACCAGCGCGCCACCACGACCGAAGTTTTCGACGGGCTGGACGCGGTCAGCCAGAACCATTGGCCGAGCCTCGATTTCGATGTCGGCGCGGTCAATGCGATGGTGCCGCGCCTCTTGCCTGCGGGTTTCTATTACAAGACCTTCATGTTCCCGCGCCCGTTCTGGAAGCATGTGTTCGAGCCGATCATCCGCAAATCGGCGGGTCTGGGGGCCGCGCCCAAGGACCGCGACGCCGATCGCTATGAACATTTCCATGCCCATGTCGATCTGCTGGTGGTGGGCGGTGGGATCGCCGGGCTTCAGGCCGCTCTCAGGGCCGGTCAGGCGGGGCTGCGGGTTTTGCTGGTGGAACAGACCGCCCATTGGGGAGGCCGCGCGCCCGTCGATGGTGTCGAGATTGACGGAAAATCCGCCGATGGTTGGATCAATGACACAGTGCAAGCCCTTGCGGATATGGAAAATGTTCGCACTCGCACCCGCGCCATGGCGTCTGGCATCTATGACCATGGCTATGCGCTGGTCTATGAGCGGCTCACCGATCATGCGCCCGAAATGGATGGCCCCCGGCACCGTCTGTGGCGGGTGCGCGCGGGTCAGATCATCACCGCCACCGGCGCGATCGAACGCCCGCTTTCCTTTGCCGGAAACGACATCCCCGGCGTGATGCTGGCCTCTGCGGTGCGCGATTACGCGGTCAACTGGGCCGTGTCCCCCGGCGACCGCACCGTCATCGTCACCAATAACGACGACGCCTATCGCACCGCGCTGGCTTTGCATGAGGCCGGGCTTTCTGTGCCCGCCATCGTCGATGCCCGCCCGACCGCGACCGGTGATCTGCCCGAGGCCGCCCGCGCCAAAGGCATTCGCGTTCTGCCCGGCACCGGCATCGCGCGGGTCAAGGGCAATAAATGCGTCACCGGCGTGGTACTTTGCGCGCAGGCCGGTGAAGGAGCCCCGATCGAAGAGATTGCCTGCGATGCGGTCGCCATGTCGGGCGGCTGGTCGCCGGTCGTGCATCTGTGGTCGCATTGCGGTGGCAAGCTGATCTGGGATGACGCAGAGGCCCATTTCCGCCCCGACCCTGACCGCGCGCCGACGGGGCATGATGGCAATCCATTTGTTGTGACGGCAGGCACGGCCTCGGGTGTGCTTGGTGCCGCCGATGTGCTGGCCGATGCCGAGAAGGCGGCGGCCGCCGCCGCCGAGGCGCTTGGCGCGTCCCTTCCCGAAGCGACGCTTCCGGTTGCCACCGGGACAACAGAGGCCCCGATGCAGCCGGTCTGGATCATGCCGCAAGGTGCCGGCCCCGAAAAACGCATCAAGATGTGGCTGGATTACCAGAACGACGTAAAAGTGTCGGATGTGAAGCTGGCCGCGCAGGAAGGCTATGAGAGCGTCGAGCATACCAAGCGCTACACCACGCTTGGCATGGCCACCGATCAGGGTAAGCTCAGCAATATCAACGGATTGGCGACACTTGCTCAATCGCTGAACGCCGAAATCCCGGCGGTGGGCACCACCACATTCCGCCCGCCCTATACGCCGATCTCAATGGGCGCGATTGCGGGTGAAGCGCGCGATGCGGTGTTCCAGCCCATTCGCCGCACGCCGATCCACGATTATCACGAAGCCCAGGGGGCCTATATGGAGCCCGTGGGCCATTGGCGTCGGCCCTATTGCTACCCGAAACCGGGCGAAACCCATGCCGATGCGGTCCATCGTGAGGTTCTGGCGACCCGCAACAGCCTTGGCCTGCTCGACGCCTCGACGCTTGGCAAGATCCTGGTCAAGGGCCCCGATGCGGGCCGCTTCATGGACATGCTCTACACCAATATGATGAGCACGCTGAAACCCGGCAAATGCCGCTACGGGCTGATGTGCAACGAAAACGGCTTTCTGATGGATGACGGCGTGGTGGCGCGGCTGGATGAGGAGACATTCCTTGTCCACACCACTTCGGGCGGGGCGGAACACAGCCATGCCCATATGGAGGATTGGCTGCAATGCGAATGGTGGGATTGGAAGGTCCACACCGTCAATATCACCGAACAATACGCCCAGATCGCGGTGGTCGGCCCCAATGGCCGCAAGATGCTGGAG
>CAXBGQ010000280.1:0-3628 GCA_963975135.1 uncultured Nioella sp. | reverse complement strand
TAAATCGATGGGCGCCAAGCACGACAACTGCATCATGTGCGACACCAAGGGCGTGATCTATCAGGGTCGCACCGAGGGCATGAACCAATGGAAATCTGCCCATGCCGTCAAGACCGACCTGCGCAGCCTGGATGAGGCAATGCAGGGCGCGGACGTGTTTCTTGGCGTGTCTGCAAAAGGCGCTGTGACGCAGGATATGGTCAAGTCGATGGCCGATAATCCGGTCATATTCGCAATGGCGAACCCCGATCCCGAGATTACGCCGGAGGAAGCGCATGAAGTGCGAGTTGACGCCATCGTGGCCACAGGGCGTTCGGATTATCCCAATCAGGTAAACAACGTTCTGGGCTTTCCTTACCTGTTCCGGGGTGCCTTGGATATCCATGCCCGCGCCATCAACGATGAGATGAAGATCGCCTGCGCTGAGGCATTGGCCGCGCTGGCCCGTGACGATGTGCCCGATGAGGTTGCCATGGCCTATGGTCGCAAGCTCAGCTTTGGTCGCGACTACATCATCCCGACCCCGTTTGATCCGCGCCTGATCCACACGATCCCGACCGCCGTTGCGCGGGCCGGCATGGATACCGGCGTGGCGCGCCGCCCGATCCTGGACCTTGACGCCTATGCCCAGAGTCTGAAAGCGCGGATGGACCCGACCGCATCGATCCTGCGCGGCATCAACGCGCGTGCGCGCGCCGCGCAGGCACGGATGATCTTTGCCGAGGGCGACGATATCCGAGTGCTGCGCGCCGCCGTCGCCTATCAGCGCAACGGCATGGGAAAAGCCGTGGTTGTGGGCCGTGAACCCGATGTGAAGACCAAGTTGGAAAGCGTTGGGCTTGGCGACGCAATGCGTGAACTTGAGATCGTCAATGCCGCCAATACCAGCCACTTGGACAGCTACAAATCATTTCTCTACCAGCGGTTGCAGCGCAAGGGGTTTGACCGGCAGGATATTCACCGCCTTGCCTCGCGTGACCGGCACGTGTTTGCCTCTTTGATGCTGGCGCATGGCCACGGCGACGGGTTGGTGACCGGGGCGACGCGAAAATCGGCGCATGTTTTGGGGCTGATCGGGCACGTGTTTGACACCAAGGCCGATGATGGCGCTGTGGGGGTCACGGCGCTGTTTCACAAGGGTCGTATCGTCCTGATCTGCGACACGCTGGTGCATGAATGGCCCGAGGCCGAGGATTTGGCCCTGATTGCCCGCCGCGGGGCCACCGTGGCGCGGGGCCTGGGGATCGAGCCGCGGGTCGCATTTGTCAGCTTTTCTACCTATGGCTACCCGGTGTCCGAGCGCGCCGAAAAAATGCATCAGGCCCCTGCCGTGTTGGACCGTATCGGTGTCGATTTCGAATATGATGGCGAGATGACGGTCGATGTCGCGCTGAATATGAAGGTGATGGAGCAATATCCCTTCACCCGCCTGTCCGGCCCGGCCAATGTCTTGGTGGTTCCAGCCCGCCATTCGGCGTCGATCTCGGTCAAGCTGATGCAAGAAATGGCCGGTGCCACGGTGGTGGGGCCGATTCTGACGGGGCTGGAGCATCCGGTGCAGATCTGTTCGACCGTTGCCACCTCCAATGACATTCTTAACATGGCCGTGATGGCGGCCTGTGAGATCGGACGGTAGCGACAAAAAAGCCCGCCGGGGTAAGCTGGCGGGCCTTTTTTAACCGGGGTCGATAAGCGTAATCCTGGGGCTCCGCCCGTGAATTGCACAAACGCTCCACCGGAGCGTTTGCCGCGCCCCCAGGCGCGGTCAGCAATTCACCCCTTCATGTCATCCCAGAAGCTTTTGACCTTATCGAAAAAGCCGTGCGCATTAGGGTTGTTGGAATGGGCGCAGCTTTCTTCGAACTCACGCAGCAGCTCTTTCTGCTTGCCGGTCAGCTTCACCGGCGTTTCCACAGCCAGTTCGATATACATCTCACCCTGACCGGGGCCGCGCAGGGCGGGCATGCCTTTTGACCGCAGGCGCATCTGACGGCCCGATTGCGACCCTTCGGGCACTTTCACCCGGCTGCGGCCGCCATCAATGGTCGGAACCTCAATCTCGCCGCCCAGAGAGGCCACAACCATCGAAACCGGAACCCGGCAAAACAGATCCAACCCATCGCGCTGGAAAATCGTGTGCTCTGCCACCTCGATGAAAATATACAAGTCACCGGACGGACCGCCGCGCAACCCGGCCTCACCTTCACCCGACAGACGAATGCGGGTGCCGGTTTCAACGCCGGCCGGAATGTTGACCGACAGCACTTTTTCCTTTTGCACCCGGCCCGCGCCCGCGCAGCCTTTGCAGGGGTTTTTGACGATCTGACCGGCCCCCGAACAGGTCGGGCAGGCGCGTTCGACGGTGAAGAAGCCTTGCTGTGCGCGAACCTTGCCCATGCCCGAACAGGTGGGGCAAGTCTGCGGCTCGGCCCCGCCTTCGGCACCCGATCCACTGCATTCCCCGCAGGTCGCGGATGCAGATACGGTTATGGATTTTTGCAGGCCGGAATAAGCATCCTCCAGCGAAATGCGCATGTTATAGCGCAGGTCAGACCCGCGCGCGGCGCGCTGACGCCCACCTGCGCCGCGTTGGCCGCCCATGAAATCGCCGAAAAGATCTTCGAACACGTCTGAAAAGGCCGATGCGAAATCACCCTGGCCGTGGCCCCCGGCGCGCGGGCCGCCGCCCATGCCACCGTCAAATGCCGCGTGGCCATAGCGGTCATAGGCGGCTTTCTTGTTGTCGTCCTTCAGTATCTCGTAGGCCTCGTTGGCCTCTTTGAACTGCGATTCGGCCTCCGGGTTGTCGGAATTGCGGTCCGGGTGCAGCTCCTTGGCTTTCCTGCGATAGCCTTTTTTGATCTCGTCAGCGCTGGCCCCTTTCGAGACGCCGAGAACATCATAAAAATCGCGTTTTGCCATTTGTTTTATACCCTCCTGAAACGCGGTGACCGGCCAAAGTTTCCCTCAGCCGGTCGCAACGCGGGTCAGTTCACGCAGTCAGTCCCGGCGCTCGTCGTTCAGATCTTCGAAATCTGCGTCAACGATGTCATCATCCACGCCCGACGGCTCTTCGGCCCCTTCCGGTGCCTCTTCGCCCTCGGCCTCGGCCTGCGCCTTGTAGATCGCCTCGCCCAGTTTCATGGCCGCTTCGGTCACGTTCTGGATACCGCCCTTGATCTTGCCGGCATCCTCGGACTCCATGCTTTCTTCAAGCGCCTTGATCGCCAGTTCGATCGCTTCGACCGTGGTCGGATCGACCTTGTCAGAATGCTCTTCCAGCGATTTCCGGGTCGAATGGATCAGGCTTTCAGCCTGGTTCTTGGCTTCGACCAGCTCTTTGCGTTCCTTATCGGCTTCGGCATTGTCTTCGGCGTCACGGACCATTTGTTCGATATCTTCGTCAGACAGACCACCCGACGCCTGGATCGTGATATTCTGTTCCTTGCCGGTCCCCTTGTCCTTGGCGCTGACCGACACGATGCCGTTGGCGTCGATGTCGAAGGTCACCTCGATCTGCGGCAGGCCGCGCGGTGCGGGTGGGATATCTTCCAGGTTGAACTGCCCAAGCATCTTGTTGTCGGCCGCCATTTCGCGTTCGCCCTGGAATACCCGGATCGTCACCGCG
>CAXBGQ010000279.1:0-3632 GCA_963975135.1 uncultured Nioella sp. | reverse complement strand
GAGGCACCCTTGTTGCCGTCAGTGATGGAGACGGCACCGTTGGGGCTGACGATATCCTTCACGAAAAACGCGGTTTCCGACATCATCGGGCCCCATCCGGCCTCGTACCAGCCGCAGGAACCGTCATCGAACACGACCTGGAACTGGCCGTAATTATACATGTCCTCGGGGATCTCGTCGCTGAGCCGCAGGCCCATGCCGTTGACGCGGACCGGCCTGGCATCGGTGATCTGGCACATCACATCGACATAATGCACGCCGCAATCGACGATCGGGCTGGTGGTCTGCATCAGGGCCTTGTGGGTCTCCCATTCCGCCCCTTTGGATTGCTGGTTGAGGTTGAGGCGAAAGACATATGGCGGCCCAAGTCCGCGCGCTTCGGCGATCAGGCGCTGCCAGCTTGGGTGATGGCGCAGGATGTAGCCGACAACGAGTTTTCTGTTTGTCTCATGCGCCTTGGCGGTGACGCGGGCGGCATCGGCCACGGTCATCGCGAGTGGTTTTTCGACGAAGACGTGGGCACCCTGTTCCATTGCCGCGATGGCGTAATCGGCATGGGTGTCGGTATAGGTGGCAATCACGGCGAGGTCGGGATTGGTCTGCGCCAAGGCGGCGTGGAAATCGGTGAAGACCGGATAGGACTGCAACGCGGCGTGGTCGACCACGCCGGAGCGATTGACCAGCCCGACGATTTCGGCCCCCTCGTGGTGGTGATGGGCAAGCGCGTGGCTGAGGCCCATATTGCCCAGCCCGGCGATCAGGACGCGGGTCATTTCACCGCTCCCGATGTAATGCCGCGGATCAATTGCCGCGAGAAAATGACATAGAGCACCATCACTGGCAGGATCGCCATTGAAAGCGCCGACAGAACCGCGTTCCAATCGGTCACGAATTGTCCGATGAAAACCTGTGAGCCTAGCGTCAGGGTCTTGGTGGCCTCGGCCGGGGCCAGGATCAGAGGGAACCAGAGGTCATTCCAGATCGGGATCATGTTGAACACCGCCACCGTCGCCATGGCGGGACGCACCAGCGGCAGCACCAGCCGGAAAAAGATGGTATATTCCGAGAGCCCGTCGATCCGGCCGGCATTCTTCAGATCGTCCGAGACCCCGCGCATGAATTCGCTGAGGATGAAAACCGCCAGAGGCAGGCCTTGCGCGGTATAGACCAGAATGAGCGCCCAGAGCGTGTTCACAAGGCCGGTATTAACCATCAGCTCCAATATCGCCACGGTACCGATGCGGATGGGGATCATGATGCCGAGCGCCAGATAAAGCCCCATCAGCGTGTTGCCGCGAAACCGGTATTCGGAAAGCGCAAAGGCCGCCATGGCCCCGAATAGCAGCACGAAAAACAGCGAGGCCACCGTGACGATCATCGAGTTCTGGAAATAGAGAAAGAAATCGCCCTGATTGAACACGGTCTGGTAGCCGACCGTCGAGAAACTTTCGGCATCGGGCAACGCCAGCGGGTCGCGGAAAATGGCGCGGCGGGATTTGAAGCTGTTGATCAGGATCACCACGACCGGAAAAAGCGCGATCACCGTATAGGCGATCAGGATGCCATGCGCGGCGATCATGTTGGCGGGATTTCTGCGGGCCTTGTTCATGGTCATTCCCCTCAGAACTGATAGCGGCGCATCCGGGTCTGGATACCGAACAGGTAGATACAGACCCCGATGAGGATGATGGCGAACATGGCGCTGGCGATGGCCGAGCCCATATGCGGATCGCCCAGTTGCAGCTGGAAGCCAAAGAAGGTGCGATACATGAAGGTGCCCAGGATATCGGTCGAGAAATTCGGCCCCGCCAGCGCGCCCTGCGCGGCATAGATCAGGTCGAACGCGTTGAAATTGCCGACGAATGTCAGGATAGAGATGATCCCGATCGAGGGCAGGATAAGCGGCAGCTTGATCTTCCAGAAGGCCGACAATCCGGTAACGCCGTCGCATTCGCCAGCCTCCAGAATCTCATCGGGGATGGTCAGCAGCGCGGCGTAGATCAGCATCATCGGGATGCCGACGAACTGCCAGACAGAAATCAGCGCCAGCGTGGTCAGCGAGGTTTCCTCCAACCCCAGCCAGGGCTGGTAAAAGCTGCCTAAACCGACCGCATCCAGCATGCCGGGGGCGATGCCCCAGATCGGCGACAGGATCAGTTTCCAGGCAAAGCCTACGATGACGAAGCTGAGAATGGTCGGGATGAAGATCGCGGTGCGGTAGAACGCCCCGAAGCGCAGGCTGGGATGGCTGAGGATCGCGGCGAGCAGGATGCCGATGGGGTTTTGCACCAGCATATGGATGATGAAAAACCAGAAATTATTGCCCAATGCGTTCCAGAAGCTGGCCGACCAGCGTTCATCGCCAAAAAGCGTGCGGAAATTTTCCAGGCCGACATAGATGCGTTCCTGATCGACCTCGGTGAAGAGCGACAACCGCAGCGTGTTAAAGAGCGGGATGATCATGATCGTGGTGTAGACCAGCACGGCAGGGGCCAGAAACACGATGATATGCCATTTGATGCGGGAATTGCCCATGGAGGCCTCCGAGGCGTTGGGGGTGGGTCCGGGCGCAGCGCGCGCCCGGACCAGCCAAGCAGTAAAGGGAGGGTTTACTGCTGCGGTTCGTACCAGCTGGCCAGACCTGCCTGCAGGCGGGCACCGGCATCCTCGGGGGATTCGGCCCCGCGGATCACCTGCGCCGAGGCGTTCCAGGTATCGTTTTCCAGGTTCGGCGTGCCACGCGACAGGATCTGGTAGGTGGACCGGATCGAGCTTTCGCACTCACCCCGCCAGGACACAAATTCCTGCGCCAGTGGGTCCTCCATCGGCACGTCAAAGCTGGACAGCGAGAAAAAGCCGGGCAGCGCGTTGGCGTAGATGGTGGCGAACGCTTCGGAGCCGACCCATTCCAGGAAGATCCGGGCCTCTTCGGCGTTTTCGGTGGCCGCGTTCATGCCGATGGCAATATCGGTGTGGTCCGAGATGAAGCAATCATCGCCCGCATTCTGAACCGGCGGGCGGAAGGCCCCCATTTCAAACTCGGCCAGCGCGTTGAAGCCGGTGATTTCCCAGCTGCCCGCCGGATAGATCGCGGCCCGGCCCAGGGTAAAGAGGTTCTGGCTGTCAGGGTATGTCTGCGCCTCGAAGCCGCGGCCCATATATTGACCCCAACGGGCCAGTTGCCGGTAGGGAGCAACCCATTGCTCGTCGGTCAGCGATTGCTCACCTGCGATCAGCGCCAGCCGGCCTTCCTCACCGCGCCAATAGTTCGGCCCGATATTGTTGTAACCCATGGTGGCCGCTTCCCATTGGTCATTGGTGCCCATGGCCAGCGGGATATAGCCGCCATCCTCTTCGAACGCATCGAGCACGGCAAAGAATTCATCGACCGTGGTGGGCACCTCGACGCCGACCTCTTCGAATGCGTCCGCATTGTAGATGAAGCCGTGGATCACCGAGGCCATCGGCACGCAGAACGTGGCGCTGCCGTCATCTGTCTGCCAGGCCGATTGCGCGACGGAAGAGAAATTTTCCATCGCGTCGAGATCGGAAAGATCGGCCAGGTTGCCCGAGTCGTAGAGCGCCAGAGAGGCATCGAAGGGGCGGCATGTGATCAGGTCTCCGGCCGAGCC
>CAXBGQ010000278.1:0-3711 GCA_963975135.1 uncultured Nioella sp. | reverse complement strand
GAGGAAAACAGCTCAACCACAACAGGGCTGTCGGCGCGCGCGGCGGTGACAGGCGAGAGCGCGAGCAGGAATGCAAGAACAGGTGCAATGCGGGCCATGGGGCTCCCTTCGGATCGGTTCCCCAGAGGTAACGACCCCTGGCCTCGCTTGCCAATCAAGCCTTTGCGAGTTCGCGTTACAACCACCGTCGTGTGACCTGCATGTAACGTCTGGCCTCAAGCCCGAAGGCGTCCACCAGGCGGGCCTCTTCGGGCAGGATGAAGCGGATGGTCAGCACCGAGATGAAAAGCCCGGGCAACAAAACCGCGCTCAACGCACCCAGCCACAGCACGAACCCCGTCAGCATCGCAACCATGGCCAGATAGATCGGATTGCGTGAAAACCGGAACGGGCCCTCGGTGATCAGAACGCTTGGGTCGTGATGCGGTTCGATCGTGGTCTTCATTTTCAGAAACCACAGCGCCGACCAACCGATGACAGCAAGCCCTGTCGCGATCAGCACAAGGCCCGACAGCCGGAAAACCGGACCGAAAGCCATCACCAGCGGCAATTCGCGGGCCAGAAACCAGCCAACGATGCAAAAACCCGCGAACCAGATCGGGGGAAGATCGGGGAAACCTTTCATAACGCGCGCCCTCCGCTCAACCGAATATCGACAGATCGAGCGGCAATCCGGTGCCCAACCAGATGCCGTGATCACGGTGATCGGCCAGATGGTCGCCGGTATCGGGATGGGCAAACACCACCAGCCCCTCACGGTTGAGCGCCAGCCAGGGCAAAAGCTCCGCGAATTCCGCGGGCGTGGCCGCCAATTGGCACGATCCGGTCGGGTGCGGGCCCACGGGCTTGTCATGCATGCGCCCCATCGAGACACCAAATCTGGCATGAGCCGCCTCGCAGACCGCACGGGCGCGGCCGACGGAACTGGTGTCGTAGTAGACATGCGCGTGATAGCCGGTGATGGTTGCGGGATCGAGCATTTCGGACCTCCTTTTGGCGGGTTAATTGGGCAAGGAATAGCGCAGAGACATGCAGGACAGGCCACCATCCAGAAGCGCGGCCTGGCCGACAGGCAGCGATAGGACGCTGAACCCCGCCGCCTCCAGCCGCTCGGCCGTCCTGGGATGCCCGCGCGCCAGAAAGACCGGATCATTGAACCGGATGGCGTTGGCGGCGGCCTCTTCGTCCTCGGCGGTTTCGATCACCCTGTAGCCGTTGAACGCGCCCGTGGCCGCAAGGCGCGGCGTGGCCAGCACGGTATCGGGGTCCAAGAGGCTGCATTCGGTCTTGAAATGCAGGATCTCGGGCGGGGTTTCGACAATGCGCACATGATGGCCCAGATCTTCGGCTATGGGCCGCAGCCCCTCGATCCCGGCGCGATCGGTGCGCGCCGAAAACCCGACCATCACCTCGAAATCGGAACACAGAATATCGCCGCCATCGACAAATCCGCCCTCGGGCAGGTGCCGGACCTCAAGGCCATAGAGCGCGAGATCGGCGGCAAGGGCGGGTGCCTCACCCAACCGGCTTGGCGCGCCGGGGCGAAGTTCAATCGCCACCCCCTTCAGGATCAGGGCGGGATCTTCGATGAACACGCTATCGGGGAAATCTTCCTGCGCCGGCAGCACGGTGACATCCGCCCCGGTCGCGCGTAACGCCGCGACATAGGAGCCATGCTCGCGGGCAAATTCATCAGCGTCCGGAGCGCCGTGATCAACAGCGCGCAGCCCTCGTGCCACGGAACGCGCGGGCGCGCGGCAAAGCGCGTGGGTGAAAGTGATGGAGGATCCCGTCATATCGCGCAGTTTGCCAACTTGATGCGCAATGTCCAGCAACGAGGGGTCAAAAGCTGCTTCAAAGCAGCTTTTGACGCGGTTTCGAAACCGCGTCAAAAGGGCCTTCGAAGGCCCTTGCCAGCGCCCGGGCCAGCCCCCAAACCCCGCCCGAAAGGACGGGGCCTGGATTTTTCATATCCGTGCCGTTCAGGCCGCTTTGGCCAGGTTGCGCAGCACGTAATGCAGCACGCCGCCATGTTCGATATATTCGATCTCGATCGCGGTATCGATCCGGCATTTCAGCGTGATAGTCTTGACGCTGCCATCGGCCATGGTGATCGTGCAGGGCACCTCCTGCAACGGCTCGATCGTGTCCAGACCCGAGATCGATACCGTTTCGTCGCCGGTCAGGCCAAGCGATTTGCGGCTGTCGCCGCCGGTGAACTCGAACGGGATCACGCCCATGCCAACGAGGTTCGACCGGTGAATGCGCTCGAAGCTTTCGGCGATCACGGCCTTGACGCCCAAAAGCGCGGTGCCCTTCGCCGCCCAATCGCGCGACGATCCGGCCCCATATTGCTCACCGCCAAAGATCACCAGTGGCGTGCCCGCCTCCTGATAGGCCATCGCGGCATCGTAGATCGAGGCCTGATCGCCATCGGGGCCCTTGGTATAGCCGCCCTCGACGCCATCGAGCATCTCGTTCTTGATGCGGATATTGGCGAAGGTGCCGCGCATCATGACCTCGTGATTGCCGCGCCGGGCACCATAGGAATTGAACTCGCGCTGTGGCACCTGACGCTCGATCAGATATTTCCCCGCGGGCGTGGTATCCTTGAACGATCCGGCCGGGCTGATGTGGTCGGTGGTGATCATGTCGCCCAGAACCGCCAGCACCTTGGCACCGTCGATATTGGTGATCACGCCGGGCTCGGCGCTCATGCCCTGGAAATAGGGCGGGTTCTGCACATAGGTCGATTGCGGCGGCCAGTCATAGGTCTTGGCATCCGTGGTTTCGACGCCCTGCCATTTCTCATCGCCCTTGAACACATCGGCGTATTTTTCGAGGAACGCCTCGCGGGTCACGGTCGCCTCCACCAGATCAGCCACTTCTTTCGACGTCGGCCAGATATCTTTCAGATAGACATCGCGGCCTTCCGGCGTCTGTGCGATCGGATCGGTGGCCAGGTTGATGTCCATCGTGCCCGCCAGCGCATAGGCCACCACCAGCGGCGGCGACGCCAGATAGTTGGCGCGCACATCGGGGCTGATGCGGCCTTCGAAATTGCGGTTGCCCGAGAGGACCGAGGTGGCGACCAGATCGCCCTCGGCAATGGCCTCGGACAGTTCCGCCTGAATGGGGCCGGAATTGCCGATGCAGGTGGTGCAGCCGTAGCCGACCAGGTTGAAGCCGACCTTGTCCAGATCCTCCTGCAGACCGGCGGCCTCCAGATAGGCCGATACGACCTGGCTGCCGGGGGCCAGCGAGGTTTTCACCCAAGGCTTGCGATCCAGACCGAGCGCCGCGGCCTTGCGCGCCACCAGCCCTGCCCCGATCATCACGTAAGGGTTCGAAGTGTTGGTGCAGGAGGTGATGGAGGCGATCACGACCTTGCCCGATTCCATCGTGTAATCTTCGCCCTTCACGGCCACTTCCTTGCCCATCGGGCGCTTGAACGTGTCGGACATCTCTTTGGCAAAGGCCGATTTGGCATCGGTCAGGGCGACATAATCCTGCGGCCGCTTGGGCCCGGCGAGACAGGGCACCACCTCCGCAAGATCCAGCTCCAGCACCGAGCTGTAACGTGCTGGAGGCGCATCCGGCGTATGCCACATACCCATCGCTTTCATATATGTTTCGATCAGTTCCAGCTGGCTCTCCTCGCGGCCCGTCAGGCGCAGGTAGTTGATCGTCTCTTCATCCACCGGGAATATG
>CAXBGQ010000277.1:0-3734 GCA_963975135.1 uncultured Nioella sp. | reverse complement strand
TTATTGCCGATATCCGACGAAATGATCGCATCGCCCGGAAGCGCCGCCTGAATCGCGCGCCAGGCCATGCGCGGGCTCATCCAGTCGGGCTTGGCCCCGCGGGCGCGTTCGTTCCAGTTGGTGCCGGGATCGTCCTCTTCGTGATCCATCGAGCTCAGCTGCTGCGCCCAGGCCGATTTGGTCTGCGCGATCGCGGCCTTGCGGGCCTCGCGCCCGGCGTCACCTGCACCAGCCGCCAGCTTCTCCAGAATGCCCTCGGCCACCTGTTTGGCATCGCCCACGATGCCGACGGTTACCTTCTTGGTCAGACCGATCCGGTCGGGATTGATATCGACCTGAATGATCTTCGCGTCGGAAGGCCAGTATTCCATGCCATAGCCCGGCAGGGTCGAAAACGGGTTCAGCCGGGTGCCGAGGCAAAGCACGACATCGGCCTGTTTGATCAGTTCCATCCCGGCTTTGGAGCCATTATAGCCAAGCGGCCCGGCAAAAAGCGGGTGGCTGCCCGGAAAGGCGTCATTGTGCTGATAGCCGACGCAGACCGGCGCATCGAGACGTTCTGCCAGCGCCATCGAGGCCGGGATCGCCCCGCCCAGAACCACGCCGGCCCCGTTCAGAATGACGGGGAATTTCGCCTCCGACAGCAGATCGGCGGCGGCCTGCACGGCGGCTGCTCCGCCTGCGGGGCGTTCAAATTCGACAATTGCGGGCAGCTCGATATCGATCACCTGGGTCCAGAAATCGCGCGGCACGTTGATCTGCGCCGGCGCGCTGGCGCGACGCGCGTTCATGATCACCCGGTTCAGCACTTCGGCCATGCGTGAGGGGTCGCGCACCTCCTCCTGATAGGCGACGCAATCGGCGAACATGCGCATTTGCTCCATCTCCTGGAACCCGCCCTGGCCGATGGTCTTGTTGGCGGCCTGCGGCGTGACCAACAGCAAAGGCGTGTGGTTCCAATAGGCGGTTTTGACGGCGGTCACGAAGTTGGTGATGCCGGGCCCGTTCTGGGCGATCATCATGCTCATCTTGCCGGATGCGCGGGTATAGCCATCGGCCATCATCCCGCCCGAGCCTTCGTGGGCGCAATCCCAAAACCGGATGCCAGCCTTCCCGAAGATGTCCGAGATGGGCATCATGGCCGACCCGATGATGCCAAAGGCATCCTCGATCCCGTGCAATTGCAGGGTTTTCACAAAGGCTTCTTCGGTCGTCATCTTCATGGCGCGGGTCTCCGGGTGGATTACGGGAAATGGGGCTGGCATGTCTGCGGCGCAGGTTACCGGCTCGGCCGGGGCGGCGGTTAGGGCCAGTTAGACGGGCTCCATAGGTCCAAACGTCCGGATCTCATCGGCGATCAGGCGGATGCCCTCGGGAATCCTGTCTTCATGGATGGAACTGTAGGCCAGCCGGTAATGCCGCGACGGGCCGTGATCGGGGCCAAAGAAGCCGCGCCCCGGTTCGATAATGACACCGCGCGCGTCCAGTCGTGCGGCCAGTGTTTCGGTATCGACGCCCTCGGGTGCGATCATCCAGAAACTTGAGCCGCCGGTGCCTGCGTTTTCGGCAATATGCAGGCCTTCATTGGCAATCGCCTCGGCCATCACGGCACGGCGACGTTCATAGGCCTGTCGCATCCGATTGATCTGCGCATCGTAATGGCCGAGCGACAGGAAATAGGCCACCGTGCGCTGGATATGGCCGGGCGGATGGCGCAGGACCAGCCCACGCAGGCCGCGCGCCTCCTGGATGAATTCCTCGGATGCCACGATGTAGCCCAGGCGCAACCCGGGAAAGAGCGATTTCGAGAACGACCCGATATGGATCACAGAGCCGCTGCGATCCATGGATTTGAGCGAGGGCGATGGCGCGCCCATGAAAGACAGTTCGAACTCATACTCATCCTCGACAATGACAAAGCCGCGCTGTTCGGCCAGGCGCAGCAATTCCTTGCGGCGGCCAAGCGGCATGGTCACATTGGTCGGGCAATGATGCGACACGGTGGCAAAGACCACATCGGTATCTTCCGGCAACCGCGAGGGCGGAAGGCCATAGGCATCGACGTCAATCGCCACGGTGCGGCACCGGGTCTGGCTCAGGATCTCGCGCAGGCCGGGATAGGCCGGGTTTTCCATCGCGGCCACCCGGCGCTGCGTCAGCAGGATCTGCGCCGTCATCCACAGGGCATTCTGCGCGCCAAGCGTGATCAGGATCTGATCCTTGCGCGCGGCAATGCCCCGGCGCGGCAGGATATGGCGCTGGATGTATTCCAGCAGACGGTCATCATCCTGCTCGTAATAATCCGCCGTCAGAACCGAAAAATCCCGTTGGCCCAGGGCCTGCAATGCGCATTGGCGCCAGGTCTGATGTGAAAAGAGCCGCGGATCGGCCTGACCATAGATGAACGGGTAGGGGTAATCTTTCCAGTTTGTCGGGCGAATGGGCCAGCCGGGGCTGGAAAAACGCTGTCCGATGGCGCGCGACCAGTCGATACCGCCGCGATCGGATTTCGGGGGCGGCTCGAAACTGGAGGGCACCGGCGCGGTATCCGAGACGAAATAGCCCGATCGGCCCCGCGAATTCAGGTAATCATCCGACAAAAGCTCGGTATAGGCATTGGTCACGGTGATCCGGCTGATGCCCAGATGCAGCGCCAATTTCCGGCTGGAGGGCAGCTTTTCTCCGGACCGGAACCGGCCTGACAATATCCCCTCCGCCACAAGGCGTTGCACCTTTTGTTGCAGGGTGCCCTCGACATCGGGGTCAAGGTAGAAACTGTCCACGGGGATCGACATGACTGGACTTATCCGGTGCTTTCGGTTGGACTGATGCCCTGCATCGCCGCAGGCGCGGAAATTGTCAACGCACTGGCGCTATGACTGCGCGGCCTCTGGCCCTATCTGTGGGGCCATGAAATCGGCACTGTCGCTGCCAGAACGCCTGTTCATTCGGGAGAAACAGCCATGAACACATCCGTGAATCCAAATGACCTGACCGCCGTGATCGAGGCCGACCGCGCCCATCTGTGGCACCACCTGATCCACCACAAACAGTTCGAGACCAACGATCCGCGCATCATTGTCGAGGGCAAGGGCATGCGGGTTTGGGATGCCACCGGCAAGGAGCATCTCGATGCCGTGTCGGGCGGGGTCTGGACCGTCAATGTCGGCTATGGCCGCGAGCGCATCGCCAAGGCGGTCTACGACCAGCTGATCAAGCTGAACTATTTCGCCAATTCCGCGGGCTCCATCCCCGGCTCGGTCTTTGCCGAGATGCTGATCTACAAGATGCCGGGCATGAGCCGGGTTTATTATACCAACTCCGGCTCCGAAGCGAATGAGAAGGCCTTCAAGATGGTCCGCCAGATCGCGCATAAGCGCTATGGTGGCAAGAAGCACAAGATCCTCTACCGTGAGCGCGACTATCACGGCTCGACCCTGGCCACGATGTCGGCCGGCGGTCAGGAGGAGCGCAACGCGCAATACGGGCCCTTTGCGCCCGGTTTCGTCCAGGTGCCGCATTGCATGGAATACCGCGCGCAGTGGGATCTGTCGGGCGAGGAATATGGCCAGCGTGCCGCCGATGCCATCGAAGAGGTGATCCTGCGCGAAGGGGCCGATACGGTCGGCGCGCTCTGCCTGGAGCCGGTCACCGCCGGTGGCGGCGTCATCACGCCGCCCGAGGGCTATTGGCCCCGCGTGCAGGAGATCTGCGCAAAATACGATATCCTGCTG
>CAXBGQ010000276.1:0-3748 GCA_963975135.1 uncultured Nioella sp. | reverse complement strand
CGCAGGCCGGTTTATTCGGCGATGGAGGTCGGAAAACTGGTAAGCTGGGACTACCAACCGCCCCGCGACGCCGCCCAGGAATATGTGCGCAATCACATGGATTGGACCGTCGCGGCCGAGAAAACGCGATTTCCACCTTTTCACAAAAAATGAATGGGTTACGAAGTGTTATTCAGCACACATATTTTTGACCAAATATTTTTGGTCGATTTTTCGGTCAGAAACAGTTGGCACCCTGAAAATACCCGAAGGCCATACAACGAGCTGAAGCAAGCAGCGTTTGTCTGTTGTTAATGAGATAGTTGCAGGACACAGTTGATGGGCAATAGAACCCTATGGCCGGACTCCACGATCTCGACACCCCGCAGCGCACCAAATTACGGCCTCTCGGCCCGCCGAAATCGCCCCCGATTTCAGCCATCAGCATCCAGAATATCGCAGGCCTTGCGCGCCAGCGGCGAAACAAGCGCGCCCACCTGCAAGGCATGGTCAGACGAGGCATTGCCGGCAAGTGCGCGGAACTTCACGCCCTGCACGATCGCGGCCAGACGAAAGAGCCCGAACACCAGATAGAAATGCCAATCGTCAATGCGCGACAGCCCCATCCGGTCGCAGTAGCCCGCGACGTATTCCTCCTCGACCGGCAGGCCATTTTCCGACCGCGCGACACCCTCCAGACCGCTCAGAACCGGGCCCGGCGGCATCCGCCACAACATGCATTGATAGGCCAGATCGGCCAATGGATGGCCAAGCGTCGAAAGCTCCCAATCCATCACCGCAGCCACCCGTGGGGCCACTGGGTCAAACATCACATTATCCAGCCGGTAATCGCCATGCACCAGCGAAACGCGCCCGTCATCGGCCACCATATTGGCCTCCAACCAGGCCATGATCCGCTCAATTTCGGGCAGGGTTTCGGTCTCGGTGGCGCGATACTGGCGGCTCCAGGTGGCGAACTGACGGGCGAAATAGCTGCCCGGTCGCCCGTAATCCACTAGCCCCACAGCCACCAGATCCACCGAGTGGATCGCCGCCAGGGTGGCGTTCATCGCGTCATAAATCGCGGCCCGCTCGGCAGGCTCAAGCCCCGGCAAAGCGGGGTCCCAAAACACCCGGCCCGGAACAAATTCCATCACATAAAACATCGCGCCGATGACGCTTTCGTCGGCACAAAGATGCAAGGCGCGCGCCACCGGGACATCCGTGTCGGCCAGCGCCGACAACACGCGATATTCCCGATCCACCGCATGGGCCGATTTCAACAGATCGCCGCCCGGTTTGCGGCGCAGGACATAATCGCCGCTCTCGGCAAGCAACCGATAGGTCGGGTTGGACTGCCCATCGCTGAATTTCAGCGCCGTGCGCAGGCCGCGAAACCCCGCGATCCGCCCCTCCAGATAGCGCCCCAGAGACGCAATCGGCAGCCCCTCCATCACGCTTTCGCGGCGTGATGCGCCCGCACCAATTGCCGCCCCAAAGCCATCATATGGACCTGATCGGGCCCATCGGCCAGCCGGATCTGACGGGCGTAATTAAAGAGTTCCGCCAGCGGCAGATCCTGCGTCAGACCGGCCCCGCCATGGATCTGAATGGCCCGGTCGATCACCCTTTGCGCCATTTTCGGAGCCACGATCTTGATCGCCGCAATCAGGTCGCGCGCCGATTTCGCCCCTTCGGCGTCGATCTTGGCCGCAGCCTTCAGCGTCAGGAGCCGCGCCTGTTCGATCTCGCACCAGCTCAGCGCAATATCCTCGCGCACCGATTGATGCTCGCTCAGCTTCTTGCCGAAGGTGCGCCGCGTCTCGACCCGGTCTAGCACCAGTTCCAGCGCCCTCTGCGCGGCCCCCACCAGCCGCATGCAATGGTGGATACGCCCGGGGCCAAGCCGCCCTTGCGCAATCTCGAACCCGCGCCCCTCGCCCAACAGCAGGTTTTCCGCCGGCACGCGGACATTGTCGAACACGATCTCGGCCTCGCCAAAGGGCGCGTCGCTATAGCCAAAGGTGGTCACATGGCGCACAATCTCGACCCCGGGCGCGTCGCGCGGTACCAGGATCATGCTTTGCTGTTCGTGGCGGTTGGGGTTCTCGGGGTCCGATTTGCCCATCACGATGAACACGGCACAGCTCTCGCGCATGCCGCCCGTCGTGTACCATTTGCGCCCGTTCACCACGTAATCGCCGCCTTCACGGCGGATCTCGCATTCGATATTGGTGGCGTCGGATGAGGCCACGTCAGGCTCTGTCATGGCAAAGCCCGACCGGATTTCACCGGCCATCAGAGGCCCCAGCCAGCGCGCCTTTTGCGCCTCTGAACCATAGAGCAGCAGCGTTTCCATATTGCCGGTATCGGGCGCATTGCAGTTGAATATCTCGGGGGCCCACCAGACCCGCCCCATGATCTCGGCCAGTTGAGCATAGTCCAGATTGCTGAGCGTGCCGCCATGGGCGCGCGGCAAAAAGAGGTTCCACAGCCCCTCGGCCCGCGCCCTGGCCTTCAGATCCTCAAAGAAATCCGGCGTGCGAAACGGTGTCGACGTAGTCTCGAAATGGGTGCGGAAAACGGCCTCGTCGGGCAGGATATGGGCCGCCATGAACGCCTCCAGCCGCGCCCGCATTTCCACAACCTTTGCACTCGGTTCAAAATCCATCGTCTCCGCCCTCTGATTGCCCAGGCTCCGAACGTCCGCCGCAAGCCGCCAAGTGTCAACAGCCCTTGCCCAATCCCGCGTCGCTTCCTAACGCACTTCTCGGAATACCTGAGGCACCGTGCATCACTTAATGCGTTGAAATCTTCGATTTCAGGCAGCGTTAAGTGATTCAGGTTTTTACGAAAGTGCTATAGCCTTGCGCTAACTTACATCGGAGCACGCATCATGACCCCCCATCCTCTCTTCGACCTCTCGGGCCGCGTCGCGTTGGTCACCGGGGCCAGCCGTGGCATCGGTGCCGGAATCGCCCATCTTCTGGCCGAACATGGGGCCCATATCGTGGTCAGCAGCCGCAGGATCGAAGGGTGCGAGGCGGTGGCAGAGGCCATCCGCGCCAAAGGCCTCAGCGCCGATAGCTTGGCCTGCCATATCGGCGACATGGACGCGATCGATGCGGTCATCGGCCATATCGAAGCCACCCATGGCCGGCTCGATATCCTGGTGAATAACGCCGCCACCAACCCCTATTTCGGCCATATCCTCGACACCGATCCCGGCAGCTTCCAAAAAACGCTCGACGTCAATATCCGCGGCTATTTCTTCATGTCGGTGGCGGCCGGAAAACTGATGCGCGCGCAAGGAAAGGGGGCCATCGTCAACACCGCCTCGGTCAACGCGCTGGAGCCCGGCGACGGTCAGGGCACCTATTCCCTCACCAAGGCAGCGGTGGTGAACATGACCCAGGCCTTCGCCAAGGAATGCGCGCCCCTGGGCATCCGGGTCAATGCCATCGCGCCGGGCTGGACCCGCACCAAATTCGCCGGAGCACTGCTGGACAGCCAACCGCATCACGACGCGATCATGGCGCGCCTGCCGATGAAACGCCCGGCCGAGCCCGAGGAAATGGCGGGCGCGGTGCTCTACCTTGTTTCAGACGCCGCCAGCTACACCACAGGCGAGCTTCTGGTCGTCGATGGTGGCCTGACCATCTGAACGCCAGCGGCGCGCGCGCCCCGCATGCGCGCCCTCGCGGCCCGTGGCGCATCTCCGCCTTCTTTGCGCTCAAAATATCCCCGCCGGAGGCTCCGCGCCCGCGTC
>CAXBGQ010000275.1:0-3810 GCA_963975135.1 uncultured Nioella sp. | reverse complement strand
CGTCGAAATTCGTCTTTCCCGGCGGGGCGGTCGATGCGGTCGATGCCGAAATTCCGCTGGCCCAGGATCCGCCCGCCGATTGCGCCACCCGTCTGGCCAAGGGGTCGGCCCTGCCCGCCGCCGCCCTTCTGGCCGCCGCCACGCGCGAGTTGTGGGAGGAAACCGGCCTGTTGTTGGGCAGCCTTGATGCCCGCGCGGGTCAGATCGCGGCCCCCAAAGGTTGGCGCGGTTATCTGGCCACCGGCCATCTGCCCGACGGTGCGACGCTGCAATTCGTGTTTCGCGCCATCACGCCGCCGGGCCGGCCGCGCCGGTTCGACGCGCGGTTTTTCTTGGCCGATGCGGATGCGCTGGCCAATGACCCCGATGATTTCTCGAACGCCGAGGATGAGCTGAGCCATTTGCAATGGGTGCCGCTGGATGAAGTGCGCGGCTTTGACATGCCCTTCATCACCGAGGTGGTGCTGGCCGAGATCGGGGCCATCCTGAGCGGATCGGCCCAACCCGGCGTGCCGTTTTTCAACAATCTCGATGCAATCAGCCGGTTCGAACGGCTTTAGAATCGCAGAAACAACGCCTCACCCAAGGCGATCCAGACCGGCAATGTCAGGAATGACACCAGCGTCTGCACCGTGATCATCGCGGCCATCAAGGGCGCGTCACCGCCCAGTTGGCGCGCCAGCGTATAGGCCTCGACGCCAGTGGGCAGGGCTCCATAGATCAACGCGATCTGCGCCTGCATCGGGTCGAGCCCGACCACCAGCGCCAGCCCTGCAACGACAGCCGGAAAGATCACCAGTTTGCCCAGACCCGACGCCAATATGGGCAGCATATCGGCCGAAAGCCCGCGCAGTTTCAGGTTCGCGCCAACGCAGAGCAACATGATCGGCAGCGCCGCCGCCCCCAGGATCGACAGCGTGTCATGCAGCACCGGCACCTCGCCCAAGCCCGACAAATTGGCCGCGATCCCGGCCAAAATCGACAGGATCAGCGGGTTCATCGCCAGCCCCTTCGCCGCGATCAGAACCGGCCTTTTGCCCGGTTGCGGCACCATCACGGCAAAGAGGCTGACCACCGAAAGGTTGACCACCGGCACCAAAATCGCCGCCGCCAGAACCGCGATCTGCAGGCCTGCGACACCATAAAGCGCCTCGGCCACGGCCAGCGCGATAAAGGTGTTGAACCGGCCCGCGCCCTGCATGACAGACGTGGCCACCGCGCCTCCGCGCCGCAACGCGCGCCCCGCCAGAACGCCGAACCCAAGCGCCAGAAAGAACCCGGCATAGAGCGTGCCCGCCAGCGGGATCAGCGTAGCCCCCGACAGATCGGCGGTGGAAATGCGCACAAAAAACAGCGCCGGCATCAGCAGGAAATAGACCAGCCGGTCATTGAGGTTCCAGAACTCGGTCGACGGGATGCCGCCCCGGCGCAGCACATAGCCAAGACAGATCAGCACGAAAACCGGTGCGATCGACAGCATGATGTTCAAACCAGCGCCCCCCAGACAATGATCAAAAGGCTCATGACAATCAACGCGATGCCGCCGATTTCCTTGGGCGATGATGTCTCTTTCAGCCAAAGCGCCGAAAAGAGAAAGGTAAAGACCAGCTCGATCTGGCCAAGCGCCTTCACATAAGCCGCCGTTTGCAGCGTGAAGGCGATGAACCAGCCGAGCGATCCCAACATCGAGGTCAGCCCGACCAGCGACGATACCCGCCACGAGGCGATGACGCGGGCAATCTCGGCGCGTTCACGAAAAAACAGCCACAACCCCAGAACCAGCGTTTGCACCGCCGTAGCCGCCGAAAGCGTGAAGCTGGCGCGCAACATCACATCGCCCGCCTCAAGCGACAAGGACGCCCCGCGATACCCCACCGCAGAGATGCCGAACAACACGCCCGACGCCAGCCCATAGCCGGATGCCGGGTTGAACACCCGTGCCTGCCACGTCAGCGGTATGGCGGTTTTGGGCGGGTCCGACAGCAGGATAACGCCCAGGAACCCGACGCCGATGGCGATCAGAACCGGGGTCGAGACCGCCTCGCCCAGGATCACCAGCCCCATCAGCGCCGTCAGGATCACCTCGGTTTTTTTCAGCGTGATCCCGACCGCGAAATTGCGATGCGCAAACAGCGCCACAACGCACATCGTCGCCAGCATCTGCGCCATGCCGCCGGTGATAATGAAGATCCAGAACCGCGGGTTGGTGCCGGGATAGGCCTGCGCGCTGGCCGTGGCATAGACCCAGACCAGCAGCGCCACCAAAGGCGCGGAATAGAGAAACCGCGCCCATGTCGCCCCGCCGGTCGACAGCGTCGTGACCTTGAGATGGCGTTGCAGCAGGAACCGCAGGTTCTGCATGAAGGCGGCGGCAATGGTGACGGGTATCCAGATGGGCATGGCGCTACATTGCGCCGATACCCCCTGCCGTCAATCCTGATGCCAAAGCGGATGCGGCACCGGATCCTTGGCGCGCCAGAAAAACGCCCGGAACACCTCGGCGTAATTGCGGAACCGGTAGCCATCATTGCGGCTGAGATATTTCTCACGGTTGGCGAAATAAAGCCCCGGCAATTTGTACCACGACAGACGCGGATGCATGTGATGCACGACGTGAAAATTGTTGTTCAGGAACAGAAACGCCAGCAGCCCGCGATCCTCGATCACAACCGTGCGCCCGCGCACTTTTTCATGCGCCTGATGCTCCAGAAAGGTGCGGATCTTCAAAACGCCGAGACCCAGATAGGCCGCAATGAGATAGAGCCACACCGGCATGGGTGAGGCGGAAACCAGCCACAGGATCGCCACCACGCCCACCAGATGCCCGGCCCAGGCCCGCAGTACCACCCGCTCGCCGTCCCGGATCGCCCGCAAATCACTTGCCATGAACACCACCTGGCTGATGGCCGGCCCAAGCAGGATGCGCCCAAGCAGTGTGTTATTGGCCCTGAGCACCGCCCGCAGCGGCGCATTCAGTCCCTGCCAGACATCCGGATCCATGTAATTGCTCTCGGGGTCGTCATAGGGATCGGTCAGATTGCTGTCGAGGTGATGCTTGAGATGGGTATCGCGGAACCGCTCATACGGAATGCAGAGGTTCAGCGCCGGATAGACCAGCGCGCCGCCTGCGATGGCGTGGCCAGGGAACGGATGGCCGTGAAGGACTTCATGCTGCAACGAGGAATTCAACACGATGCCCGCCAGTACTGCCAGAAAGGCCAGCGGCATCCACAAAACCGGCAGCCAGAACAGGCCGATCGCCCAGATAAAATAAGCAATCACGATCAACGCAAGGGTCGGCCATTCGACACGCATCGGCATCCTATCCTTCAGACATTTTTTTGAAGTGCGAAAGGCGTATCAGCCCCGCCCGAATTCCTTATCAACGCAAACGACCATGCGGCAGTCCGTAAAAACTCTACAATTCCTCAACAATGGTGATATAAATAAACAATGCACAGTAATGTCACCAAACTCGACCGCGCCGCCCTGTTCCGCGCCCGCCTTTCCGCCGCGATGCTGCAATCTGGCCTCAGCCGCGCGGCGCTGTCGCGGGCCACCGGCGTTGACCGCTCGACCATCACCCAGCTTTTGACCACAGACGATGCCCGCATGCCCGGCGGTCATCTGGTCGCGGGCTGCGCCCAGGCGCTTGAGGTGTCCTCCGACTGGTTGCTCGGCCTCTCGGATCGCTCGGAAAAGGCCGGCAGTCTCCTGGCCACCACCCTGACCGAGGCCGAGCGCGCCAGTTCCGCCGATGACAAGATCTTTGCCTGGCACCGCGAGGCGGCAGGCCACAAGATCCGCCAC
>CAXBGQ010000274.1:0-3821 GCA_963975135.1 uncultured Nioella sp. | reverse complement strand
CATTGCAGCCCCCAGATCACGGCAACCGCCATTGCGAATGTCAGAACGGGCAGCACCCCAACTGTCAGGCCGACCACATCAAAGCTGGCGGTTTCCAGCACCCCGGCATCCATTTTCTGCGGGTCAGCCGTATAGATTTCGAGCAAACCGTTTTGCAAGATGACAGACAGGCCGAATGTGACCAGCAGCGGCGGCAGCAGATCGTCGCCCAAAGTCTGGTTCAAGATGCCGCGTTGCAGCGCATAGCCGATCAACCCCATTGCGGGCACGACCAGCAGCAGCGCCATCAACGGGTGAATACCCAGCACCGCTGTTACGCTCAGGCCAAGATAGGCCGCCAGAATGATCAGGTCTCCATGCGCGATATTGACAAGGCGCATGACCCCGAAAATCAAAGACAGTCCCGCCGCGAACAGCGCATAAAGCCCGCCCAGCAAGGTGCCCTGCACAATCGCATTCAGCCATTCCATGTCATTCTATCCCGAAATAGGCGCGCGAAATTTCGGCGCGCGCAATTTTGTCCGATTGCCCTTCAAGCGAAACGCGCCCCTCTTGCAGGCAGTAAACCCGCGACGACACTGACAGCGCCTTGGAAATATCCTGTTCCACGATCATCGCGCTCATGCCTTCGCCGATAATTCCGGGAAGCGCGTCATAAATGTCCTTGATGATGATCGGAGCAAGGCCGAGGCTGATTTCATCGAACAGGATCAAATCGGGGTTCGCCATCAGCGCACGCCCGACTGCCACCATCTGCTGCTGTCCGCCGGACAGGGCAGTTGCGGGAACATTGCGGCGCTCTTTCAGTATAGGAAACAGCTTTTGCACCGCGGTCAAGTTCCACGGCCCCTTGCGGCCAACCTGCCCGCCGATCATCAGGTTCTCTTCAACACTCAGCGAAGGAAACAACTGCCGCCCTTCGGGAACCATTGCAATGCCAAGCGATGCCACCTCGTCGGCGCGAAACCTGCTGATGTCTTTCCCACGGTAGCTGATCTGCCCCGCCGCGTTTTTGAGCAGGCCGGTGATCGAGCGCATCAGCGTGGTTTTGCCCGCGCCATTCGCGCCGATAATCGCCAGAACCTCGCCCTCGGCGACGGTCATATCCACGCCATAGAGCGCCTGAAAATCGTTGTAATGGGCGTTCAGCCCCCGCATGGAAAGAAGCGTCTTATCCATCGACATCAATCCCCAGATAAATTTCTTGCACTTGCGGGCTGGCCATAATCGCCTGCGGCGCGCCCTCGGCGATTTTCTTGCCAAAATCGATCACGATCAGCCGGTCCACAACGGCCAGAAGCGCGTGAACCACATGTTCGATCCAAATGATGGTGACACCGGAGTCATGGATGTCCTTGATGGTCTGCACCAGCGAGGCGCATTCGGCTTCGGTCAGGCCGCCGGCGATTTCGTCAAGCAAAAGCAGCCTTGGTTTGGCACAAAGCGCGCGGGTCAGTTCCAGGCGTTTACGCTCCAGCAATGTCAGGCGGCCAGCAAGAGTATTGGCCTTTGGCAGCAACTCGGTCTGGTCCAGAACCTCCAGACAAAACCGCTCGGCCTGTGCGCCGTGCAGCCTGGCCGCCTGCGTGGCGGCGATCATCGCGTTTTCAAACACCGTCATGCCCGAAAACGGCTGCGGCACCTGAAAGCTGCGCGCAACCCCCGCACGGCACCGGCGGGCCGAGGACAGCGCGGTAATGTCGTGACCATCAAACCAGACCTGCCCGCTATCGGGCGCCAGCGTGCCGGTGATCAGGTTGAACATCGAGGTTTTGCCCGCGCCATTCGGCCCGATTACCCCAAGCGCCTCGCCCTGCACAACGTCATAGCTGAGCTGGTCGGCCACCGTGACGGCGCCGAAAGATTTCTGAACTGAATTCAGCCGCAGCAAAGCCATGATATTCTTTCAAACGGGAAGTTGGGGCGGCGCATAAACGCCGCCCATTGTCGTTAGCCAAGCAGTTTGAGTTCGCCCGTCAGCGGGATATGCGGCTGGCCGGCATTTGCAACGATCTTGAGATCGAAGCCATCGCCCGCTTTCTGCCACTGGCCTGCAACAAGCGGTGTCTTGGTGACATTGTTGATCGGGCCATTGTCCCAGTTCACATTGCCCACAATCGTATCAAGGTTCGTTGACGCAATCGCCGCAACAATGGCTGCCGGATCCTCAAGATCCTCGGACCGTTGGACAACATCGGCGACCACCTCGAACAGCGCATGTTTGAACCCGATAGGCTGTGTCCAGGGCCGCCCGGTTGCCGAGGTGTAGCCCGCCGTCAGATCGCGCGCGCTGACCCCGGTCAGCGAAGAGGAGAACGGATGATCAGGTGACCACCAGACCTCGGTCGTCAGCCCGTCACCACGCGCGCCAAGGCTTTCGATAACCGAAGGGAACAGCAGCGCCTTGCCAATGGTCACAATCTTCGGATTGAAGCCCTGCTGGGCTGCCTGTGCCCAGAAAGTTGCAAAATCCGGCGGGATCATATTGCCGGTGACAATCGTGCAGCCCGCCTCTTTGAAGGCGGCAATCTGGTTTGAGAAATCATCGGTCAGGGGCTGGTAACGGCCCGGATCGGTGATTGTATAGCCTGCCGCCGTCATTGCCGGCGGCAGGCCGTTCTGCGCATCGCCAAAGGCATTGCCATCGGCGTCATTGGGGAACATGCCCGCAACCTGTGTGCCGACATCAACGCCGCCCCACATGCCCAATGTCGCGGCGATCCAGTCTTCGATTCCGAAGAAGAAGTGATAGGTGCTTTGGAACCCTACGCCCGGCACGCCGCTGCGCCCAAAGAAATACGGCTGCCAGGGGCAATCGGTGCTGATGCAGGGCACGTCGTTGATTTCTGCCTGATCCGCCACGGGGTTGACCGTATCCGGCGTTGAGGCTGCGACGATGATGTCGACCTCGTCACCCAAGATCAGATCGGCCGCGACTTCCGCGGCGCGGTTGGGGTTGGACTGGCTGTCCTTGCTGATGATCTCGATATTCCAGGCGCGGCCATTGTTTTCCAGGCCTCCTGCAAAGGCCTCTTGGATGCCCGCGATGATATGGTCATCCGCCTCGGCAAAGGCGGCCAAAGGGCCAGTCCGCGGGCTGACATGACCAACGCGCAGCGTTGGCGTTTGTGCATAGGCCCGGGTTGATGACAGGATGGCGGGTGCTGCCAATGTGGCGGCGGTTCCGGCCAGAAAGATGCGGCGTGTCGGTTGATTGCGTCTCATGTGGGTTCCTCCCTTGCGCCGGCCTCCCAACCGGCAATTACCTTTGGTGTCAGTCGCTTAGAATCTCTTCGAGCCGGAGCAGGTGCCGCGCTACGCGGGCGCGCACATCCTCGGCCTCGGCCTTGGTCCAGCTGCGAAAACCGTGCCCGGATTTCATCCCCAGTTTGCCATCCCTGACCAATTGTTCCAGATATGGCGACGGGCCGCGACGTGCTTCGATATCAGCCAGCACAGTGGTGTGGATGTCGAGCGTCAGGTCGGTGCCGACAAGGTCGGCATTCTCAAGCGGGCCCAGCACCGCAAGCCGCCGGCCAAAGCTGGCCTTGATGACCGTATCCACAGCCTCGGCATCGCAGATGCCATTCTCGACAAGGCTTATCGCCTCGCGCCACAAAGCGTGTTGCAGCCGGTTGCCGATGAAGCCGGGCACGTCTTTTTCCACCATGACCGGTGTTTTCCCTGCATCAGCCAGAAGGTCGAATGTGGCTTGCGCAATGGCCGTTTCAACCGCCTCGGTCCTGATCACCTCGACCAGCGGAATCATATGCGGCGGGTTCCACCAATGTGTGCCCAGGGCGCGGTTCTTCAGCCGCAAA
>CAXBGQ010000273.1:0-3837 GCA_963975135.1 uncultured Nioella sp. | reverse complement strand
CACGGCTCCACATCGGTTGGCCCAGATCGAAACTGCGTAGAAAATGCGCGAAAGTGCCCCAGACCAAAAGCATCATAAGGATCAGGATCAGAAGCGTCGTGGCCAGTTCCGCCAGCCACATCGCGCGCCCGCGCAACTTGCCGACCATCAGGTCCATGCGAATATGCCCGCCCTCGCGCTGCGTATAGGCAATGCCCATGAAGGCGATCAGCGGCATCGCCTGTTCGATCCAGTCGACATAGCCGGGAATGGGCTGGTTCATGAAATTGCGCCCGCTGACCGACACCACGGCCAGCATCATCAACCCGAAAACCGCCAATCCGCTGATCAGCGCAAAGGCATGTTCCAGCCGGTTCAAGTGGCGGTCCAACCAGCTGACGACACTGTCATCGGTCAGAACAAGAGAGGCTCCGGCCATTGCGGATCTCCTTAAAATTTCGCGGGGGGTTGCCTGGGAAAAAGCGGCCCGCCCCTAAATGATCAGGGGCGGGCCAATTGGCTTACATGTTGCCTTCGGCAATCATGCCGGTGACCATGTCATAGAGTTCCTGCGCGGGCAGGCCACGGGCAGTGTTTTCCTCGATCCAGGCGGCGGCGGCGGGTGCTGCGGCGGCCTCGCGGAAGGCCGCGATCTCTTCGTCGCTGAAGGTGACCCGTTCGATCCCGCGTTCATCCAGTGCCGGGCCCCAGGCGGCCATCGTCTGGTTGTTGTAATAGTCGATGTAGTAATCGAGCGCTTCATCGACCGATCCCAGCAGGATCTCACGGTTTTCCTCGGACAGATCCGCCAGGGCGTCGGAATTGACCACCACAGGGCAGTTCACCGTGCCGGGGTTCAGGTTCGTGGTCCACCAGGACGCGTTTTCGATGGTGCCAAAGGACATGTGCGCATGCGGTGCAAAGGCGACCGCGCTGACCACGCCGCTATCCATCGCCTGACGCACTTCGGTGGCTGACATCGAGGTCGGCACGGCACCGATCGTGGCCATCGCGGCCCCGATACCACCCGTGGCGCGTACGGCCATGCCTTCGAAATCGGCCAGCGTGCTGGGGGCTTCGCCGGATCCGACGATGTTGTATTGCGGCAGCGGCGAGGGCATCAGCGGCACGGCATTCCAGCGCGCCAGATCTTCGCGCACGGCCTCGGTCTGGTAGAGCGCCATGGAAATTTCGCGTTCCATTTCAAGGCTGTTGACGCCCAGGAACGGCAGTTCCAGAACCGTGATCGAGGGGTTCTTGTCGGGGTGATACCCGGCACAGAACTGCGCCATCTCGAACGCACCGATCGAAATGCCATCGAGGTTTTCACGGTTGCCCGAAAGGCCGCCATAGGAGATGTTCATGGTGAACTCGCCGCCGCTGCGCTCTTCGACCAGCTCGGCCAAGCGTTCGACATGTTCGGTAAAGGCACGGCGCGCGCCCCAGACGGAGACGTTCCATTCCTGTGCCATCGCCTCGGCGGCAAAGCCGACGCTCAGCGCGGAAACAGCGGTTGCAGTAAGCAGTTTTTTCATCGGATCCTCCCAAAGATCGCATGATTGCGGATGGGCGGATTTTTTCATGCCACGGGCGATGTGGCTATGAAGGAATTTGCGCGAGGGCCGGGCGCGGGCCTGCGGATTTCCGCGCGACGGGCCGTTGCAGGTCCACTGGCCCCTAAAGCAACGCTTCCTTGTCCAATCCCAGCTTCACGATTTTCTCGTTCAGCGTGCGCCGACCGATGCCAAGCGCCTCTGCCACCGCATCCATGCGGCCTTCATGGGCTCTGAGCGCCTTGCCGATCAACTCACGTTCAAACACCGCCACCGCCTCGCGCAGCGTATCGGGCACATCCGCCGGGGCCTCATTGGCGCGGATGGCGTCAGTGACCGAGCCGCCGCCACGCCGCGCCGCCAGCACCCTTCGTTCGGCCGCATTGCGCAATTCGCGCACATTGCCGGGCCAGTCATGGGTCAAAAGGGCGGACATATCGGCCTGGGTCAATTCAGGCGCGGCAACCTCATAGATGCGGGCCGAATGATCCAGAAAATGGGTCAAAAGAAGCACCAGATCGTCACGCCGTTGGCGCAGCGGCGGCAATGACAGCACCACGGTATTGAGGCGAAACAGCAGATCCTGCCGCAGATGCCCCGCCCGCACCGCGGCGTCGGTATCCTCGTTCGAGGCCGAGACCACGCGCAGGTCGATCTGGACCGGGGCCGGGCTGCCGATGGGGGTGACCTCCTGTTGCTCGATCACACGCAAGAGCTTGGCCTGCACCGGCAGCGGGCAGGCGCAGATCTCATCCAGAAACAGGGTGCCGCCGCTTGCCGCGACCAGCCTGCCGGTGTTTTCGCCTTTGACGCCGAACATCTCGGCCTCGAACCGGTCGGCGGCAATCGCGGCGCAGTTCAGTGCCAGAAACGGCGCATCGGACCGGTGGCTTAGATCGTGCAGGGCGCGCGCCACCAATTCCTTGCCGGTGCCGGTTTCGCCTTGCAGGAACACCGGCGCATCGGTGGGGGCCAGATCCAGCACATCGCGCCTGAGCGCCGTTATCTCGGGCGTTGTGCCCAGCAAGATGCGGTCCAACCCTGACAATTCGGCCAAACGCGCGCGCAGCCGGTCGGCCCCGCGCGCCATGCGGTGCTGTTGGCCTGCATGGCGCAGAATGCTGAGCAATCGGCGCGGGTCATAGGGTTTTTCGACAAAGCTGTAGGCCCCGTCCTGCATCGCCTGCACCGCCATCGGAATATCGCCATGGGCGGAGATCAGGACCACCGGCGGCGCTGTGGCGCGGTCAAGGGCCGCCAGCAATTCCAGCCCCGACATATCCGGCATCCGCACATCGGACAGGATCACATCGGGGGCCAGGCCCGGCAGACGGTCGATCACCTGACTGGCGCGCGCCAGCGCCTCAGCCCGCCAGCCCGCCGCCTCAAGCAGATCGACCAGCGATGCGCGCATCGATTTGTCGTCATCGACGATCAGAACACTGAATTGCGGGCTCATTCGGCGGCCTCCTCGGACATTTGCGCCAACGGGATCTCGACCCGGAACACAGCTCCGCCCGAAGGCCGGTTCCAGGCCCGCATGACGCCGTGATGTTCGGTCACGATACCGGCCGATATGGCCAGGCCCAATCCCATTCCCTGCCCCGATGCGCGGCTGGTCACGAAGGGCTCGCTCAGATCGGCAAGGCTGGCATCGCCCAGCCCGTGGCCGCGATCGGCAACCTCGAACCAGGCGGTCCCCGCGTCGCCGCCCACCGAGACCGTCAGCGCCCGGTCGTCGCCATCCTCCATCGCGTCAACGGCATTACGCAGGACATTGGTCATCACCTGTTCGATGCGCAACCGGTTGCCCTGCACGATCACCGGCGCGGCGGGGCGATCCTGGCTCAGCGTGATGTCACCGGCCTCCAGATTGGGCTGCACCAGCTTGACCGCCTCATCCATCGCAGCGACCAGATCGACCGGGCCAAGCGCATCCTGTCCGGGGCTTGCGAAAAACTTGAGCTGTCGGGTGATGCCCTCCATCCGCTCGACCAGCCCGGTCAGGCGCGGGGTCAGGCCGGTGCCCGCGCCCAGTTCGGCCGCCGCCAGATGGTTGCGCATCGCCGTGATCGGCTGCCCAAGCTCATGCGTGACCGAGGCCGCCAATTGCCCCAGCGCCGCCAGACGGCTGGCCCGGGTCAGTTCATCGCGGGTGCGTTCCAGGCGGCGTTCGGCGGTGCGGCGATCCTCGATCTCGACGGCGAGGCGTTCATTGGCGCTCCGCAGGGCGGCCTCTTCGGCCTCGGACCGGGTCAGCGCGGCGCGAATCGTCGAGGTGCGGCGCACCAGCATGACCACGCCG
>CAXBGQ010000272.1:0-3888 GCA_963975135.1 uncultured Nioella sp. | reverse complement strand
CCCCGCCGATCCGAAACTGGGTTTCGTCGGTGTTCCGGCCGAAGTGGACCCGACGCTGCTGCACAGCCTCTTTAAGGACAACATCATTCCCGTCGTGGCACCCCTGGGCGCGGGCCGCGACGGCGAGACCTACAATATCAACGGCGATGTTGTTGCCGGGGCCATTGCCGCCGCTTTGCAGGCCGACCGGCTGCAGCTGCTGACCGATGTGGCGGGCGTGAAAAATGCCGCCGGTGATGTGGTGACCGAGCTGACCGCGCAGGACGTGGAGCGCATGATTGCTGAGGGCACCATCGCGGGCGGCATGATCCCCAAGGTCGAGACCGCGCTCAAGGCGGTGCGCGCCGGGGTGCGGGCCTGCACCATCGTTGACGGACGGGTGGCCAATTCGGTGCTGCTGGAGCTGTTCACCGATCACGGTGCTGGCAGCATGATCCGCGCCTGAAGGGCGGCGGTTTGGACTATGCGCAGATCTCTGAAATGGCCGCCGCCAGCGGGCTCGCGATTTTTGGCGGCTTTCACCCGCTAGCCTCCGATGGCTGCCCTGAAGGCACTGCGACGATGCTACTCCTTAGCCCCGCCGAGCCCGGGTTCTGGCCGCGCATGATGGCCGAACCCGAGATGCAGGACGGGCACCCCGACCCGGTGGACCGCTGGTCCGCCCGCGTTGTCAGCGGCTTGGCCGAGGCTCTTCAGGGCGCAGCACTTTTTCCCTTTGGCGGCCCGCCCTACCAGCCCTTCATCGCCTGGGCCATGCGCACGGGCCGTGCCTGGCCGTCTCCGGTGGGGATGTTGATCCATGACCGCGACGGGTTGATGATCTCGATCCGGGGGGCGGTTGCCCTGCCCTACCCTGTCGATCTGCCGGGCTCTGGCCCGCGCCCCTGCGACGCCTGCGACGCGCCCTGCGCCACCGCATGCCCGGTGAACGCCCTGGGGCCGGATGGCTATGACGTGGCTGCCTGCCACGGATTTCTGGATTCGGCGGCGGGGGGTGACTGCATGACGATGGGCTGCGCTGCGCGGCGCGCTTGCCCCGTCAGCGCGGCCTCGGGCCGTTCGCCTGAACAATCGGCTTATCACATGAGACAGTTTCACAAATGACCCTGACCCTGATCCTGATCCGCCACGCGAAATCCGATTGGGATGACCCGCGCCTGACCGATCACCAACGCCCTCTGAATGCCCGCGGCCGCCGCGCCGCGCCACGCGTCGGGGCCTGGATTGCCGACATGGGGCTCACGCCGCAGCAGGCGTTGGTGTCTGACGCCATGCGCACGCGCGAAACCTGGCACTCTATCGCCAGCCACCTGCCCGCCGCACCTGCGCCCGCGCTGTCGCCTGGCCTCTATCTGGCAGGCCCCGCCGCAATGCTGACCCACCTGCACGCGGCGACCGGCCCGACGGTCGCCATGGTGGCGCATAACCCCGGCACCGGTGTTCTGGCCGCAATGCTGGCTGCCACGCCACCCGCGCATCCGTCCTTTGAACCCTACCCGACCGGGGCGACGACCGTTCTGGAATTTGACGTCGGGGCTTGGGCGGAAGTGCAGCCCGGTATGGGCCGTATCCGGGGCTTTGCGATCCCGCGCGACCTGCCCGATCCGGAATAAAAAATGCCCCGGCCGTTGCGACCGGGGCATTCTTGTTCAGCGCGGGCGTGGTTCAGTGGCCCAAAATCTGGCTCAGGAACAGTTTGGTCCGGTCGCTCTGCGGGTTGTTAAAGAACTCCTCCGGCTCGTTTTGCTCGACGATCTGGCCGGCATCCATAAAGATCACCCGGTTGGCTACCTGCCGCGCAAAGCCCATCTCGTGGGTCACGCAGAGCATGGTCATGCCTTCTTCGGCCAGTTGGATCATCGTATCCAGAACCTCCTTGATCATCTCAGGATCAAGCGCCGATGTCGGTTCGTCAAAGAGCATGATCCGGGGCCGCATGCACAGTGACCGCGCGATGGCCACCCGCTGTTGCTGACCGCCCGAAAGCTGGCCGGGGTATTTCTCGGCCTGCTCGGGGATCTTGACCTTGTTGAGGAAATACATTGCCGTTTCCTCGGCCTCTCTCTTGGGCGTCTTGCGCACCCAGATCGGGGCCAGCGTCAGGTTTTCCAGCACGGTCAGATGCGGGAACAGGTTGAAATGCTGAAAGCACATGCCAACCTCGGACCGGATCTTGTCGATGTTTTTCAGATCATTCGACAACACCGTGCCATCGACCTCGATCTTGCCCTGCTGGTGTTCCTCCAACGCGTTGATACAGCGAATCAGTGTCGATTTACCGGACCCCGAAGGCCCACAGATCACGATCCGTTCGCCCTGGTTCACCGTCAGATCAATGTCGCGCAGCACATGGAACGTGCCAAACCACTTGTTCATATTGGTGATTTCGATGGCCACCTCGTCCGAGACTTTCATTTGCGTCCGGTCGGCGGCCCGTTCTTGAGTTGATGGTTCATTCATATCAAACGTTCCTTAGCGATGCCCGGTGTTGAGCTTGCGCTCCAACCATTGCGAATAGCGGGACATGGAAAAACAGAAGATCCAGAAGCAGAGCCCGATGAAGATAAACAGCTCCCAATAGATGCCGTTCCAATCGCTCGACGCACGGATCAGGTTGGAAAAGCCGATCGGATCGGAAAGCCCCACGAACACCACCAGCGTCGTGTCTTTGAAGAGGCCGATAAACGACGACACAATACCGGGGATCGATATCTTGAGCGCCTGCGGCAGGATGATCAACTGCATGGATTGCCAGTAATTGAGGCCCAGACTGTCGGCCCCCTCATACTGACCGCGCGGCAGGGCCGCGAGGCCGCCCCGCACCACTTCGGCGATATAGGCCGAGGAGAAAAGCGTTACCATGATGATCACCCGCAGCATCAGGTCAAAGCTGGTGCCCGGGGGTAGAAAATAGTTCAGCAACAACGAGGCGGTAAAGAGCCACACGATCAGCGGGATGCCGCGAATAACCTCGATGAAGATCACCGAACATTTGTTGATGATAAAGAGGTCCGACTGTCGTCCGAGTGCCAGCAGAACGCCCAGAGGCAGTGACAGGATGATACCCGTGATGCCGATCACCAGCGCCAGAAGAAAGCCGCCAAATTGATCCGAGCCGATCGCCTCGATCCCAAGGGGAACGATATCCTGCACGGCATTGCCCAGGGGGGCGGAAAAATAGAGCCAGTACAGGATCGGCAAGACAATGGCGGCCAATGTTGCCCCAAGCGAGCCAAGAAAATCCTGCGTATAGGTCAGGATGGCCCACCCCAGAATGAACCCAAGTGCCACCGCAACCGGGCCCCAGATCGACCCGCCCCACAGAAGGAAATAGGCGATAAAGGGCACCGCAACCGTCATCAGCAGCAACTTGCGCGACGCATGTTCGAACAGGACCGGTGCCACTCCGACGCCAAACAGCACTAGCGTCAGGATCGGTCGCCAATACAGTTCGGACGGGTAGAAACCGAACAAAAGCTGGTGCCAGCGATCCGCGATCACCGCCCAACAGGCAACCTCGCGGCCCTCACCATAGAGCGCGTCCCGGATCTCGCGGCACTCGGTCAGCGAATCGGCATTCCAGATGCCGCCCAGAACCCAGGGGCTGAGACCCGCCAGCACGTAGTAAACCACGTAAAGCGACACCAGCGTCATCAGCGCGTTGGGGATCGAGGAAAAGAGGTTCTCGCGCATCCATCTGATTGCACCCATCTCGGATACAGGTGGGGCTTGCTCAGCAAGCATCTCGGTGCGCACGAACGCCTGGCTATGTGATTGTGTCATCTCAGCGCTCCTGCAATTTCACGGAGGCATTGTAGAGGTTCATCACCCCGGCAATCGCCAGCGACGTGATCAGGTAGAAGAGGCCAAGCAGCAGCATCCCCTCCA
>CAXBGQ010000271.1:0-3923 GCA_963975135.1 uncultured Nioella sp. | reverse complement strand
CGGCCTGTCGGTTGCCGCCGGTGCCGCCGCCTTCAAGGCGCATTCCGTCATCTACCTGTCGCAGACCGTGCCCGAGGCCTTTGCCGCCCGCCTGCGCGCCGAAGGCGCGCGCGTGGTGCGTGAAGGGGCCACCTATGAGGCCAGCATGGAGGCAGCACTTGCCGCCGCCGATCGCGAAGGCTGGATCTTGCTGTCCGACAGTTCATGGGACGGATATACCGAACGCCCGCACCGGTTGATGGAGGGGTATCTGGTCCTGATGCAGGAGGCCATCGACGCGATGGACACCGCCCCCAGCCATATTTTCCTGCAGGCCGGAGTCGGGGGGCTGGCCGTGGCCTGTGCGGGGCTGGCGCGTGTCGCGTGGGGCGATGCCCCCCGCATTGTTGTGGTCGAACCCGAGGCCGCACCTGCCCTGATCAACTCGATCCGTGCAGGTGCGCCGATGGAAACCGACGGGCCGGTCTCGGATATGGGGCGGCTCGATTGCAAGATGCCGTCGCTGATCGCGCTGAAAGGGCTGGCCCGTGATGCCGATGATTTCATGACCATCACCGAGGCGGAGGGCCATGCAGGCAGCGATCTCTGCGCAGCAGAAGGGCTGCTGACCACGCCGTCCGGGGCGGCAGGGTTTGCAGGTCTGCTGGCTGCGGGCACGGATCTGGGCCTGACACCGAACTCACGCGTTCTGGTGATCTTGAGCGAAGGGCCAGAGGCGTGACGCGCGGGTTTCCGACATCGGAATATCAGGCCCGCCTTGCCCGCGCGCAGGACATGATGCGCAAGGCCGGGCTGTCGGCGCTGTTGCTGACGACCGAACCCGAAATCCGCTATTTCACCGGCTTCCTGACCCGGTTCTGGGAAAGCCCGACACGACCCTGGTTTCTGGTGGTCCCGGAAGAAGGCGCGCCGATTGCGGTGATCCCCGCCATCGGGCGGCACCTGATGGCGCAAAGCTGGATTTCCGATATCCGCACCTGGGCCGCCCCCGACTATGCCGATGACGGCATCGGGTTGCTGGCCGATACGCTGGCGGAGGTTGCGGGCCCCACGGGCCGGATCGGCCTACCCGACCAGATGGAAAGCCATGTTCGGATGCCACTGGCGAGCCTCACCAGATTGCAGTCGCTCTTAGGGGACGGGCGTCTGACCGGCGACGGCACCATCCTGCGCCGCTTGCGGCTGGTGAAATCCGAGGCCGAGATCGCCAAGATCCGCACCGCCTGCAGTATCGCGAACCGCGCCTTTGCCCGCGTGCCCGAGATCGCCGCGCCGGGCGTGCCGCTGTCGCAGGTCTTTCGCCGGTTTCAGATGCTCTGCCTTGAGGAAGGAGCCGATCACGTGGCCTATCTTGCCGGGGCAGCGGGGCAAGGCGGCTATGGCGATGTGATCTCGCCCGCCGATGAAACGCCTCTGGCCGCCAACGATGTCCTGATGCTGGATACCGGTTTGGTCCATGACGGGTATTTCTGCGATTTCGACCGGAATTTCAGCATCGGGCCCGCCAGCGCCGAGGTGCAATCCGCGCATTCCAAGCTGATCGAGGCCACCGCAGCCGCTTTCGACATCGCCCGGCCCGGCACCACGGCGGCCGATCTTTTCCAGGCCATGAACGCTATCGTGAACCCCGGCGGCGCTGTGGCCGAGGCCGGGCGTCTCGGACATGGGCTTGGCATGCAGCTGACCGAATGGCCGTCGCTGGTGCCTGACGATCAGACCGTGCTGACCCCTGGAATGGTCCTGACCCTGGAGCCGGGCGTCGCGCTGCCCGGGGGCCGTATCATGGTACATGAGGAAAACATCGTGATCCGCGAAAACGGTGCCGAATTTCTGTCGGATCCCACAACCGGCCCGATCCGCGAGGTGGCCCTGCAATGACCAGCCACCCCTATACGCTGACCGAGACGCGCCCGCTGCAATTGGGCCTGATCGCGCTGCAAAGCGACGAAACCATCGAGGCCGATTTTCGCCGCATGCTGCCCGAGGGGCTGGAACTCATGGTGTCCCGCGTGGCCTCGGATCTCGAGGTTAGCACCGCGTCGCTGCAAAAGATGGAGGCGCATCTGACCGGCGCGGCGACGCTGTTTCCAACCGGTGCGCGGATGTCTGCGGTGGCCTATGGCTGCACATCCGGCACGGCGCAGATCGGGCAGGCGCGGATTGCGAAGCTTGTCCGCGCCGGTGTTGCCACGCCCGAGGTTACCGAGCCCGTCAGCGCCCTCATTGCCGCTTGCGCCCATCTGGGCATCCGGCGGCTGGCCATGCTCAGCCCCTATGTCGAGGAGGTCTCGGCCCGGCTGCGCGATGTGCTGGCCGGGGCCGGCATCACAAGCGCCGGATTCGGCAGCTTCAACGAACCCGAAGAAGCCGCGGTTGTCCGTATCGCACCGAAATCGATCATCGAGGCAGGCTACAGCGTGGCGGCGCTCGAAAACTGCGACGCGCTGTTTCTGTCCTGCACCAACCTGCGGACGCTTGATGTAATTGACCAGATGGAGGCCCGGTTGGGGATCCCGGTCCTGTCCAGCAATCAGGTTCTGGCCTGGCACCTCTTCGGCCTGGCAGGCAACCGGGATGCGCCCTTTGCACCGGGACGCCTGTGGCACGCCTGACGGAACGGGCCTGACCGGGTTAAGGAAGAGGCCCTGCGCGCCTTTTTCGAGGTGCCACTGCTCGACCGCACCCGCGAAGAAAGACGGGTGCCGAGATCTGACCGACGACGAGCTACTGCAATTGCGCAATCCGGGGGCAGTCAAGCGTTCGCAGATCAAGACGGAAATCCAACCCTTACCCACAGGTCAAACAGCCCTCCCACAACGCTCGCCCCTTTCTAGGCAAGCTCAAGCGGGGCGGGCGGCGGGCAATCGAAAAGGTTTTTTTTCGTATCGCCCTCGATCCTGCTATGACTCATTCGGCATTGTTTAGGAATTTCGCCATGAAAAGCTTAGCGCTTTTGGTCGGGTTTGCCTCTTTGGCTCTGGTTGGCTGCGGGGATTCCACCGCAACGGTCGGTGCCACCAGGTTCGAGCAACAGCCCGTGACGGTCAGCGGCACGACCTACCAAGTCTACATGCTCATTCGAAGTACAGATCTTGATTATTCGAACCCACTCGACGATCCATCAGCAACCCGCGCCGTATATGCCCGAGTTGGCCCTTCTGCGACGGTCTATTGCGGCCCATCCATAAACGGGTGCGAGGCGGCGATAAGAGGTTTCAACTACAATACTGTTCGCAATGAAGAGGAAATGTAGGCGCTGGTTTTCTCCGGAATACCCGACATGCAGGTGCCCCTATCCGGTCGCGGAGGGCGGCAACACCGGCGCGCGTGACGATCAAGCGGTTGTCGGGATGTGACCACCCCATTTGATCGGACTAAGGGTTCCGGTTTGCGCATCGGAACGCAATTTTGACCGCGCGAAACCGTATCGACGAGCGAGCCTCATTCTAGGCCGGGATTGCCGATGGCCTTTGACGTCTGTCGCTAAGGGTTTGAGTTCTTTGGCGGACTGGGGAACCGCCTAAATGACTTCCACAGTATTCCGAAGGTGGTTGTATTTCAGTTGCTTAATACACATTCTTGTCTTGATTGTTCCGAAGTCGTCCCCCATATTCCAGTAGCGAATGGGGGACGGTATGGCGGACGAACGAAAAATCAAAATGAGAACCAAAGCTGGCGCGCACCCTGACAAGGCATTGTCCGCCGCATTCGTTCGAACTGCCAAGACCCCAGGGAAATATATCGACGGCCAAGGGCTGTTCCTTAAGGTGGATAAATCAGGCGCGCGGCGCTGGGTTCAACGGATTGTCATTCGTGGCAAGCGCACTGAGATTGGCTTAGGGTCCGCCTCCCTAGTCAGTCTGGCACGGGCGCGAGAAATCGCCATCCAGAACCGCAAGGACGCACGGCAAGGTGGTGACCCA
>CAXBGQ010000270.1:0-3944 GCA_963975135.1 uncultured Nioella sp. | reverse complement strand
TCGAGGTGGATTGAATATGCGTGACCCGGGGCCGGATGATCTGCGCGTGCAGAAACAGATATTCCGCCATCGTATGCGTGATGCGCCCGCCCACAATATAAAGCGGGTGCGCGGTATCGGCGATCATGGCGCAGGCACGATCAAAGGTGGCCGGTTCAATCTGGCCGAGGGTATGACGGATATTGTCGATCACCGCGTCGGTGAAACGGTTCAGCACATGGCCCGAGGGCGCGCCTTCGGTCCATGTGTCGTGTTTGGCGATGGGGTTCTTGGCCTTGGCCTTTAGCTCTTCGCGCAACTCGTTCTGAAACTCGGGGTAACCCTTGAACCCCAGCTTTTGCACCATTCGCGCCACGGTGGGGGTAGAGACATTGGCATCCTTGGCCAGCGCCGTCAGCGGGCCGAGGCCGGAGGCGGGGTAATTCTCAAGAATCGAATGGGCGAGTTGGCGTTCAGCACGGGTCAGCCGGTCCAGTTCTTGCTGGATACGGTCGGAAATGGTCAGCGTCGGTTCAGCCATGGATGCCCCTCTTTTGACGAGTAATAACACAAACTGAACGGCGTTGTAATAAATTTGACATTATTCTGTTGACAGAAGCCCCCCGCCCGAATGAGGTTTGATCTAACTGAGGGGGACAAGGTGTCAGAGCAGACAGATCTTTCGAATGAAGCCGTCGAGGTGATCAACGCCGGAGCCAAGGCGCCGCTGGTGTTAGTCTGCGAACATGCGGCGCGTGAGATACCGGCCTGCTTTGATGGTCTTGGTCTGGATGCTGTGGCCCGTGAAAGCCATGTGGCGTGGGATCCCGGCGCTCTGGCCGTGGCGCGGGCGATGGCGCAGGATTTAGACGCCGTGCTGGTGGCCGGGCGTGTTTCGCGGCTTGTTTACGATTGCAACCGCCCGCCCGAAGCCCCCGGCGCGATGCCCGCCCAGAGCGAGATTTTTGCGATCCCCGGCAATGCCACGCTTGATGAGGCGGGCCGGGCCGAGCGGGTGACGCGCTATTACGAGCCCTTCCGCACAACCCTTGCCGCGACGATCAAGCGGGTCGATGCGCCCGCGATCGTGACGGTGCACAGTTTCACGCCCATCTACCACGGCAAACCGCGCCGCGTGGAAATTGGCATCCTGCATGACAGTGACACACGGCTGGCGGATGCGATGCTGGCGGTGGCGCCAGAGTTCACGGACCTAACGGTCGAGCGCAATGCGCCCTATGGCCCCCAAGACGGTGTGACCCATACGCTCAAGGAACACGGTTTGGTGCACGGTCATCCGCATGTCATGCTTGAGATCCGCAATGACCTGATCACAACCGAGGCCGAGCAGCAGCAAATGGCCGCGATGATCAGCAACTGGCTCCGCGCCGCCTTGGCCCGGCCCGAGATTAAGGACGCCAAACCATGAAATTCATGCGTGGCTATATCCGGGGCATCGACGCGATGAACCGACGGATCGGGCGGATCATGATGTATGGCATCTTTGTCCTGATGGGGGTGCTTTTGTGGTCGACGGTCAGCAAAGCGTTTTTCGTCCCCTCGCTTTGGACGCTGGAAATGGCGCAGTTTGTCATGGTGGGCTATTACATCTTAGGCGGGCCCTATTCGATCCAACTGGGGTCGAACGTGCGGATGGATCTGCTGTATGGCGATTGGTCGCTGCGCCGCAAAGCGTGGTTTGACCTTTTCACCGTATTCTTCCTGATCTTCTATCTCTGCGTGCTGCTCTATGGCGCGGTGAGTTCCACCGCCTATTCGCTGGGCTATTGGGGGACCGAGCCGTTTAGCTTTTTCGGTGGGTTGGTCACGGGGACCGAAGAGATAGGCCATATGGAGAAATCCAGTTCCGCTTGGCGGCCCTACCTCTGGCCCATCAAGGTCGTGATGATCATCGGTATCTTTCTGATGCTGCTGCAATGTCTGTCCGAGCTGTTGAAAGACGTGCTGCGGCTCAAGGGTGAGGCCATCTGATGTCCTATGAAATGATTGCGACATTGATGTTCTCGTCGATGATGCTGATGCTGCTGACCGGCCAGCGGGTCTTTGGGGCGATTGGCTTTATCGCCGTAGTCTCGGCGCTGCTGCTCTGGGGTGACAAGGGCGGATATGACATCGGCTTTGCCGCCGCGATGAAGCTGATGAAATGGTATCCGCTGCTGACGCTGCCTATGTTCATCTTCATGGGCTATGTGCTGAGCGAGAGCCGCATCGCCGATGACCTTTACAAGATGTTCCATGTCTGGATGGGCGGCGTGCGCGGCGGGCTGGCGATTGGCACGATTGGTCTGATGGTGCTGATCTCGGCCATGAACGGGCTGAGCGTGGCGGGCATGGCGATTGGCTCGACCATTGCGCTGCCGGAATTGCTGAAACGCGGGTATGACAAGAGGATGGTGACCGGGGTGATCCAAGCGGGGTCGAGCCTTGGCATCCTCGTGCCGCCCTCGGTGGTGCTGGTGCTTTATGCGATGATCGCGCGGCAGCCCGTGGGGCAACTGTGGCTGGCGGGCGTGATACCGGGGCTGATGATGGCGGCGATGTTCATTGCCTATATCGTGATCCGGTGCCGCATGAACCCTGAACTTGGTCCCATCCTCTCAGCCGAAGATCGCGACATCCCCCGTGCCGAGAAGCTGCGCCTGCTGCGGGCTGGCATCCTGCCGCTGGTGATCTTTGCGGTGATGATGGTGCCGTTTGTGCGCGGTTGGACCAGCCTTGTGGAAAGTTCGGCCATCGGGGCAGGGGCGGCCTTCCTCGCTGCCGTGCTGAAAGGCCGAATGACCCGCGAGGTTTTCGAGAACTCGGTCCGCAATACCCTCGGCATCACCTGCATGTTCATGTGGATCATCCTCGCCGCCTTGGCCTTTGGCGCGGTCTTTGACGGGCTGGGCGCGGTTAAGGCGATTGAGAGCCTCTTTACCGAGAAGATGAACCTGAGCCCGTGGATGATCCTGATCATGATGCAGCTCAGCTTTATCATCATGGGCACCTTCCTTGATGACACCGCGATGCTGGTCATCGTGGCGCCGCTCTATGTGCCGCTGGTCGGTGCGCTGGGCTTTGATCTGATCTGGTATGGCATCCTTTATACGATCACCACGCAGATCGCCTATATGACGCCGCCGTTTGGCTATAACCTGTTCCTGATGCGCGCCATGGCCCCGCCAGAGATTACCCTGCGCGACATCTATGCTTCGATCACGCCCTTCGTGCTGGTGATGGTCTTGGCGCTGATACTCGTCATGGTCTTCCCGCAGATCGCGACATGGCTGCCCGATTACATCTACGACAAATAACAATGAGAGCCGCGCAAAGACGGCCTGATATTGCAACAAAGGAGAGACGTATGACCACTCGCAGAAAGTTCTTATCCGGGGCCGCCGTCGCCGCCCCAGCGGCCCTTGCCGCGCCGTCCATTGTCCATGCCCAAGCGCCGATCAAATGGCGCATGCAGACCTATGCCGGTGCTGCCTTGGGTGAGCAGGTGACCAAACCCGCTGTCGATTACATCAACGCCGCCGCCAATGGCGAGATGGAGATCGAGCTGTTCTACGCCGACCAGATCGTGCCCACCGGCGAGCTGTTCCAGGCCATGCAGCGCGGCACCATCGATATGGTGCATTCCGATGATGACAGCATGGCATCGCCCACGCCCTTGCAGCAATTCGGCGGCTATTTCCCCTTTGCCACCAAACACATCCTCGACGTGCCGGTGCTGTTCAACCAATATGGGTTGGCCGACATCTGGAAAGAAGAATACGCCAAGGTTGGCGTTGAATGGCTGTCGGCTGCGGGCCAAGACCCCTGTAACTTCAACACCACCAAAGAGATCAAATCGGTCGCCGATCTGGATGGTCTGAAGCTCTACACCTTCCCCACCGCGGGCCGCTTCTTGTCGAAGTTCGGCGTGGTGCCGGTGAACATCCCCTATGAGGACGCCGAAG
>CAXBGQ010000269.1:0-3964 GCA_963975135.1 uncultured Nioella sp. | reverse complement strand
CCCCAGACCCACGGCCATCTGCGCCGCGTTGAAGCCCACGTCACCGCCGCCGATGACGCAAACCTTGCCCGGTGCCACGCCCGGCACGCCGCCAAGCAGCACACCCCGGCCACCATGCGCCTTTTCCAGCGCGGTGGCCCCGGCCTGCACCGACATCCGGCCCGCGACCTGGCTCATCGGTTTCAAAAGCGGCAACCCGCCGGAGCGGTCGGTCACGGTTTCATAGGCGATGCAGATCGCGCCCGAGGCAATCAGATCCTTGGTCTGGTCCGGATCGGGGGCGAGGTGCAGATAGGTATAGAGCACCTGACCTTCGCGCAGCATGGCGCGTTCAACCGCCTGCGGCTCCTTGACCTTGACGACCATATCGGCGCTGGCAAAGATCTCCGCGGCGGTGTCGACAATGACAGCACCCGCCGCGCGATAGGCGTCATCCTCGGCCCCGATACCGGCACCGGCATTGGTCTCGATCATGACCGTGTGGCCATGGCTGATCATTTCGCCGGCGCTTTCGGGGGTCACGCCGACGCGGTATTCGTGGTTCTTGATTTCCTTGGGGCATCCGATGATCATGACGCTATCCTCCCTTGCGTTAAGATTTGACGTAGTTTAGCCGCGTCAGACCGGGATTTTGTTGATTTCAGTGGTGCATGGATGCATAAGAGCGCAAGTTTTGCGCGTCATTTGTCACATTATCGGGAAAAAATGGATCAGACTGACACCCGCATTCTACGCGCAATCCAGCGCGATTCGGCCCGCCCGGTCGCGGATATGGCCAATGATCTGGGCCTGTCCGCCTCGGCCTGTCACCGGCGCATCAAGGCGCTGGAGGGCAAGGGCATCATCGCGGGCTATTCGGCGCGCCTCAGCCGCCGCAAACTGGGCTTCAGCCTGCTGGTCTTTGTCGAGATCACCCTGCAGAGCCAGGAACGCAGCGTGCTGCAGGGCTTCGAGGCCGCGGTGCGCGCCTCCGACGACATTCTGGAATGCTATCTGACCAGCGGCCAGGCCGATTACACCCTGCGCGTCGCGGCCCGCGATATGGATGATTACGACCGCATTCATCGCGATTGCCTGGCCACACTGCCCAATGTCACCGCCATGCACACGACCTTTGCGCTGCGGCCGATAAAAACCTGGCGCGGCTACCCCGTCAGATAACGTATTTCTCGGAAATCCTGACGCAGGGTGCATTTCTTAACGCGTTGAAATTTTTGATTTCAGACAGCGTTAAGGAATTCAGGTTTTTCCGAAAGTGCTATAGGGGTTTTGCTTGGGAGGATGCTTCTATAGGTTGCCCACAGAGGCAATAAACAAACGGGTTTCGGTGAATATATGCAGGTTGTGTTTCATATCGGCGCGCCCTGTACGGATGATGACCGGCTGATCAAATCGCTGCTGCGCAACCGCGAGGCTTTGGCCGGGGACGGCATCGCCATACCGACGCCCGCGCAATATCGCGATGTGATCTCGGATGTGATGCGCACACTGGGTGGCGCGGCCGCGCCGCAGGAAATGCAGGACGCAATTCTTGAGGCGGCACAAGTGCCCGAAAACGCCGACCGGGTTGTGTTTTCGGACGCCCGTATCGTCACCATTCCACGCCTTGTCGTGGTCGGGCCGCAGATCTGGCCCAAGATCGAACGCAAGGCCGCAAATCTGCGCAATCTGTTCCCGCAGGCCGAGGTCGAATTTCACATCGGCATGCGCGACCCCGCGACGTTGATCCCGACATTGTTCAAGGGCTCACGCTTTTCCAGTTTTTCCGAGTTTACCGAAGATATGCAGCCCCGGGCGCTGGCCTGGTCGGAAATGCTGGTGCGGATGCGCGGCGCGGTGCCCGATTGCCATGTCACGGTCTGGTGCAACGAGGATACGCCGCTGATCTGGGGCGAGATTCTGCGCGAGATGGCGGGGTGCGATCCGCTGGCCCCGCTCGACGGTGTGGACGATTTGCTTGAGGAACTGATGGAGCCTGTGGGTTTCAAGCGTCTGCAAAGCTACCTGGCGGAGAACCCGCCCGAAAACGAAGTTCTGCGGCGCCGGGTGACAGCCGCCTTTCTGGACAAATACGTGCGCGACGACATGATCGAGGAAGAGCTGGACACCCCCGGCTGGTCGCATGAGATGCTGGAAGACATGACCGACGCCTATGAAGATGACATGGACGCGGTCGCGCGCATCCCCGGCGTCAGCCTGATCACACCCTGACCGGCGAAAAAACCAGCGGCCAGATCCGGTGACCTCTGGTTTTCAACCGGCGCGCGGGCCTTAGCGCATGCCAAGCGCTTCCTTATACATCTCGAGCACGGCTTCTTCCTCGGCGATGTCATCGGGTTCGCGCTTGCGCAGGGCCACGACCTTGCGGATGACCTTGGTGTCATAGCCGCGCCCCTTGGCTTCGGCCATCACCTCCTTTTGCTGATCCGCGATGTCTTTTTTCTCGGCCTCCAGCCGTTCAAAGCGCTCGATGAACTGGCGCAGCTCGTCTGCCGTGACGCGGTAGCTGTCGGAGGGGGAATTCATGTCATTCATGTTGCGGGCCTGCCTGTCATTGCGAAATCACCAGAGCCACCGGGTCTAACGCCCCTGCCCGCCCCCCGCAAGACTTGCGCGGGCAGGCAGGGCAGGCTAGAGCACATTGCGTTTGATCGGCCTCCGAACGCTGCCTCAACCTTTGGTTGAACGCGCACGGGGATAGCTTTCGAATCCGATAAAACGCAACGTGCCTAAGGCAAAAAACAGAATAATCGGAACGCGGAGTGATTGCGATGGAATGGCTGGTCTGGATCGGAGCGGGGCTGACCTTGGTGGGGTTGGTGATGATTGGCTATTGCATTGTCTCGGCGCTGCGGGTGCGCAAAGCGGGTCTGCCCGATGATCAGATGCGCGCCCGGTTGCAACGCATCGTTTTTCTGAACATGGGCGCGCTGTTGCTGTCGGCTTTTGGGCTGATGGCGGTGATTCTGGGCGTGATGCTGGCCTGACCGCCTATAGAGATTTCTGAAAATCCGGCACACATTGCACTGCTTGAAATTCGCAATTTCAACGCGTTGCGCGATGCACCTTGGCTCAAGCATTCCGCGAAATGCCACAGCTCCGCGGCGCATATATTCGCAAACAGATGCGCCGGGGGGCCCATTGAACCGAGGCAAAGAAGCTGCCGTCTCGTTTGTCGCAGTGGGTGACGCAGGTCGTGTGGGCGTCGCAACGCGCCTGTATATCCGCCCGCTTCCCGCCGCGCGACCTTCGCGGCAGCACCGGCCGGATCACCGACCGCTGAGAATCCGTCAGATCAAAGCGTGCTATGCCCACCTCCCCTATGTGCTGAAGTGAATCACAGCCTTGTCAATTTGCGATTCCCGTTAACGGGGACGTGACCCTAGTCCAGCCGCGCGGCACCCAGAATCGCGCCGGGGCCCGCCATCTGAACAATCGCCACGACCGGGCCGTCACTGGCATCCCCGAGGCTGAGGCTGAACGGTGCCTCGCCGGTCCATTCGCCGATCCGGGTCCATTCGGTGACGATATTGGCATAGGTGACGGTGCTGCCTGCATTCTCGCCGCGGGTGATTTCCACGGTTCGCATCGGATCATACCGCACGATCTGCACGATCATCGGATATTCAGGCAGGGCCATGGCGGCCTCGGCCTGGACCGTCAGCGTCGCATCAACGCGCGACATGGTGATCTGGACAGGATATTCCATATCCCGGTGCGACATGATCAGATCGGCGACCTGCATCGGTTCATTGCCCACCACGCGGTCATTCCCGCCAATGATCATTTGCGGCGTATAGACCATATTGCGGCCGGCGGCGCGGGCATAGGCGTATTGGCGGCGGGTGAATTGCGGCGATGCAAAGGTGTCGGCCCACCCGATATAATCCCAGTAATCGACATGCAGCCCCAATGCGATGACGTCGTCGCGGGTTGCCAGTTCCGCCAGCAACGCATCGGCGGG
>CAXBGQ010000268.1:0-4025 GCA_963975135.1 uncultured Nioella sp. | reverse complement strand
CCCGCCATGCGGCAAGCTGCAACACGGAAACCGGGACAGAATGGCGCAATTTATTTGCAGAAATCCGCCGATATCGTTTGCAAATTTTGCAAATCAGACGAGATTCTGTCGCCAAGCTGAATATATCACCCGAGTTTGCAAATCCCGGCAATGTTCGCCTGCAAACTCAGCGATTCCCCCGGCAGTTCTGGATCAACTGTAGTGATGCACCGGCGTGCCCGCCAGCGCCGTCATGTTCAAAAGGCCCCGCGCCGTGATCGACGGCGTCACGATATGCGCCTTGTTGCCCATTCCCATCAGGATCGGACCAACCTCCAACCCGCGCGCCTTGATCTTGAGGATGTTGCGCGCCGCCCCCGCCGCATCGGTCGAGGAGAAAATCAGCCCGTTGGCCACACCGTCCAGACGCGAGCCGGGATAGATCCGTTCGCGCAGATCAACATCCAGCGCGGCATCGGTGTGCATTTCGCCCTCATAGACGAAATCCAGCCCCATCCCGTCGAGAATTTCCAGCGCCGCGCGCATCCGGCGGCCGCTGTCACTGTCCAGATTGCCAAATTGCGAGCCCGAACAGAGCGCCAGCATGGGCTCCACGCCAAAGCGACGGATATGGCGCGCCGTGGCCACTACGGTTTCCGCCAGCTGCTGCGGCGTCGGCACGGCATGGACATGGGTATCGGCCACGAAAAGCGGGCCGTCCTCCATGATCATCAGGCTCAGCGCGCCGACCGGATGCAGCCCGCCATCGCCAAGCAATTGCTGCACATAGTTCAGGTGCCACAGATATTGCCCGAAAGTGCCGCAGATCAGGCTGTCGGCATCGCCGCTATAGACCGCAACCGCGCCGATGGCCGTTGTATTGGTGCGCATGATGGCGCGCGCCAGATCGGGCGTCACCCCCCGGCGTTGCATCTTTTCAAGATAACCTTGCCAGTAATCACGGTAGCGCGCGTCGCTTTCGGGATTGATCAGCTCAAAATCCCGGTCGGGCTTGACCTTGAGCCCGGCCCGTTCGATCCGGCTCATCACCACTTCGGGGCGTCCGATGAGGGTCGGAATGTCGGTCATTTCTTCCAAAATGGCCTGCGCCACCCGCAGCACGCGCTCATCCTCGCCCTCGGCAAAGACGATCTTGCGGCTTGTCGTGGCGGCGGCTTCAAAGACAGGCCGCATGATCAGGGCGGAGCGATAGACCGATTGATCCAGCTTCTCACGATAGGCCTGAAAATCCTCCAGTGGCCGTGTCGCCACGCCGCTTTCGATGGCAGATTTGGCCACGGCGCTGGCAACCACGCCAATGAGGCGCGGATCAAACGGTTTCGGGATCAGGTAATCGGCCCCGAAGGTCAGCTGCTCACCCTGATAGGCGGCGGCGGCCTCGGCGCTGGTGGTCTGGCGCGCCAGGGCCGCGATGCCTTCGACACATCCGATCTGCATGGCGTCGTTGATCTCGGTCGCGCCAACATCCAATGCCCCGCGGAAGATGAAGGGAAAACACAGCACGTTATTGACCTGATTGGGAAAATCGCTGCGGCCCGTGGCGATGATGGCATCGGGCGCGACGCTGCGCACCTCATCGGGCAGGATCTCGGGCGTCGGGTTGGCCAGCGCGAACACGATGGGCCGGGGCGTCATTTTCGCGACCATTTCTGGCTTTAGCACCCCCGGACCGGAAAGACCCAGAAACAGATCCGCGTCGTCAATCACATCATCCAGTGTCCGCAGATCGCTGGCCTGCGCGAAGGCCGCTTTTTGCGGGTTCATATCCTCGACCCGGCCCTCATAGACCAGCCCGTGAATATCGCACAGCCAGACGTTTTCGCGGCGCACGCCCAGTTTCAGCAACATGTTGAGACAGGCGATGCCGGCGGCCCCGCCCCCGGTCGAGACCACCTTGATCTTGTCAAACGCCTTGCCCGCGACATGCAGCGCGTTCATCGCAGCCGCTCCGACGACGATCGCCGTGCCATGCTGATCGTCGTGAAAAACCGGGATACCCATGCGTTCCCGGCAAATTTGTTCAACGATGAAACAATCGGGGGCCTTGATGTCCTCCAGATTGATCGCGCCAAAGGTCGGCTCAAGCGCGCAAACGATATCGGCCAGCTTTTCAGGGTCGCTTTCGTTCACCTCGATATCGAAACAGTCGATATTGGCGAATTTCTTGAACAGGACCGCCTTGCCCTCCATCACCGGCTTGGAGGCCAGCGCGCCGATATTGCCCAGGCCCAGAACGGCCGAACCATTTGTCACCACCGCCACAAGGTTGCCGCGCGCGGTGTAGCGGGCCGCATCGCTTGGGTTTGCAGCAATCTCGACACAGGCCTCGGCCACGCCGGGGCTGTAGGCGCGGGCCAGATCGCGGCCATTGGCCATTGGCTTGGTGGCCCGGATCTCCAGCTTGCCGGGTTTGGGGAATTCATGATAGTCCAGCGCGCTCTGGCGCAACGAAATCCGTTTGTCCTCTTCCATTCCCGACCCTCCCTGAAGCGTGATAGTTTAGCGTTAAACTATTTTTGCAGCCAACCCAAACGCGGTGCAACGTCGCGGCATCATACGAATTGCTCGCTGATCAGCCGTTCCTCCAGCCCGTGACCCGGGTCAAACAGGATGCGATGCGCGATCTCGGGTTCTGACCGAATCTCGACGGACGTTACATTCTGAACCGACCGGCTGTCGGCATCGGCCATTACGGGCCGCTTTTCGGCATCCATCACCTCGAACCGCACCACGGCGGTCTTGGGCAACAGCGCGCCGCGCCAGCGCCGGGGCCGGAACGCCGCCATCGCCGTCAGGGCCAAGACATCCGCGCCGATGGGCAGGATCGGCCCGTGCGCCGAATAGTTATAGGCGGTTGATCCGGCCGGGGTGGATACCAGCGCGCCATCGCAGACCAGTTCCTCCATCCGCGTGCGCCCGTCGATCAGGATCTTGAGCCATGCCGCCTGTGGCCCGGCCCGCAGCAGGCTGACCTCATTGATGGCCAGCGCCTCGGTGACCGTCCCGTCCTGACCGGTGGCGACCATGCGCAGCGGGTTGATCACCGCCTCTTCGGCCGCTTCCAGCCGCGCGATCAGATCATCCTCGCCATATTCATTCATCAAGAATCCGACCGTGCCGCGGTTCATGCCATAAACCGGGGCTTCAATATTCTGGGTGCCGTGCAGTGTGGACAACATGAACCCATCGCCGCCAAGGGCCACGATCACATCGGCCTCCTCGGGCGGGAAATGGCCATAGCGCGCCGCCAGCCGGGCCTGCGCGGCGGCGGCAATCGGGGCATCGGAGGCCAGAAAACTTATATTGCGCGCAGCGGGCATGGCTTCTCGGCTTTCGGGAATAACAGTGTTCACCTGCCGCGATCGGAAACTCAATCCCCGAATCCGGGAATAATGCACCTCGCAAATCCGATGAAACGGCGCATCACGGCACCAAAGGGGCGTTTTCCGGTCTTTCGCAAATGGCTTTCGTTGGTTAGACGCGGTTTCAGCATTTTCCGCCCGTTCATCAGGGAGACAGGCCATGACCGCAGCCCAAATTTCCACCGGTTTCTTTACCGAACCGCTTGAAACACGCGACCCCGAGATCTTTTCCGCCATCCGGTCCGAGCTTGGCCGTCAGCGTGACGAGATCGAACTGATCGCCTCCGAAAACATTGTTTCGAGCGCAGTGATGGCCGCGCAGGGCTCGGTGATGACCAACAAATACCTGGCGATTGAACGGGCCTGCCAGCTTTTCAATTGTGGCTTTGCCAATGTGCAGCCCAATTCCGGGTCGCAGGCCAATCAGGGCGTGTTTCAGGCGCTGATCCAACCCGGCGACACCATCCTGGGCATGAGCCTGGATGCCGGCGGTCACCTGACCCATGGTGCGCGGCCCAACCAGTCGGGCAAATGGTTCAACGCGGTGCAATACGGTGTGCGCAAGCAAGACAACATGCTGGATTACGACCAGGTCGAGGAATTGGCCAAGGAACACCGGCCCAAGCTGATCATCGCCGGCGGCTCGGCCATTCCGCGCCAGAT
>CAXBGQ010000267.1:0-4035 GCA_963975135.1 uncultured Nioella sp. | reverse complement strand
TGCGCACGAGAGCGACGGCAGGCATGTGCCGAGGCCGTGCTGCAGCGGCTGGAGTTGCCTTACCGGACCATCGTTCTGTGCACCGGCGATATGGGCGCGGGCGCGCGGCGCACGCATGATATCGAGGTCTGGCTGCCGGGGCAGGATACCTATCGCGAGATCAGCTCATGCTCGGTTTGCGGCGATTACCAGGCCCGGCGCATGAACGCCCGGTTCCGGCCCGCGGGCGGCGGCAAGCCGGAATTTGTCCATACGCTCAACGGCTCCGGCGTCGCGGTGGGGCGTTGCATGATCGCGGTGCTGGAAAACGGCCAGCAAGAGGATGGTTCGGTCGATCTGCCCGCAGCATTGCACCCCTATCTGGGTGGCAAAACGCGGTTGACGGCTGACGGGGCTCTTGCCTGAACGTCACCGGGCAAGCGTCTGATATCAAAGGCAATGGCGGATCGTCCTTGGATGATAACCCGGCCGGGCATCGGCGCGGGCACGCGCCGGTGGCGCGATGTCGCCACAGATCACCGGTGCGCCGCCGACCCCCGTCCGGTCGGCCTGCAGGATCCTGAGCACCCAGACCAGCACCCCGGCCTTGGCAATGCCCGAGATCGGGGCCAGCGGATCGGCCTCCCGCGTCAGTGCAGCTAGCCTGTCGCCATCCAGCGCCAGACCAGCCGCCATTGCGCCCTCGGCCACCCAGCCAAGCGTGATCGCGGACAGGCCATAAAGCCCGCCGCCACCACCAATCGCGCTATGATCGCCCGCGAACCAGAGCTGTTGAACGGGCCGGTCCACACCTGTCGCGTCGCCGTTCAGACGGTCCAGATTGTCCCATAAAGCGGGCGGATAGAGCCTGCGGCGTTCATCAATGGCCACGGCGTGGCGCGCCGTGGCCACCATCGAAGAAAGCTGCGCGTCGTGAAACTGAAAGACCGAATTGAAGGCTTCGGCGACCACGCCAAAGGCCGAGGGCACGCCATGTTCGCCGACCGTGTCCCAGATGCCCATATAGGCGATCCTGAGCAGCACGGCCTCAGGCAGCCCCTCGGCCCGGCGGTAATCCAGATCCGACTGCGAGGTGGCCACATCGGGCGACATCCGCGCCCGCCATGCGATGCTCTCTGCATCACCGGGCCGGGTCGCGGGATCTCGCGAGCGGTAATATTCCATCGCCTCATCGACCCGGGACAGCCTGCGGCGCGGCAGGATCCCGCAGGCCCGGATCATGCCCACCAGCGAGCGCGCCGTAAAAGCCCCGCGCGAAAACCCGAACACCTGCACCTCATCGCCCGGCTCATAGGCCAGGATCAGGTTTTTATAGGCTTCCTCGATATTCGCCGTCAGCCCGTTGCCAAATACACCGCCCAGTATCCGGTCGCGGATGCTGGCCGCGCCCGAAGCAGAACTGCCTGAGCCGACGCCGCGCTGATAGATCACCATCTGCTGCGTGCCGCCCGCATCGCGCGCCAGAACCGTCTGTGCAAGGCGCACGACATTGGTCTGGTTCGCGGAACGGGGCGAATTCCAGGTGCCGTCGCAGAAAATGGCAATCCGTTTCATCGCGCGCCTCTTTTCCCGTTGGTCGCGGCGCAGTCTAGACGCATATGGCCCGGTGCCCCTACCCCTTTTCTGTCAACGGACCTGCACCTTGGCGCGCAGATCGGCGCGGGGTGACGCAACGCGCCCTTTACCGGCCCCGGCCCCTCGGCTAACACCGAAGGGCAAAAGGTAAGGGCCCGGTCGATGCGCATTCTGATCACCAATGATGACGGCATCAACGCGCCGGGGCTGCATGTGCTGGAGGCAATCGCCGCCGAGATCGCGGGCCCCGGCGGCGAGGTCTGGACCGTGGCCCCCGCGTTCGAGCAATCGGGCGTCGGCCATTGCATCAGCTACACGCAGCCCACGATGATCGCGAAGCTGGGCGCGCGCCGCTATGCCGCCGAAGGCTCGCCCGCCGATTGCGTGCTGGCGGGCCTGCATGACGTGATGAAGGATGGGCCGCCCGATCTGGTGCTGTCAGGGGTCAACCGGGGCAATAACTCGGCTGAAAACGTGCTTTATTCCGGCACCATCGGCGGCGCGATGGAGGCCGCCCTGCAAGGCGTGCGCGCCATTGCCCTGTCGCAATATTTCGGACCCGGCAACCGTGAGATTAACGATCCGTTCGAGCCATCGGTGCAGCACGGTGCCGCCACCGTGCGCACCCTGCTGGACAAGGGCCATTGGCAGGGCGACGATTACATGACCTTCTACAACGTCAATTTCCCGCCCCTGCCGGGCGGTGATGTAAAAGGCACGCGCATCGTGGCGCAGGGCCGCCGCCGGGGCGTAAATTTCAGGGTCGAGCCGACGCAATCGCCGTCAGGACGGCGCTTTCTCTGGGTCGCGGGCGGCGATCAGAGGGTCCAGACCGCGCCCGAGACCGATGCCCATGCCAATCTGGCGGGCTATATCTCGGTGACGCCGCTGCGCGCCGATCTGACGGCGCATGACCTGATCGGCGATCTGAAGGCGCGCATCGAATGACCTGGGACGCCGAACGCAAAATGCAGTTTCTCTTTACCCTGCGCTCCAAAGGCGTCACCGATGCACGCACGCTCGGTGCGATGGAAAAGGTCGATCGCGGACTTTTCGTGCGCGGCCATTTCGCGGCCCGCGCCTATGAGGACATGCCGCTGCCGATCTCGTCTGGTCAGACCATCAGCCAGCCCTCTATCGTGGGGCTGATGACGCAGGCGCTGAATGTGCAACCGCGCGACAAGGTGTTGGAGGTCGGCACCGGGTCGGGCTATCAGGCGGCGATTCTGAGCCACCTGGCGCGGCGCGTCTATACCGTGGACCGCCACCGCCGCCTGACCCGCGACGCCGAGAAGATCTTTGAAGCGCTCGATCTGCACAATATCACGGTCATTACCGGCGATGGCAGTTTCGGCCTGCCCGAACAGGCTCCGTTTGACCGCATCATCGTGACGGCGGCGGCCGAAGATCCGCCCGGACCGCTGCTGGCGCAATTGAAAGAGGGCGGCATCATGGTGCTGCCGGTGGGCCAATCTGATGCGGTGCAAAGCCTGATCAAGGTCACCCGCCGCGCCGACGGGTTGCATTACGATGAGCTTTGTCCGGTGCGCTTTGTTCCGCTCATTGAGGGGATGGGGCATGATTGAGCGCCCAAAGGGCTGGATTGCGGCCCCGTTTTCCGTGTAGAAGCCTCGCAAAACAACAACGCCCCGCCTTAAAGGCGCGCGCCACCGAACCATAGTTTGAGGACACCCGAGCCCATGCCCCGCCTGCCCTTGATCACCCTTGGTCTGACCCTGCCCCTTCTGGCCGCCTGTGTGGGCCCCGGAGGCATTGATTTCGATCTGCGCGGCAACCCGCCCAGTGTGCAATCCGCCGCCACCGCGCCGCGGCCCGAACCCGATGCCTTTGGCCTGATCACCTATCCGACCTATCAGGTCGTGGTGGCACAGCGCGGTGACACAATCACCGACGTGGCAACCCGCATCGGTATGGACCCGATCGAACTGGCGCGGTTCAACGGCCGCAATCTGGGTGAGGCGTTGCGCCAGGATGAAGTGCTGGCGCTGCCGCGCCGTGTGACCCCTGCGGGCGCTGGGGCGGCTGGCTCCGACATCACCTCCATCGCCTCGGCGGCGATCGACCGGGCCGATGAGGTGACACCGGCGACGCCCAATGCGGCGGCTGCGGTGCAAGCCGGATCCGAGCCCGTCCGCCACCGGGTCATGCGCGGCGAAACCGCCTATTCGATCTCGCGGCTCTATGGCGTCTCGGTGCGCGCGCTGGCCGATTGGAACGGGCTTGGCCCCGACCTGACGGTGCGCGACGGCCAATACCTGATCATCCCGCTGGTCCTGTCCGAAGGGGAAAGCGACCCCGATGGCCGCGCGCCCGGGGCCTCGGTCACGCCGATCCCGCCCTCCTCGTCCGAGCCTCTGCCCGAAACCATCGAGACCGCCGAATTGCCCGAAACCCCCGACCTTGAGGTTATGAAACTGCTGCTGAGAATGGTGTTGCTTC
>CAXBGQ010000266.1:0-4047 GCA_963975135.1 uncultured Nioella sp. | reverse complement strand
TTTTTTACCATAAATAGTAAATGATTTAATACAGCCACCCTTCAATGAATTAATTTCTGGTCAGGGCGGCGGCAGTCAAGGCGGCGACAGCCGCGGCAGCTTTGGCGGCGGCAGCGACATGGATGATGAGATTCCGTTCTGAGCTGTTGTTAAGCGGAGGCCGCTGGCGCGGCCGCTCGATGGTTTGACTGGCCCCTGTGATGGCGGGATCGTGTGATATGGTCCCGCGCGCCGGGTGTGAGGCTGCGCAGCCTCCGGCGGGAGTATTTTTCGCAACGAAGAAGGGGAGCGGTCATGGATCATATGAACCCGAGGCTTGTCGCCACCATCGCGCCCCCGGTGATGGAAGCAAGGCGCTGGCTTGAAGGGGTGGATTTCCCTGCCGACCGGCCCTTGCTGAACCTCAGCCAGGCAGCCCCGGTCGATCCGCCGCCCGCGGGTTTGCGCCGCGCGATGGCCGATGCTCTTCTGACGCGCGACGACAGCCATCTTTATGGCCCGGTTCTAGGGCTGGAGGGGTTGCGCGCCGAGCTTGCCGCGCAGTGGAGCGCCAATTATGGCGGGCTGGTGCGCCCGGATCAGGTGGCGATCACCGCCGGCTGCAACCAGGCCTTTTGCGCGGCGGTGGCGACGCTGGCACAGGCAGGTGATGCGGTGATGCTGCCGGTGCCGTGGTATTTCAACCACAAGATGTGGCTCGACATGAACGGGATCGAGGCGCAGGTGCTGCCGACGGGCGAGGATCTGATCCCGGACCCGCAGGTCGCCGAGGCGCTGATTACCCCGCGCACCCGCGCCATCGTGTTGATTACCCCCAATAATCCGGGCGGGGTGGAATACCCGGCCACAACCATGGCGGCGTTTCGCGATCTGGCGCGGCGGCGTGGCATTGCGTTGATCGTGGATGAGACCTATCGCGATTTTCACGGGGCTGAGGGCGCGCCGCATGGCCTGATCGCTGATCCGGACTGGGACGATACGGTGATCACGCTCTATTCCTTTTCCAAGTCCTTCCGTCTGACCGGGCATCGCGTCGGGGCCATCCTGACCTCACCGGCGCGGCTGGCGGAGGTTGAGAAATTCCTCGATTGCGTGGCGATCTGCCCCGCCCAGGTGGGCCAGATCGGGGCACTCTGGGGGATGCGGCATCTGGGCGACTGGCTGGCCGGGGAACGGCTGGAAATCCTCGATCGCCGGGCCGCGATGGCGGCTGCGTTTCAGCGCCTGCCCGATTGGCACTTGCTTGGCTGCGGGGCCTATTTCGCCTATGTGCGCCACCCGTTTGCGGAGCGTTCGGACATCGTCGCGCAACGCCTGGTGCGCGAGGCGGGCCTGTTAACCCTGCCCGGAACTATGTTCGGGCCGACCCGCGAAGAGGGCGGCGGGGGCCAGGCCGAAACCACGCTGCGGCTGGCCTTTGCCAATGCCGATGCGGCCGGGTTGGCCCAATTGGGCAACCGGCTGGCGGGGCTGGGCGTTTAGCCCTCTTGCCCCCCCCGCTCTGAGCCCCTAAACCTGCGCTTCGTAAACTGCGACCTATGGCCTGAGATCAGGGAGAGTGCCGGCATGGCAAGACGCGCGCGAAAGAAAGCCTCGAACATTATTGTTTGGATCATTCTGGGCCTTCTGATGGTGGGGCTTGCGGGCTTTGGCATCGGTGGTTTCGGCTCGACCGCGGTCGAGATCGGATCGGTCGGCAATGCCTCGATCACCGCGCAGGCCTATGCCCGCGCGCTGCAGGCGGAATTGCGGGCACAACAGGCGCAGGGCGGGCCCTTCACCAGCGTCAGCGCGATGCGCGCCGCAGGGTTGGACCGGGCGGTTCTGGACGGGTTGGTCGCGCGGGCAGCCTTGACGCATGAGGCCGGGGCGATGGGCGTATCGGTGGGCGACGAAGAAGTCGCGCGCCAGATCCGCACCACCACAGGTTTCACCGGTGCGGACGGCAATTTTGACCGCATCGGCTATGAGTTGGCGCTGCAGCAGGCGGGCTTTACCGCGGCCCAGTTAGAGGAACCCGTGCGCGAAGATATCTCGCGCTCGTTGTTGCAGACCGGGATCATCGGCGGGCTGACGATGCCCGATGCATTCATCGAGATCATGGTGGCCTATCAGACCGAAACGCGAAGCTTCACACTGGCCCGCGTCACCGAGGCCGACCTGTCGACCGGGCCGATTGCGCCCACCGAAGAGGAACTGGCCGCCTATTACGAGCAGAACGGCCAACGGTTCGAACGGCCCGAAACGCGCGCCATCACCTATGCCTGGATCACGCCCGACATGATTCTGGATACCGTCGAGGTCAGCGAAGACGCCCTGCGCGCGCTCTATTCGGAGCGGATCGACCAATATGTGCAGCCCGAGCGCCGCCTGCTGGAACGGCTGGTGTTTCCAACCCAAGAGGAGGCCGAAACGGCGCGCGCGGCCATCGATGCCGGCGAGAGCGATTTCGACACGCTGGTTACGGATCGCGGGCTCAGGCTGGAAGATGTCGATATGGGCGAAACCGATGAATACGGCCTGTCCGCAGAAGCAGCCGAAGTGATTTTCGCCGACACCGAAAGCGAGATCCTGGGCCCGTTGGAAAGCCGCTTTGGCCCGGCGCTTTACCGTATCAACGCGGTTCTTGGGGCCACGGATGTGCCCTTTGAGGATGCGCAGCCCGATTTGCGCGACGAATTGGCCGAAAGCGCCGCGCGGCGCGCCATCGATGCGATGATTGAGGATATGGACGATCTGCTGGCCGGTGGGGTCTCGCTTGAGGATCTGGCCGCCGAAACCGATATGGTTCTGGGCAGTCTCACCTGGACCGAGGGCGATGATGCCGGCATCGCGGGCTATGATAATTTCGGCGAGGCGGCAGCCCTTGCCGAAGAGGGTGATTTCCCCGAATTGCTGGAACTGTCGGATGGCGGACAATTTGCGCTGCGGCTTGACCAGATCACGCCGCCAACCGTGCCACCGCTGGCCGAGATTGCCGATGAGGTGACCGCCGCCTGGCGCGAGGGCCAGGTGCGCGAACGGCTGGCCGAACGGGCGCGGGCGTTGATCGGTGAGCTGGCGGTATCGGGATCGTTGGAGGATCTGGGGCTGACGCTGCAAAGCGAAGAATTGATCCGGCGCAGCGATTTCATCCCCGATGCGCCGCCGACGCTGGTGGCGCAGATGTTCCAACTGGACAGTGTCGGAGACATGGTGGCAATCCCTGCGACCGGTGCCGCCTGGATCGGGCGGCTCGACAGCATCAACCCCGGCCTTCGCGGCACGCCCGAGATCACCGCGCTGACCGGTGTTTTCGCGGCCCAGGGCGCGCAGGCCATATCGCAGGATCTGTTCGAAGCCTATGGTCAGGCTCTGGAGGCCGAGATCGGCATCAATCTGGATACCGGCGTGATCAACGCGGTCAATGCGCAGTTCCCCTGATCCGGCATGGCTCTGATCCCATCATTTGAGGCCTTCGAGGCCGGATGGACCGCCGGGGCCAATCAGCTGGTCTATACCCGTCTGGCCGCCGATCTGGATACGCCGGTCTCGGTGATGATGAAGCTGGCCGATGCCGGCCGCGACAGTTTCATCCTGGAATCGGTGACCGGTGGCGAGGTGCGCGGGCGCTATTCGATCATCGGCCTCAAACCCGATCTGATCTGGGAGTGTCGGGGCACGGAAAGTCGGCTGAACCGCAATGCGCGGTTTGATCGTGACAGTTTTCAACCCTGCGAGGCGGCCCCGCTGGCCGCGATACGGGCGCTGCTGTCAGAGTCCGCCATCGACATGCCCGAGGATCTGCCCGCCGCCGCCGCCGGACTTTTCGGCTATCTAGGCTATGATATGATCCGGCTGGTCGAACATCTGCCCGATGTGAACCCCGATCCGCTTGGCCTGCCCGATGCGGTGCTGATGCGGCCCTCGGTGATTGCCGTTCTGGATGGGGTCAAGGGCGAGGTCACCGTGGTGTCACCGGCCTGGGTGGGCTCGGGCCTCTCGGCGCGGGCGGCCTATGCGCAGGCCGCCGAACGGGTGATGGATGCGGTGCGCGATCTGGACCGG
>CAXBGQ010000265.1:0-4059 GCA_963975135.1 uncultured Nioella sp. | reverse complement strand
GGACCGGGTTCGCCGCCTGGGCCGCGCTGGTCGGGTTTCACCCTGAATCCTGGGCGCTCTGGGGGTTGATCGTTACCTCGATCTACCTGGCCTTTGCCGGCATCGCGCAGCAGATCATTCCGCCTTCCAGATCGGCTTAGGAATATCGCGCCCGCGCCTGTGAAAACGACAACAATCGTTTCGATTTCTCGTCCCACAGATGCAGCCGCGCATTCACCAGACTTTCGCGGATCGTCATTCGGTTTCCGACCGCCAGCTCGGCATGATCGCGCAACACTTCGGGCAATCGGTAAAACGGGATGCGGCTATAGAGGTGATGCACATGGTGGATGCCGATATTGGCGCTGACCCATTGCAGCGGTGACGGCAGCACGTAATGCGAGCTGCCCTTCAGCGCCGCGTCATGCAATTGCCACTCCTCCTCTGAATCCCAATGCGTGGTCTCGAACTGGTGCTGCACATAGAACAGCCACACCCCCGCCGTCGCGGCCAGGAGCGTCGAGGGCAGGAAGATCAACAGGATCGGCATCAACCCGCCAAAATAGATCATCAGCCCCAGGGCCACGATGATGGCGGCATTGGTGCACATGGCGCTGACCCAGTAGCGCGCCTTGGCCATCAGACCCAAAGGCAGCCGGTTCTGCAGGAAAAACAGGTATCCCGGCCCCAGTCCGAACAGGATGACGGGGTGCCGGTAGAGCCGGTATTTCCACCGGCCAAAGGCCCCGAGTTCCTGGTATTCGGCCACCGTCAGGGTGTGGATATCGCCGATCCCGCGCCGCCCCAGATTGCCGGCCGAGCTGTGGTGGATGGAATGCGACCGCCGCCAGACGTCATAGGGCGTCAGCGTCAGCACCCCGATCACCCGGCCCAACCAGTCGCTGAGGGTCCGGTTGTTGAAGAACGCGCCGTGACCGCAATCATGCTGGATGGCGAAAAGCCGCAACAAAAAGGCCGCGTTGAACGAGGAGATCGCCAGCGTCAGCCAGTAGCTGACCGCCAGCGACCACCACGCAAGGATCCACAAGGCCAGAAACGGCCCCACCGTAACGGCCAGCTCGAACGAGCTGCGCAAAGTGTTCGGGTCGCGATAGGCGGCCAGAACCTTTACCCAGTCTCGGGGGGCGCGCGATGTTGATTGCTGCATAGAAGGGTCGAGATGGTCGGGCATGTGCCTGCGTCCTGTATTTGTTGGCTAACCTCATACCCGAATAATTATGTCACGCAAACGTCACTTTTAAGTGCAGTGGTGGCAGGATCGGATCCTTCTGCAGCCTTCGGCACGCATATCGGGGTCATGCGACGCGCGGGGGCCGGCCCCCGCAACGACCTGCAGATGCCCGTTTGAGGCTTTGTTTATGGCACCTTGCGGAAAACCATGCGCCATGTTGCATCGCTTAACGTATTGAAATCTCAGGTTTCAGGCAGCGAAACGTGGTGCTGAATTTTCCGAGTGCGTCATAGTCAGCAGGGCTCCCCGCGGGCCGGGACCATTTCCAGACGCGGCAACAAGGATCCGCTTTGCCCGATATTTTTTCGGTCTGACACGATTGCCCTTGCGTCACCTTTCAACGGGTGTATATTAGACACTATATCACGATAGACGCCCCTCGGGGCAACGCCAGGACTTAGAATTTTTTATGACGAAACCCTTTATCGGCGGGTGGAATTATCGGTTTCGTGAGGCCGGCAAGACCATCCGCCACCAAGGTTCTCCACGCCGCCGCCATCGGCAACGCGACACATTTGCCGTTCTGCCAAGCCGATTGATCCTGATGCCAATATCGCAAACGGGTGCTCCCGGGCGGGCTATTCCACACAAGGTTCAGACGCAAAGACACCTTGCGCCTGGTCGGAATGCACCACGCAATCATGCGTTGTTCCGGCGTCCCGCTCCAGCATGACGATCAAGGCAATTATCGCGGCCCCGGCACCGATAACCCCTAATGTCAACGCGATCCAATCCACGGCCATGGCGTTGCGGACGCCCACAGCCATTCCCCTCATCTTGCCTTCAGGCATGATTTCTCCCTCACCTTCGCCCCCGGATCCGAGAGCTAACAAAGAAACCGGGCCAATTTTTTGGAAAAATCGCGGTAAATTGCGCCGGGATTGCGGCCCTTACGCGTCAGGACGGGCGCGAATGATCTTGGCGAAGGGATCAAAGATGGATTCGGCCCCGGCGATCAGGTTGCCGCCCTCCAGCATGTTCTGCCCCACGCGCAAGGGCTCCACCATGGCCCCGGCCTCGCGCGCGATCACGATGCCCGCGGCAATGTCCCAGGCATGCAGGCCCCGTTCCCAATAGCCGTCATAACGCCCGGCCGCGACATAGGCCAGATCCAGCGCCGCCGCCCCCCACCGCCGCACACCGGCGCATTCGGGCATCAGCCGGGCCAGATCCTGCAAGGTCGCGGGCAGATATTTGCCGCCCGCAAAAGGCACACCGGTGGCAAACACGCTCTCGATCATCTTGCTGCGGCCCGACACGCGCAACCGTTGCGAATCATTGAGCCAGGCACCGGCCCCTTTCTCGGCATAGAACATCTCGTCCTTGGCGGCGTCAAAAACCACGCCTGCAACGACCTCGCCCTTATGCTCCAACGCCACGGACACCGCCCAATGCGGCATGCCGTGCAGAAAATTGGTGGTCCCGTCCAGCGGATCGACGATCCAGCGCCGGGTCGGGTCGGTGCCGGGCGTTTCGCCGCTTTCCTCGCCAAGCCAGCCATAATTGGGCCGCGCCCCCGTCAGCTCTTCGCGCAGGATCTCCTCGGCGGCCATATCGGCCTTGGAGACGAAATCTCCGGGGCCCTTGCGGCTCACCTGAAGGTTCTCGACCTCGCGGAAATCCTTGACCAGGCTGCGGCCGGCTTTGCGCGCGGCCTTGATCATGATGTTGAGGTTGGCACTGCCCTGCATGGTCGTCCCCTGTTGGTCCAAGCCCGTGCGTATAGACGCCGCTTGCGGTGCTGCCAAGGGCGCGCAGTGCGGTTTTTTCGGCCCCGAGCCTTAGCCGCGCTGCAGCTTGACCGGCTCGCTGCGCGCCAGGCGCAGAACATGGGCCATAAAGGGTTTGGTGGTCTCGTCGCTGCGCGTGGCCCCAAAAAGTCGTCGGGTCAGGCCATGTTCGGTCAAGGGGCGGGTCACGTAGCTGGCATTGTTGCGCAATTCGCGCACCACCCAATCGGGCAGAACCGAGACCCCGCGATTGGAGGCCACCAGGAGCAGGATGACGGCCGAAAGCTCCACCTGGCGCACGGCGCGCGGCTCGACCCCCGCCGGGTTCAGAAGCTGGCTGAACACATCCAGACGGCTGCGCTCCACCGGGTAGGTGATCAGCATCTCATCGGCGAAATCCTCGGCTTCGATATAGGGTTTGGCGGCCAGCGGATGCCCGGCCGCGGCCACGAAAACCGGCTCGTAGTCAAAGAGCGGCGTGAAATCGATGCCGGGCAGATCCTCGGGATCCGAGGAGATCACCAGGTCGACCTCTTCCCGCATCAACGCGGGCAGCGCCTCGAATTGCAGACCCGGGCGGATATCGACATCGACCTCGGGCCAGGCCACGCGAAACGCCTCCAGCACCGGCAACAGCCAATCGAAACAGGCATGGCACTCGATCGCGATATGCAAGCGCCCCGATTTGCCGGATCTCAGCGCACGGAACTCTTCCTCCATCGCCGCCATCTGCGGCAGGATCTGATCGGCCAGCCGCAACAGGCGCATCCCCGCGCTGGACAGTTTCATCGGCTTCGATCGCCGCACGAAAAGCTCCATCCCCGCCTGCTCCTCCAGCCCCTTGATCTGATGGCTGAGCGCGCTTTGCGTGATGTGCAGCCGGTCAGCGGCGCGCGCCAGCCCGCCCTCCTGATGGATGGCCTTGATGGTGCGCAGATGACGGAATTCGATGTGCATTAGTTAGACTCATGTAAATGTTGAATGTTATGAATTTGCCTCACATGGCTATCTATGCGACATCCGGGGCAAGCAATCAAGGAACCCCGTCATGTCTTTGCCCACCCCGCGCATCTCGTTCGAGTTCTTCCCGCCGCAATC
>CAXBGQ010000264.1:0-4061 GCA_963975135.1 uncultured Nioella sp. | reverse complement strand
TGCAGCGCCATGGCAAATTCCTCGCCCGCCGTGCGCATCGTGGCCGAGCCCCAGAGATCAACCACCAGCCCGCGCGGCCAATCGCCGTGATCCTGCAAATGGCGGCGCAGAAGCTCCTCGGCCAGTTTGACGCCCTGGGCCTGGGCCGAGCGTGACGGCACCGCGCGCGGATCGGTGGTAAATAGGTTGCGCCCTGTCGGCAAAACATCGGCGCGCCCTCGATAGGGCGAGCCCGAGGGGCCGGGGGCGACCAGCCGCCCGTTCAAGGCAGCCGCCAGCCCGGCGCGTTCCTGCGGACCACAATCGCCGGTGCCGAAGATATGCAAGCCGTCGCCATATTGGCTTTCTTTGATGTCGCAGACAAAGCGGTCGATCCGGGTGATGGCCTCGGCCGCCGATGCGCCCTCGGGGATGCCCAGATCGGCCTCGACGCCGGTGCCCTGTGCCTCGGCACGGATGTCAGAGATCAGCCGGTCGCGGCGGCCCGGGTCCAGCCCGTCGGCGGTGGAATATTCATCCAGCAGATGTTCCAGACGACCCATGTTTTCCGGCAGCGTTGTTTGCGCCATTGGCGGCGGCAGGTGGCCGATGGTGACCGCCCCTATACGGCGCTTGGCCTGCGCGGCCTCGCCGGGATCATTGACGATGAAGGGGTAGATGACCGGCAACGCACCGGTCAGCGCTTCGGGCCAGCAAGTGTCCGATAACGCCACCGCCTTGCCCGGCAGCCATTCCAGCGTGCCATGCGCGCCGACATGGATCAGCGCATCGGCCTGTGCCGTCTGCCACAGGTAAAAGGCGACATAGCCATGGCGCGGCGTGCGGGCGAGATCGTGGTAATCATCGTCGCGGGTTTGGACGTCGCCGCGTTCGGGTTGCAGGGCGATGATGGTCTTGCCAGCCCGGACCGCAGCGAAATGGAATTGGCCGTCCCGGCAGGCGGGGTCTGCCTCGGGGTCGCCCCAGGCGGCGACAAGATCGGCACGCAGCGGTTCGGGGATACGCTCCAACGCGGCCATGTACTCCGTGACAGGCCATTGGATCCGGTCGTGCAAGAGCGCGCGGCCCAGATCGGGAATATCGCCGGTATCATGGCCCTCTGCGGCCAGCCCGTTCAACAGCCCGGTGCAGGAGGCCAGCGCATCCAGACCCACGGCATGGGCAAGGTTCCAGTCGCGCCCGGGATAGGTCGACAGCACCACGGCCAGCCGTTTTTCCGCGGGCCTCAGTGTGGCCAGACGATGCCAGGCGGCGACGCGATCCACTACGGCAGTAATGCGCCCGGCATCGGCGCGGTGGGCAAAGCGGGAATATTCAAGATCGGGGTCGCGGCGGCCGGGCTGCTTGAAGCTGGCGACACCGGCGAAAATGCGGCCATCGACTTCGGGCAACACCACATGCATGGCAAGATCGGCGGGCGACAGGCCGCGTTCGGCCATCGCCCATTCCTTGCGCTGCGCGGTCGACAGCGCCACCTGAAACACCGGGCAGCCGCTGGCGTTAAGCGGCGAGGGCGCACCATCCGCGCCCTGCGCCGAAAACGCGGTGGCGTTGACGATGGCGGCGGGGGCAAGACGGGTGGCCTCGTCGCGCAGCCATCGGGCGGCGGCGAGGTTCTTCAGCGAGGCGGCAAAGACGCCGATGGCGGCAAACCCTTTGGCCTCAAGCGCGCGGATCAGGGCATCGACCGGCTCGGTATCGGCGGCGGTTAGATAAGAGCGGTAGAAGCTGACCAGAACCAGCGGTTTTTTAGACACCTCACAGGCCCGCCGCACGCCGGTATCGGGGTGGAAATAGCCAAAATCGGGCACGGTTTTTTCGCCCAGAACCGGCCCCGAATAAAGCCCCGCCGCCAGCGCCAGTTGCGCCAGCGCGGCATGGGCCGCAATCGCACCGCCGGCATCACAGAGATGTTGCAGACGCCGCAGGGTCGAGACGGGCAGGGTGGAGATCTCATCGAGCCGCGCATCGGGCCGCCCGTCGGCGGGCAGCACCGCCAGCGCCATGCCGGTTTTGTCGGCCAGTTCGCGCAGGTTGGCCAGACCATAGGGCCAGTAACTTTCGCCGCCGATAAGCTTGACCAGCACGGCTTTGGCCCCGGCCAGCGTCTGCTCGACATAGGTATCGACCGACAGCGGGTGTTTCAGCGCCACCAGATTGGCCAGCCGCACCGAGGGCTCGAACCCTTGCGCCCTGGCCCGTGCATAGCCTGCCGCAAAGGCCCCGAGGTCGCTATCGGAAAAGGACAGCACCACCAGGTCGGCCGGGCTCTGGCCCAGATCCCGGGGGGTGTCGGTTTCCTCCAACCCGTGGCTTTCGCGAAAGACGACATGCATGGCCTTGGCCTATCCCTCCAGCACGGCGCGGATCGCTGCCGGGTCGATATGGTCGTGTTCGCCGATCACCACCAGTTGCGAACGCCGGGGCGCGTCGCCCCAGGGCCGATCAAACTGCGTCCGCAGACGCTCGCCCACGGCCTGCACCAGCATTCGCATCGGTTTGCCCTTCACGGCGATATACCCCTTCACCCGCAGCGCGTTCTGTTCGCGCGCCAACCGCAGCACGGCGGTTTCCAGCGCCTTGGGGTCTTCTACCTCATCCAGGTCGATCACCACGCTGTCGAAATCGTCATGTTCGTGGTCATCCGCGCCGTCATGGTGGCTGGGGCGGGCATCCAGATCATCCTCGGCTGCTGCGCCGAGCCCAAGAATGATGCGTGGGTCGATGATGCCCTCGGACATCGCCAAAACCGGCACCTTGCGCGGCATCTCGGCCTCGATCACGGCTTTCGCGCTGGCCAGCCCCTCTGCACCGGCCAGATCGGCCTTGGACATCAGGATGATGTCGGCGCAGGAAATCTGATCCTCGAACACCTCGCCAAGCGGCGTGTCGTGGTCGATGCTCTCATCGGCGGCGCGCTGTGCCTCTACCGCCGCCACGTCCGGTGCAAACCGGCCCGCCGCCACCGCTTCGGCATCGGCCAGAGCGATGACGCCATCGACCGTGATGCGCGACCGGATCGCAGGCCAGTCGAAGGCTTTCAGCAGCGGTTTCGGCAGGGCCAGACCGCTGGTTTCGATCAGGATATGCTCGGGCGTTTGCGGCAGCGCCATCAGCGCCTCGATCGTCGGGATGAAATCATCGGCCACGGTGCAGCAGATGCAGCCATTTGCCAGCTCGACGATATTGTTTTCGGGGCAGTTTTCATCGGCGCAGGATTTCAGGATGTCGCCATCGACGCCGGCGGTGCCAAACTCGTTGACGAGGACCGCCAGCCGCTTGCCCTGCGGGTTGGCCATCAAATGGCGGATGAGCGTGGTTTTGCCCGCGCCCAGGAAGCCGGTGATGACGGTGACGGGGATCTTTGACAGCGCAGCCATGGGTCAGTCCTTTTGCGGGGGGATGCGGGCAAGGCTTTGCTTGCGGAAAATCTCGGGGCGGTCGCGCCAGGGCACGATGCCGTCGGGCGTCGTGGCATAGGCGGCGGCCCCTTTCAGGATGTCGCCAATATGCGCGTCAGGGTCGAGACGACCATAGATATAGGTCCAGCGCTCCGGCCCACCCGACAGCACCATGGAGCAGCCGTTGGAACAGGCCGACAGGCATTCATTGCCAATCACGCGCACGCCTTCGGGCAAATCCGCGCGCGACAGGGCCTCGAACATCCGGGCACCGGGGCGCGGCTCTTCCGGCACACGCTCGCCATCGACCGTCTTGCGGCAGGTCGTGCAGACCGTGAGTGTCACCTTGGCCATCGCGGCCCCCTTTTATCAGCGCATCGGGGGGGGTCCAGCCGGGGGCAAGTCGTGTTGCGCCCCAAGGCCAGCCCGAAACACCCCGTTCGTGCGGTCTTCAACATCCGTCGCGCTGGCAGGTCTCCCGGCTTGCGGATATCGGGGCGGATTATGCCCCGGCGACCCCGATCCCTTCCCAGGCGATGCCAGTGGGCAAGGGGGCCTTCTCCGGTCACGGTCGCGGGGGCGGCTGCGCTTCGGCCATGGACCGTGATCGGTCGCAAAGCCTGTCGCATTCCCTCTTCGCCTGTCCTAAGACAGGAACCA
>CAXBGQ010000263.1:0-4062 GCA_963975135.1 uncultured Nioella sp. | reverse complement strand
AGGTTGGCGGCGGCGGTGACCAGATCGCCGCCGGGGCTGAGTGTCAGATCGGGGCCGGGGTCGGCAAATCCGATGCGGATCGTGGCCGGGTCGCTGAGGGTGGAATTCATCACCAGGGCGCTAGCGGGGGCGTAATGGCTGCTGGTTTGGCCGGGGGCCGTGACCTTGCCCGGCGTCGTGTCGGTGCGGACCGGACCGCAGAGGCCCTGATAGGCTTCGGGCGGCAGGCCGCCTTCGCGCAGCAGGCGGGTGCCATCGGGGCCGGGGGCGAGGATGGTGGATTCGAGGCCGACCGTGCAGGCGCCCGCATCGAGCACGGCGGCAATCTTTCCGCCAAGACCGGCATGGACATGGGCGGCGGTGGTTGCGGTGATCCGGCCTGATGGGTTGGCCGAGGGGGCCGCGGCAGCGCCACCGAAGGCCTTGAGCACCGCCTGCATCACCGGATGGTCGGGCACCCGCAGCGCCACGGTATCGAGCCCGGCCGTGACCAGCGGCGACAGGCCGTGGCCAGGTTTCAGCGGCAGCACCAGGGTCAGCGGGCCGGGCCAGAAGGCCTCGGCCAACGCGAGCGCATCGCTGGGAAATTCGGCGATATTCTGCGCCGCGGCCAGCGATGGCAGATGCACGATGAGCGGGTTAAAACGGGGCCGCCCCTTGGCCTCGAAGATCCGGGCGCAGGCCAGATCGCTGCGCGCGTCGCCGGCCAGGCCATAGACCGTCTCCGTCGGCAACGCGACCAGCTTGGCGTCCTTGAGCAGCGCAGCGGCGGCGGCGATGCCTGCGGCGTCGGGGAGCAGGGTTTGGGTCTGGTGAAGGGCCATGCAGGACGTTACGTTTCTGTTGATCGGGGCGGCGTGCCGGGCATAAAGCAGCCAGGACAGGGCCATAGCGCGCCTGCGCCGCCCTGCCAAGGAGGAGAGATCATGCCCTATACCGCCCCCGTCACGGAATTCAGCTTTTTGATGGAGCATGTCGTGGGCATGTCCCGCGTCGCCGCGACCGAGCGCTTTTCCGAGGCGACGCCCGATATGACGCAGGCCATTCTGACCGAGGCGGGCCGCATGGCCGAGGCGGTGCTGGCCCCGCTCAATCGCGAGGGCGATCTGCATCCGGCCTATCTGGAGAACGGCGTGGTGCGCACCAGCCCCGGTTTCGCGGAAGGTTATCGTGCGATTGCCGAGGGCGGCTATATCGGCATGTCGGCGGATCCCGACCATGGCGGGCTGGGCCTGCCGATGGTGTTGACCACGGCGGTGAACGAGATGATCGGCGGGGCCTGTCTGTCTTTGCAGCTGAACCCGCTGATGACGCAGGGCCAGATCGAGGCGCTGGAGCATCACGCCAGCGAGGAGATCAAGGCGCTTTATCTGCCAAAGCTGATTTCCGGCGACTGGTGCGGCACCATGAACCTGACCGAGCCGCAGGCGGGATCGGATGTCGGCGCGCTGCGCTCGAAGGCCGAGGATAATGGCGACGGCACCTATGCGATTACGGGGCAGAAGATCTTTATCTCCTGGGGGGATAATGATTTCACCGAAAACGTCTGTCACCTGGTGCTGGCGCGTCTGCCCGACGGGGTGCCGGGGACCAAGGGGATCAGCCTTTTCATGGTGCCCAAGCTTATCCCCGACGAAAACGGCAATCCGGGTCGGCGCAATGCGTTGAACGTGGTCAGCCTGGAACACAAGATGGGGCTGCACGGCTCGCCCACGGCGGTGATGCAGTTTGACGGGGCAACCGGGTGGATGATCGGTAAGCCCAATGGCGGTATGGCGGCGATGTTCACGATGATGAACAATGCCCGCCTCGGGGTCGGCGTGCAGGGGCTGTGCCAGGCCGAGGCGGCGTATCAGCACGCGCTGGCCTATGCGCTGGAACGCCGTCAGGGGCGCAGCCCGGTCGAGGGTGGCAGCGGCACCATTTTGGATCATGCCGATGTGCGCCGGATGCTGAGCCTGATGAAGGCCGAGATCTTTGCCGCGCGCGCCATTGCGCTTGAGAACGCGGTGGCGATTGATATGGCCAATGCGACCGGAGATGACGCATGGGCGGCGCGCGCCGCGCTGCTGACGCCGGTGTGCAAGGTCTATGGAACCGAAACCGGGATCAGCGTTGCCCAGATGGGCATTCAGGTGCATGGCGGCATGGGGTTCATCGAGGAAACCGGCGCGGCGCAGTTTCTGCGCGATGTGCGGGTGACGGCGATCTACGAGGGCACCAACGGCATTCAGGCGATGGATCTGGTGGCGCGCAAGATGATGGATGGCGGGGCGGCGATGTTTGCGCTGCTGGATGAAGTGGACGCGACGGCCACGAAGGCCGGGCGGGAGGGCGCGACGCTCTTTGCAGCGTCGGGCGCGCTGCGCGAGGTGACCGAAAAACTGGTGACGCTTGGCATGAATGACCGGTTTGCCGGGGCCGTGCCCTATCTGATGGCGGTGGCTCGGGTTCTGGGCGGGCATTACCACCTGCGTGCTGCGATGGCCGAGGGGCCGGAGGGCGCGCGGGCGAAGCTGGCGCGGGTCTTTGTCGCGCGGCTGTTGCCTGAGGTGCACGGGTTGCTGGCGCAGGCCGTTCTGGGGGCCGATGACCTTTATGCGCTGAGCGCCGATGAGTTGTCGGCTTGAGACACGAAACGGGCCGAATTGCCCCCGCGCGCGCCACAGGTGACCGGACATGACCCTGCGCTATCCCTTTCCCGAGCCGCCCGCCGAGGGCGCGGCCACCGAGGTTGCGCCCGGTATCCTCTGGATAAGGCTGCCGCTGCCGATGGCGCTGGACCATGTCAATGTCTATGCGATCCGGGATGGCGATGGCTGGGCCGTGGTCGATACCGGGTTTGACAGCCGCAGGGGCCGTGCGATCTGGGACCGGCTGCTGGCCGGGCCGATGCAGGGGCTGCCGGTCACGCGGGTGATCGTGACGCATCACCATCCCGATCATGTCGGGCTGGCGGGCTGGTTCATGGAACAGGGGGCCGAGCTGCTGATGACGCGCACCGCCTGGCTGATGGCCCGGATGCTGGTGCTGGATGAGCAGGAGCGGCCCGCGCCCGAAACGCTGGAGTTCTGGCGTGGCGCGGGGATGGACCCGGAGATCCTGGCGCAACGGGCAGGCGAGCGCCCGTTCAACTTTGCCGATATGGTGGCCCCGTTGCCCCTGGGCTTTACCCGTATCCGCGCCGGCGATGTCTTGCATATTGGCGGGCGCGACTGGGATGTGCGCATCGGTCATGGCCATGCGCCGGAACATGCGACGCTGTGGTGCCGCGACGATGATCTGGTGATTGGCGGCGATCAACTGTTGCCCTCAATCTCGCCCAATCTGGGGGTTTATGCCACCGAACCGATGGCCGACCCGGTGACCGACTGGATCGAAAGCTGCACCCAAATGGCGCGGTTCGCGCGCGCCGATCAGCTGGTTCTGCCGGGTCACAAGCTGCCCTTTACCGGCCTGCCCGACCGGCTGCATCAGTTGATCGAAAACCACCACGGCGCGCTGACCCGGCTGCGGGCGCATTTAGGCGTGCCGCGGGTGGCTTCGGATTGCTTTCAGCCACTCTTTAAGCGTTCTATCGATGCGGGCACCTATGGGCTGGCTCTGGTTGAAACGGTGGCGCATCTGAACCATCTTCTGGTGTTGGAGGAGGTCACGCGCAGCCGCCGGTCGGATGGCGCATGGCTTTGGCAATTGCGGGAGTAAGCATTTGGGCGACGAGATTCTGACATCGGTCGAGGTCATGGAGAATGCGATACTGCCCGATGCCCGCGCGGTGCATTGCGATCCCGGCGCGCCGAAAACGCCGGAACAGGTGCCGCTGCCAAAGGAGCTGGCCAAAAAACCGGTGGAGGAGAAATCGCCCGCCGAATGGGCCTATGAGCGCATCATCCTCTATATCAAGAACTTCGAGGAACAGCTGGACGCCGAACACGAGGTCGCGATGGGTTTTACCGGGACCGATGCGGGCGTCATGCGGATCGAGGGAATGGGTTTTTTCGCGCCCGATATCATCACCTATTACGGCGCGGATTCCGACGGCATCAAATCGCAGCTGATCCA
>CAXBGQ010000262.1:0-4107 GCA_963975135.1 uncultured Nioella sp. | reverse complement strand
AGCTCAGGTAATAGCCCGCATGTTCCAGCGTGCAGCCGGTGCGAAATTCATCGGCAAAAGGCCAGGGCGCGCCGCTTTCGCTGATCCAGCCCTCCAGCGGGGCCTGCGGGATGAACCCGTCGTCAAGCTCGGCATAGATCAGGCGGGGTGTGCCGGCGGTGCCATCGCGCAAGGCATGGCCCAGGGTCTGTGCGGCCTCACCCAACACCGAAGAGGGCGCGCTGGCCAGTTGCAGCCCGGCGTCGCGCACGTGGGCGTGCAGGGCCTTTGCAACCTCCAGATCCAGCACCATCGGCTTTTCGCTGAAGACGTTGCAGCCCGCATCCAGCGCCTGCCGGATGACGCTTTCATGCGCGGCGGGGTTGGTCAGGTTCAGGATCAGGCCGCCGGTGGCAAAGGCGGCCGCCGCGTCGGGCAGGGCCGGGATGTCCCAATGGGCGCAGAACGCGGTGCGCCGCGCAGGATCCGCGTCAAACGCGCCAAACACCTGAATATGCGGGAAGGTTTTCAGGGATCGCATATAGAGATCGGCCACGAAACCGCAGCCCAACAGGGTCACGCCCGCGCGTGCCCCTTGCGCGCTTGCGCCGGTTGGCCGGTCTTGCCCTGTCATCGTCTTTTTGCTCTGCCTCGTCGTTCCCGGATATTGTGACCATAAAAGCATGGCAACAGTTTGTCCTCTGGCGCACTCTTTTGTGCAAGGCAGCCTTGCGGCAAGCTGCGCCCGATATCAGGCAAGAGGCGGAAAACGCGTGGAATTTCAGACAGGCAGTTACACGGTCAGGGTCAATGTGCCCGACTGGCCGACGCTGGAGCGTAGTCTGCGCGCCCGGATCGCGGCCAGTGAAGGCTACGCTCTGGCGACGCTGAACCTCGATCACCTGGTGAAACTCAGCGTGCCGGGGCCATTTCGCGCGGCTTACGCGATGCAGGATTTCGTTACCGCCGATGGCAATCCGATTGTCTGGTGCGCTGGTCTGGCGGGGCGGTCCGTTGGGCTGTTGCCGGGGTCTGACATGATCCTGCCGCTGGCCCGGATCGCGGCGGATATGGGCGTGAAGCTGGGGCTGGTCGGCTCGACCGAGGACAGCCTAGCCGGGGCCGCGCGCGCGCTAAAGGATGCTGTGCGGGGGCTTGAGGTGGTCGCCTGCGTCGCGCCGCCGATGGGGTTTGACCCCGATGGGGCCGAGGCGCGGGATATATTGCAGGACTTGCAGCGCGCGGGCGTCGGGCTCTGCTTCATTGCACTCGGGGCCCCGAAACAGGAGCGTCTGGCGGCATTGGGGCGTCAGGTTGTGCCTCAGATGGGCTTTGCCTCGATCGGGGCGGGGTTGGATTTTCTGTCGGGAACGCAGGCCCGCGCGCCCCGGTGGGTGCGCCGGATCGCGATGGAATGGGCCTGGCGGATGCTGTCAGACCCGACCCGGATGATCGGGCGTTATGCCCTGTCGGCGCGGATCCTGCCCGGCCATTTGTGGCGGTCGTTCCGGATGCGTTAAAGCTGCCTTGGCTTGGCGCGTGGGCGCAGCAGCACACGATCGGCGATGCGGCGTTTCAGGGATCGCGCGGGCGGGATCTCGGCCCCCATTTCCCAGGTCGTGCCGGTCAGGCTGGCATCATGCCAAAGCGCCAGTTTCGCGCCCCACCGGGCGGCGACTGCAGGGTCCAGCCCATCCGCGATGCCCATATCGGTGGCCAGCATTCCCGGCATCCAGTCATTCACCACGATGCCGGGAAAACGGTCGCCGATATCGGCGATCAGCGCGCGGGTGAAGATCCGCGCCGCGCCCTTGGACACGGAATAGGCCGAGGACGCGGGCAGCGGATGCAGATCGGCGAAAGTCGCGACATTGAGGATGCGGCCAAAGCCGGTGGCCGTCATATCGGATAGCGCCGCGCGGGTGCAGGTGACCATACCGCCCAGATTGATACCGACCGTGTCCATGAAACTGGCCGCCGTTTCATCCAGAAAGTCGCGGCGCGGATAGATGGCCGCATTGTTGATCAGCACCGTGATCGGGGCGATATTGCGGGCGATATCAAAGGCTTGTGCTACTTGCGCGGGGTCGGTCACATCGGCCTGCAGGGGCAGGAAGTTGCCCCCCGCCAGGGCCTCGGTTTCCTCCAGCGCGTCGATGCGCCGCCCAAGCCCCGCCACCTGCATATGCGGGGCCAGCGCCAGCGCCAGCGCCCGGCCAAGCCCGCTGCCCGCGCCGGTGACAATGGCGCATCCATCGGTCAATGCGTTCATTTTTCATCCTTCAGAATTGCGGCTACGCGGAGCGCGTTGGCGGCGATGGTCAGGCTTGGATTGACGCCCATCGAGGTCGGAAAGACCGAGGCGTCGGTGACCCAGAGATTGGTCATCCCATGCGGGCGGCACTTCGCGTCCAGCACCGATTTTGCCGGATCGCGCCCCATCGCCAGCGTGCCGCAGGGATGGCCGAAATTCGGCTCGGGGCGATGGGTGAGAAAGGCGGTGCGCTGACCGCGAAAGGCGCGCCTGATCAAGCGGCGAAAGATCTTGCGGCGGGCCAGAAGCTCGGGTGCGGTGCGATAGGTCATGGCGATCCGGCCCGGGTGCGCGGGGTCATGCGTGACGCGGTTTTCGCCATAGGGCAGATCCTCCAGCAGACCGACAAAGACCTTGGCCTGTCCCATCAGCCTGGCACCGATTGCGGCCGGAATGCGGGTGGCATCTTTTGCGCCGGGGATATGGCGCAGCCAGGACCGTTCCACCTGACCCCGCAAGTGGTGCACGATCTCACCATAACCGACATCGACCCCCATCGCCTGCACCATGCCAAGGCGTTGGCTCTCCGCGAAATAGAGATCGCGAAAGCCCACCGATTTGGACGGACCCGCAAAGCCTGCCGCGCGCCCTGGCCAGAGTGCAAAGACCTCGTTGAGGTGGAACATCAGGTTGCGGCCCACTAGATCCCGCGCATTGCCGATGCCGGTCGGATCGGCCTCGGAAGTCGAGGCCAGCAGCAGCCGGGGTGACGACAGCGCCCCCGCGGCCAGCACGACATGGCGTGCCTTGAGGGTGATCTCGTCCCCTCCCTTGCGGGCGGTGACCTGCGTGATCACCGGGCCATCCCGGCCAAGCCGCGTCACCGTGCAATCAGTCAACAGCGCCGCATTGCCGGTCGCCAGCGCCGGTTCGACCCCAGCCGACCGGCCATCCATCTTGCAGGCGCGGGGGCATTTATGGCCCAGGCATTCGGCGCAGCCATCGAGATAGCGCAGCGCGGTGTGCAGCCGGTAGGGGTTCAGCCCGTTCGCCGCCAGCTGCGCCATGATCATGGCATCGCCGGGCTGCGGCGGCGGTGGCGTGGACAGTGCCGGGCAGGGGATGTCCGACAGTGGATCAGGCTCACCATGCAACGCGAATAGCCCGGTCGCGGCATCGAGCCAGGGCTGCATCGCGGCGTAGCTGACGGGCCAGCCGCCGGTCGGGTGCGGACGCTCAGGGCTGTCATCCAGATCATGCAGCTCGGGCCGTTCCAGCGTTGCGGCGTAAAACACCGAAGATCCGCCAAGCCCGGACCCGAGCGGCGCGAAAAAGCTCTGGCTCTGACCGTTCACCTCGGCTTCCACCGGATCGGGCCACAGCCCCCGCACGGCCCGCGCTACCGGGTCGGCCATACCGATATCCAGCCCGGTTTCTTCGGCCCGCAGCCCAGCGCGCCCCTGCTCCAGAAACAATACCGAAAGCCCGGCCTCGGCCAGAGCCCGGCCCGCCACACCGCCGCCAATGCCGGTGCCGATCACGATCGCGTCCCAGTGACGCGCGATGATATCTGAAAGCGGCTCGGAAATCGGTCTGCCCATCCTGATAGACCCCTTTGACGGGGCGTTGCGCCCGTGTTTAGCGCAAAAATGCGGCACCGTTACGGCGGGGCTCTGGGAAAGTCACTTCTTTGCCAGCGGGTGCCGTTCCAGCACCAGCGATTTCAGCCGTTCATCCAACACATGGGTGTAAATCTCGGTTGTGGCGATATCGGCATGGCCCAGAAGGGTCTGGATAGCGCGCAGATCGGCTCCGTTTTCCAACAGATGCGTCGCAAAGGCATGGCGCAACGTATGCGGCGTGACAGCGGCGGG
>CAXBGQ010000261.1:0-4135 GCA_963975135.1 uncultured Nioella sp. | reverse complement strand
CCAAGCCCCTCCTGCCTCACGATCCCAAAGATATTCATCGCAACAAAGGAACATTCCCATGACTGCCTTTACCGTTTCCAAACTGCGCCATGTGCTTCCCGCAACGCTGATCGTCGCCGGGCTTGGCCTGGCCGCAACCACCAGCGCAACCGCAACCCCTCCTGCCAGCGAAGCCCCCCCGCTCGCCTGTGACGTCGCCGTCGATCAAAACGGCCGCATGGTCAGCTTTCAGGGCCGCGTGCAGGCCGACGAAGATGTGTCGGGCACCTATAACCTGACGCTCAGCGGCGGCGGCACCAATATCCGCCAGGGTGGCGCATTCGTGGCCGATGCAGGTGACATCGTCACCCTCGGTCAGGCCAACCTGTCCGGCGCGCCCGACCGCTACGATGTCGATCTGACGCTGTCGATCGATGGCGAAACCTACAGCTGCGCCACGAATTTGTAAAAGGTTCTTGATTTAGTGTCATATAAACACTAATATAGAATCATCAACACACACCAGATTGAACCCAAAGGAATAAACCCATGATCCGCAAGACTTTCATCGCCGCAACCCTCGCCCTGACCACGCTCTCCGGCACCGCCGCAATGGCTGGTGGCACCCTCAGCTTCGAGGTCAACCCCACCAATGCCGAAGAGGCCAACATGATCCGCCTGGGTCTTGGCATCTTCCAGATCGCCAATGGTGGTGACCCTGCCCAGGTGTTCCAATACGGCAATGGCAATGGGGCCGGCATCGGCCAGTCCGGCGGTGGCAACCAGGGCGTCATCTATCAGGAAGGCAACGGCAACACCGGCACGCTCAGCCAGAACGGCTGCGACAGCTACGGCATCTTCCAGTTCGGCAACGGTGCCAATGCCAATGTCGCCCAGGGCAATGGCTGCCAGACCGGCCTTCTGTTTCAGGTTGGCCTCGACTGATCGGGAAGATCCTGGACCCCTCCCGCAAGTCGAATCCCCAACGGCGCGCCTCCTGTTTTTCAGGGGGCGCGTTCGGTTTGTGGGCGTCAGGAAAAATCCGTGGTGCGGGTGAAGGGACTCGAACCCCCACGCCTCGCGGCGCCAGAACCTAAATCTGGTGCGTCTACCAATTCCGCCACACCCGCATATCGGCGCTCTCTAGCAAAGCCGTGGAGCCGAGGCGAGGGGGAAATTCGCGGTGTCCCCGAAGGATCCCTACAATTTTCGCTTGGGCAATATCGCGGCATCGGTTAACCTGACCGCAACAATAAGCGGTCCAAAATGGGCCCGACTCCGAGCAGGACAGTTTTCATGTCACAACGTCCAGGCCCCGCATCAGGCGGGTCAGCCTCTGTTTTCAGCCAATCGGGACTGCCGATGGGCACGACGATCTACACTCTGGCCGGTGCGTTGCCGGTTGAGGCGCTTTACCCCGGTGACCGAGTGATTACCCGCGATGCCGGGGCGCAGGTGCTGTTGGACATCCGTCGCCATGTGATCTCGGATGACATCGCGATGGTGCGGGTGACCGGCGATGCGCTTGGCGGCAAGCCGACGCAGGATACGGTCCTGCCCGGTGCGCAACGAGTGCTGATCCGCGACTGGCGGGCGCAGGCGCTTTATGGCACGCCCGCCGCGCGGGTGCCGCTGTCACGGCTGGTCGATGGCGAATTTCTGCACTGGACCGAAGATCGTCCCGATGCGCTCCTTAGCCTGCATTTCGCCCATGCCCATATCATCTATGCCAACGGGCTGGAGCTCTTTAGCGCCGATCCGGTTGCAGTAGACGCCTGAAAACGGCGGGCAGCGCCTCGGGCAGATCCTCGGCAATCAGGCCGGGGCCGAATTCAAGCGCCGCCTCGACATGCAGCCAGGCCCCGGTTTCGGCGGCCTGCTTCGCGCCGCCCCCCCGCGCCAACAGCCCGGTGATGATCCCCGCCAGCACATCGCCCGACCCTGCGGTGGCAAGCCAGGGCGCGGCGCGGTCATAGGCGGCGGAGTTGATGGCGGCGTGGCCCTTTTCATCGGCGATGACGGTATCCGGCCCCTTGAACAGCACGGTGCAACCGGCGCGTTTTGCAGCCTCCCGCGTGGCATCCACCTTGGAATAGGCCGGGCCTTTGGTTGCCGGGGCCTCCAGTTTTTCGGCAATATCGGGAAAGAGCCGCCCAAATTCCCCGGCATGGGGGGTGAGGACGCATTGTGGGTGGAGATGGGCAAAAAACGCCTCCGGGTTATCGGCAAAAGCCGTCAGCGCATCGGCATCCAGAACCGTGGGGCGAGGATCTATGCCGCTGCTGTCCAAGGTCTCGACCAATGCCCGCGCCCGGTCCAGACCCAAGCCCGGCCCGAGGCAGAGCGCATTGATCCGGTCATCTTCAAGAAGCGCCGCCAAACCGTCCGCATCGTCGCACTTCCGCAGCATGATCGCCGTCAGCTGCGTGGCGCATTCCATCATCGCGGAACCGGGGGCCGCCACCGTCACCACCCCCGCCCCGACGCGGAGCGCCCCGCGCGCGGCAAGGCGGGCCGCACCGGAGCGGCCCATGGAACCTGAGAGGATGAGGGCGTGGCCGTGGGTGTATTTGTGGGTGTCGTTCGACTTCTTAACGCGTTGGACGATTGACTCGTCGATCAAATTTACTGTCTTTCCCGGCGGCACCGCCGGGCAGCCCCCGACCGCCCCCATGGGCGGGGGCTTCACCCCCACCCGCGGACGGGGGCTGCCCTCAAGTCCAATGTCGGCGACTAGAGTCCTGCCACAGGCCGCCGGGCCATTCTGCAGCCGGTGACCAACCTTTTCGGAATGGAAACTGACAGTCAGACCAGCCAGAATCTGGTTGGTTCCACCGCCCAATTCGCAGCCGGAATCGCTGCACAATCCGGACGGGACATCAATCGAAACGATCTTATACGATTGACCCAGTTCTTCGTTGGGCGCGAGCGTGACAAGCGGCAAATCAATGGCTCGCCGCAACCCGGTACCAAACAGGGCATCTACTAGAAGGTCGTACACTCCTCGATAGACACGCCCCTCCCACGTCTCACGGGATAGCAGCGCTACCTCCCCCATCCCACGCCACCGCTCATAATTCACCCGCGCATCGGGCGGCAGCGTCTCGGCGTCGCCATAAAGGAACACCTCCACCTCCCATCCCCATTCCTTCAGCACGCGCGCCACGACAAACCCGTCGCCGCCATTATTGCCCGGCCCGCACAGCACCACCGCGCGGTGCGAGGTTGCGCGCAATTCCGGCCATTCTTCGAAAACGGCCTCGACCACGCCGCAGCCTGCGCGCTCCATCAGGTCCAGCCCGGTGACCGCGCCGCTTTCAATCGCAGCCTGCTCGATCGCGCGCATTTGCGCCGCTGTCAGTAGCTCCACCCCAGACCCCTTTTCACAAACTGCCCAATTTTTGGGCGCACCGCACATTCCTTGGGCGCGGCGCGCGGATTCCCTGCGCCAAACCCGCCCCATGCCATGCTACCTGATTGCCCCCCGCCTGCGAAAGTGGTGTCACGGGGCCGAGATACGGGGCCATAGGGAGTCGGCGACATGAAAAAGATCGAAGCCATCATCAAACCCTTCAAACTCGATGAGGTGAAGGAAGCGCTGCAAGAGATTGGCATTCAGGGCCTCAGCGTCACCGAGGTCAAGGGCTTTGGCCGCCAGAAGGGCCATACCGAGCTTTATCGCGGGGCCGAATACGTGGTCGATTTCCTGCCCAAGGTGAAGATCGAGGTGGTGCTGTCCGATGATATGGTCGATGGCGCGATCGAGGCCATCGTCGAGGCCGCCCGCACCGACAAGATCGGCGACGGCAAGATATTCGTCTCGACCATCGAACAGGCCATCCGCATCCGCACCGGCGAAAGCGGCGAAGACGCGCTGTAAAATTACCGGGGCCGAACGCGCCCCTTACGACACATGAAAAGCCAAGGAACACTGGACATGAGCAACGAAACCGTTCTGAACCTCATCCGCGACGAGGATATCGATTATGTCGATATTCGCTTCACCGACCCGCGCGGCAAGCTGCAACACGTCACCGTCGTGGCCGATCTGGTCGATGAGGATTTTCTTGAGGAAGGCTTCATGTTCGACGGCTCGTCGATCGCCGGCTGGAAGTCGATCGAAGAATCCGACATGAAGCTGATGCCCGACACCACC
>CAXBGQ010000260.1:0-4172 GCA_963975135.1 uncultured Nioella sp. | reverse complement strand
TCAGCCCGTAGATCATCACCGATCCGGTGACAGCCCCGAAGACGAGGTATTTCATTGCAGCCTCGGTCGCCGCATCGTCGCGCGGGAACGCCACAAGCGCGAAAGACCCGAGCCCGGTCAGCACCACGCCAAGCACCAGAAGCATCATATCGCCGCCGCCCGCCAGCATCAGCGCGCCAAGCGTGACCAATGTGATCAACGCATAGACGCTGCCTTCGCGCGGCTGCCCGGCCAATTCGGCCCGCGCCATCAAAAGCGCGAGCCCCGTGCCCGGCAGCAAGATCAGCTTGGCCCATCCCGCGATCAGATCGATCCGGTAGGTGCCGCCGAAAACTGTGGTATCGGCGTCCAGCATTGGCAGCGTCAGCAGGGTTGCCGCCGCCAACCCCGCCAGCCCGATCGCCAGCACCAGCCGCGCGGCGCGCGCCATTTCGGCCACGATCATCAGCATCGCGGTGGCACCGAGCAAAAGCTCCGGTATGAGAAAGGCCAGATCGCGTGCCATCAGAAGCTCAGGCTTGCCATGGTGGTGTGGATCATGTCGATCAGCCAGCCAGGGGCCACGCCCACCAGGATTGTCAGGATCAACAGCGGCACCACGGCCAGCTTTTCGCGCCGGTCAAGATCGGGCATTTCGGCCCATTTCTCATTGGCGGGGCCCAGGAACACGGCGGCAATGGCGCGCAGGTAAAGCCCCGCCGTCACCACGATGGCCAGGATCGCGACAATCGCCCAGGGTGCCGCGTTGAGCGTGGCCAGAAAGATCTGGAACTCGGCCGGGAAATGCGCCAGCCCCGGTAGCCCGAGCGAGGCAAAGGCCGACAGGATAAAGGCCCACCCAAGCCAGGGAACACGCGCCAGAAGTCCACCGAAATCGCCCATGTCACGGCTATGGGCGCGGTCCTGCAACATGCCGACAAGGAAGAAGAGCGCGCCGGTGACCAGCCCGTGGCTGACCATCTGCAGGGTCGCACCGTCCAGCGCAATCACCCGGATTGCGGGATCAACGCTGAGGGCTGCCACCGCCACGCCGATCACGACATAGCCCATGTGGTTGACCGAGGTATAGGCGATCATCTTTTTCAGATCGCTCTGCGCCAGCGCGGCAAAAGCCCCGTAAAGGGCGCTGATCACGCCGAAGGCCAGGATCACCTGACCGGCCTGCGCAAAGGCCTGGGGCGTCATTTGCAAGGCAAAGCGCACCAGGCCATAGGTGCCGAATTTCAGCATCACACCGGCCAGGATCACACTGCCCGCCGTCGGGGCCTGCACATGCGCCGCCGGCAGCCAGGTATGGACCGGAAAGGCCGGGATCTTGACCGCGAAAGTGAAAAGCATCGCGATCAGCGCAAGCATGGCCGCAATCCCCGTCAGCGGCGGCGCGTCGATCCAGACGCGCATGTCGAAGCTGCCCGAGCTGAGATAGAGCCCGATAATGGCCAGCAGCAGCGGCAATGACCCCAAAAGCGTATAGAGGAAAAACATCAGCGCCGCGCGCTGACGTTCCTCATATCCCCACCCGGCGATCATGAAATACATTCCGACCAGCGAGACCTCGAAAAAGACGTAGAACAAGAGCCCGTCCAACGCCATGAAGGTGCCAAGCGAGGCGGTCTCCAGCATCAGCATCAGCACCACGTAGCTGGCCGCGCGTTCGCCGATGCGCGCCGAATAGATCGCCGAGGCCAGGAACAAGAGCGATGTCAGCAGCACCAGAGGCAGGCTGAGCCCATCCAGACCCAACCGGTAGGCGGCTCCGATGGCGGGGATCCAGGCGACCTCTTCGACCTGTGCGAAACCGCCCGCGACGATGCCGCGCGACCAGATCACAAGCGTGATCAGAAAAGTCACGGCCGTGACGCCGATCGACAGCCCATGGGCGACACGGGCCGACCGGTCGGGCAGGGCCATCAGCACCAGACCGCCCAGGATCGGCAGGAAGGTGGCAAGGGTCAAAAGCGGCATTTGGCGGTCTCCTCAGAGAATGTAGGGGGCGGCAAGAAGAACGCCGATGACAAGGGCGATCCCGGCAAAGGTCAGCGCCAATTCGCGGTGGATGAACCCGCTTTGCAGGCGGCGCGCGCGGGCTCCGGCGGCGATCATGCCTGCGACCAGTCCAAAGATCGCGGCGTCGATGGTGTTCGTGTCGGTGGACCTGGCACCGCGCCCCAGACGCAGCGATTGCCGCCCGACCCAGAGCGAAAGCGCGACCAGCGCCTCATCGCCCCGGTCAACCAGCCGTGCAATGCCAAGCCCAACCGCGCGGATCATTCCGATTTGCGCGGCCAGCAGGCGCTGCTCGAACGCCTCGCAGGCGGCGGCGATCATGAGCGCCGGGCGCAGGATCAGACCGTCCATACCGCCCGCAACGACAAACCCGTTTTGCGCAGATGCGGCCAGCGGGCCAAGCAGCCGGGCGGGCGCGATGAACCAGCCAAGCGCCAAGCCGCCGATCCCGGCCACCAGCCCCAGAACCGGCACGATCAGCCCGGCCTCGGCCATCTCCGCCTCCAGCAGATGCTCCAGCGGGCCAAAGCCCAGACCAAGCGCTGCGGCAAGCGCGACCAGAACGCCCATACCCGCCGCCATGAAGGGGATGCGCGGCAGAGCGGACACCACCGGCCCCGACCACAACGCCCGCAGAACCCGGCCCATATAGGCCCCGGTCAACACGCTGCCCGCCAGCGTCAAAGGGGCCAGCCAGGGGGAAGCGGGGCTTTCCAGCGTGGCCGCGATGATGGCGTCCTTGGAAAAGAACCCGGCCAGCGGCGGGATGCCCGCCAGTGCCAGCGCGGCGATGGCAAAGCCTGTGAAGATGCCGGGCCGGGCGCGTCCGGCCCCGGCCAGAGCTTTCAGCCCAGTGCTGTCGCGGTCATGCTGAAAGATGCCCGCACCCAGGAAAAGCGCGCTCTTGATGGCGGCATGCGCGATCAGGTGCAACAGCGCCGCCACCGGCGCACCGGCCCCGATGGCCACCAGCATCAGGCCGTATTGGCTGGAGGTGGAGGCCGCCAGCAGGCGTTTGAGATCGCGCTCGGCCAGTGCAATCAGCCCGGCAATCACCGCCGTCACCCCGCCGACAATGCCAATGGCCAAAAGCGCGCTGCCCGGCAGCATCGGTGCGGTGCGGATCAGAAGGATCGCGCCTGCCGCAACCAGCGTCGCGGAGTGCAGCAGCGCCGAAACCGGCGTCGGCCCGGCCATGGCGCGCATCAGCCAGTTCTGCAGCGGCACCTGCGCCGATTTGCCCATCGCGGCCACCAAGAGCAGCAGCCCGGCAATCAACGCGGGCGTGCCGGTGGTGGCGAGCGTGGCCGATATCTCGGAGGTGCCCGCCGCGCCGATCAGCACGAAGGCCCCGATATAAAGCCCCAGATCGGCGCTGCGGGTATAAAGAAACGCCCGGGTGGCCGCGCTCGCGACGCCGTCGCGGCCATGCCAGAACCCGATCAACAGGTAGCTGGAAAACCCGATCATTTCCCACGCCGCCAGCAATGTAATCCAGTCGCCCGCGAGCACCAGAAGCTGCATCGCCGACACAAAGAACAACATGGTGGCAAAGAACCGCGGACGCTCGGGATCCCTGGCCATATATCCCACGCCATAGGTCAGCACCATCGCGGCGACCGTGGCCACCACCAGCGACAAGGTCGCGGTCAATGGGTTGGCGATCAGGCGGATGGGCAGGTCGGGCAGAAAGGGCAGGGTAGCCGTCACGGCGGCACCGCCTGCGGCAATCGCAAAAAGCCCAAGCGAACCTGCGAGGCCCAACCCGGCCCCGACCAATGCCAGCGCCGCAGACCAGCGCCGCAGCACCAGGATCATGAGGGCCGCCAGCAAGGGCGCAAGCAAGGTCAACGCCAGCATCGTCATCCTTTCAACTCGCGGGCTTCTTCCATCTCGACCGATCCGCGCGACCGGAACCGGGCGATGGCGATGCCAAAGCCCACGGCCATTTCCACCGCCATCACCGCCATGACGATCAGCACGAACATCTGACCCGCAGGTTCCCCGGGATGCAGATAGCGCCAGAACGCGACCAGATTGACCAGCGCGGCAGCCAGGATCAGCTCCACCCCCATGATGATCATCACCAGGTTGGTCTGGCTCAGCGCGCCATAAAGCCCGACGCCGAACATGGCGGCCCCGGCGCTGAGCGCGATGATCAGTTC
>CAXBGQ010000259.1:0-4197 GCA_963975135.1 uncultured Nioella sp. | reverse complement strand
CCGCCAACCGGCCCGCGCCAAGCCCGCCGATCCATCAGCGCCCCGATATGCTGAGCGTGACCCAGATCGAAAAGCTGATCCGCGACCCTTATGCGGTTTACGCCAGCCGGGTGCTGCGCCTGCGCGCGCTGGATCCGCTGCGCCCGTTGCCCGATGCGCCGCTGCGCGGCACCATCCTGCATGACATCCTGCGCCGGTTCACCGAGGCGACCAGGGACGGCCTGCCCGCCGATGCCGAGACGCTGTTGCTGCAGATGACCGAGGCCGGGCTGGCGACAGGCGCGCCCTGGCCCGCCGCGCGGCGGATCTGGCTGGCCCGGATGGCGCGCATCGCGCCCTGGTTCATCGAAACCGAGCGCGCCCGGCGCGCGCAAGGCCGCCCGCATCTGATGGAACATACCGGCACGACCCGGTTCGACATGCTCGGCCTGACGCTGAAAGCCCGCCCCGACCGGATCGACCTTACCCCTGACGGCCGCGTCATCCTTTACGATTACAAGACCGGCGCGGTGCCCACTGACAAACAGGAGCGGTCCTTTTCCAAGCAGCTCTGGCTTGAGGCAGTGATGGCCGAACGGGGCGCGTTTGGCGATGCGACCGAGGTGGCAGAGATCTGCTATATCGGGCTTGGCGGCGGCGGGGCTCTGCGCCCGCAGCCCGTCGCGCCCGGCGATCTGGATGAGGTCATGGCAGGCTTCACCCGGTTAATCACGCATTTTGGGCTGGAGAGCACCGGCTACACCTCGCGCCGCGCCATGCAGGAGGTGAAATATGCCGGTGATTTCGATCATCTGGCGCGGTTTGGCGAATGGGATGAAACCATGTCCGCGACCGTCATGGAGGTTGGCCGATGACCCCTGATGACGCCACTTTCGCGCAGGTCGAGGCCGCCGATCCCGGGGCCTCGACCTGGCTTTCGGCCAATGCGGGCAGCGGCAAGACACGGGTGCTGACCGACCGGGTGGCGCGCCTCTTGCTGCGCGATGTGCCGCCCGAACGCATCCTGTGCCTGACCTATACCAAGGCGGCGGCCTCCGAGATGCAGAACCGGCTGTTCAAACGTCTGGGGGCCTGGGCGATGACGCCCGAGGTCGATCTGCGCACGGCGCTGGCCGGGCTGGGCGTTCCGGTGGCCGAGATCGACGTGGCCCTGATCGCGCGCGCACGCACGCTGTTCGCCCGCGCCATCGAGACGCCGGGCGGGCTCAAGATCCAGACCATCCATTCCTTTTGCTCCGCCGTTTTGCGCCGGTTCCCGTTGGAGGCCGGGGTGTCGCCGCGCTTTGCCGAGATGGACGAACGCTCGCAGGCAATTCTGTGCGCCGATGTGCTGGACGATCTGGCGGGTGGCCCGCAGGTGGGCGCGATGGATGCGCTGGCCGAGTATCTGTCGGGCGATGACGCGATGCCTTTTTTGAAGGCGCTGCTGGCGAAACGGACCGAGATCGGGGCAGGGGTGCCCGAGCGCGAGGTTTTCGACTGGTTCGGGGTGCCCGCGGGCGAAACGGACGAGACGATTGTCGCGGATGTGTTTCATGGTGGAGAGGTCGATCTGTGCCAATCGATCATTCCATATCTCGACCCCGAAAACCGCACTCAGGGTCCACATATTGCGCGGTTCGAAGCGCTGCGGAAAGATGCGCCGGGGCTCGCGGATCTGGAATTGCTGGAGGCGGCATTTCTGGTTGGCTCAAGCGCCAAGAACGCACCTGACTCGGCCAGGATCGGCAACTTTCCGAACAAGGCGATCTGGGGCAAGATGGGCCATTTCACCCCAGATTTTGAGGCGCTGATGGAACGGGTGGAGGCCGCCCGCCCGCGTCGCCGCGCGCTTTTGGCGGCGCGGAAAACGGCCGCCCTGCACCGGTTCGCCGCCGCCTTCCTGCCTGCGTTCGAGCGGGCCAAGGCGGCGCATGGCTGGCTCGATTTCGACGATCTCATCCACCGCGCGCGGGCGCTTCTTTCCGATAGCAGCGTGGCGCAATGGGTCTTGTTCCGGCTGGATGGCGGCATCGATCACATTCTGGTCGATGAGGCGCAGGATACCGCCCCCGCGCAATGGGAGATTATCGCCCAACTGGCCGGGGAATTCGCCGCTGGCAAGGGCGCGCGCGACGATACCGAACGCACGATCTTTGTGGTCGGTGACAAGAAACAGTCGATCTATTCCTTTCAGGGGGCCGATCCCGACGGGTTCGACCGGATGCGCGTTCATTTCAAAGAGGGGCTGGAAGAGGTCGGGGCGCGGTTTCAGACCTGCGCGCTGTTGCATTCCTTTCGTTCGGCGGTGCCGATCCTTGGCCTTGTCGATCGGGTCTTTGCCGATGTTTCCGGGGCGGGCGTGGGCCGGGATGTGACGCATATCGCCCATAAGCAGACCCTGCCGGGCCGGGTCGATATCTGGCCGCCCGTGGCCGAGACAAAGAAAACCGAGCCGCCGGAATGGGACGATCCGGTGGACCGGCTGGCCGATGATCATCACACGGTCATTCTGGCCGACCGCGTTGCCCGCGCCATCCAGACGATGCTGAGCGACGGCACCACGATCGAGGATGAGGGTCAGTGCCGACCGGTGAAGGCGGGCGATATCCTGATCCTGGTGCAGCGCCGATCCGAGTTGTTCCACGAGTTGATTGCCGCGATCAAGGCATGCGGTCTGCCGATTGCCGGGGCCGACAGGATGCGGCTGGCCGCCGAACTGGCGGTCAAGGATCTGACCGCGCTGCTGGCCTTTCTGGCCACGCCCGAGGATGACCTGTCGCTGGCCGCGATCCTGCGCTCGCCGCTATTCGGCTGGTCCGAGGGCGCGCTGCATGATCTGGCCTATGGCCGCAAAGGGTTCTTGTGGCGGGCTTTGCAGGACCGCGCCGCGGAATTTGGTGATACGGTCGATATGCTGGTCGATCTGCGTGATCGCGCCGATTATCTCAGGCCCTACGACCTGCTGGAACGGGTGCTGATCCGCCATGATGGGCGACGCAGATTGCTGGCGCGGTTGGGGCAGGAGGCCGAAGATGGCATCGACGCGATGCTGGCGCAGGCGCTGGCCTATGAACGGATGGATGTGCCCAGCCTGACCGGGTTTGTCGGCTGGCTGCAGGCCGATGACGTGCAGATAAAACGCGACCCGGGCAGCGCCGGCAATCAGATCCGGGTGATGTCGGTGCATGGGGCCAAGGGGCTGGAGGCCCCGGTGGTGATCCTGCCCGACACCGCCTACCGGCAGGGCGGCCATCCCGGGCCTGTGTTGATGGTGCCCGAGGACGGCCCGGTGATCTGGGCCGGCGCAAAGGACGATGCCCCGGCCGTGCTGCGCCCGCTTTTCGAGATGCGGGCGGCGCGTGAGGCCGAGGAACGCAACCGCCTGCTTTATGTCGCCATGACGCGGGCCGAAAGCTGGCTGATCGCTTGCGCGACGGGCAAGCTGGAGACCAGGGAGAACGGCAGCTGGTTCACCCATATCCGCGATGCGGCGGCGGCGATGGGCGCGGCAGAGCAGACATTCTTTGACGAACCCGGCCTGCGCATTGAAACCGGCGACTGGTCGGGCGGCGGTGCGGCGCTGCAAGAGGTGGCCACCCCCGGGCCGCTGCCCGATTGGGTGGCCATGCCGCCGAAATCGCCTGCGCGGGCGGCCACCACGCTGTCGCCCTCGGATCTGGGCGGCGCGAAATCCCTGCCGGGCGACGGGCTGGAGGAGGAGGCCGCAAAGGCGCGCGGGCGGCGGCTGCATCTCTTGTTGGAGCATCTGCCCGAGATCGCGCCTGCGGCGTGGGCGGCGGCGGCTCCGGGTATTCTGGCCACCGAAGGCGATCTGGAGGAACCCGAACGTGCCGCGCTGTTCGAGGAGGCGACCGCCTGCCTGACCGCGCCGCAACTGGCGGATGTCTTTGCGGATGATGCTCTGGCCGAGGTTTCGTTGACCGCCGACAGCGCCGTTCTGGGGCAAAAACTGATGGGCCAGATCGACCGGCTGATTCTCTCGGACGGGCGCATTCTGGCGGTCGATTTCAAATCGAACGCGATGGTGCCGGCGCGGACCGAGGACACGCCCGAGGGGCTTTTGCGGCAAATGGGAGCCTATGCGGAAATGCTGGCCGCGATCTACCCCGGTCAAGCCATTGAAACGGCGATATTGTGGACCCGCGCGGCGCGATTGATGCCGTTGCCAGACGATCTGGTCATGGCGGCCTTGCA
>CAXBGQ010000258.1:0-4220 GCA_963975135.1 uncultured Nioella sp. | reverse complement strand
GGTCAGACTTATATGCGGCTCAGCAATTATGCCGGTGCCGCCGAGGCGTTCAGCGTTGCCGCGGACCACCCGGAGGCGACATCCTCGACCTTTTCGCAAGCCGCCGAAGCGATGGTTGCCTCGGAAAACGGTGTCGTGACCCCGCCCGCACAGGCCGCGATCGATCGCGCCATCGAGATGGATCCGATGAACCCGGCGGCGGTGTATTATCAGGCGATTTCGATGGAACAGAGCGGGCGCGGTGCCGCTGCCTATGAGCTTCTGGTTGATCGTGTCCGGTTGGAGACCGAGATCACGCCATGGATGAATTTCTTCGTCGACCGGATCAATCAGATCGGCGCGCGCCTGGGGCGTCCGGCCGTCGGGCCTGCGATGCTGCTGGCGGGCGAGGATGGTGCGCCGGGGCCGAATGCCGATCAGGTTGCGGCCGCCGCCGACATGTCGCCTGAGGAACGCGCCGCGTTCGTTCAATCCATGGTTGAGCGGCTTGCCGCGCGGCTTGAGGAGGAACCGGACGATCTGGAAGGGTGGCTGCGGCTGGCCAATGCCTACCGGGTGCTTGGCGATGATGACGCGGCCCGCACTGCGCTGGCGCAGGCCGAACCGCTGCTGCCTGAAACCGGCCCCGAGCGGCAGGCGTTTGACGAGCTGTCGGGCGATCTGGCGGAATAGGGACCGCAGCTCGCGATGGCTCGTTTCGTCGCGCGCCACTGTGAAAAAATGGCCTCTGCCGGGCGACGGCGGGGGCCATTTTTTGTTTTTTCTGGGCGGTCTCACCGCGCGCTCTGAAAGGGGCGGGCCGAGGCAGGCCTGGTGCAACTCCGGGTGTCCGGCGGCGAAAGGCAGGCGTCAGCGCTCAGCGCCGAGGTCGGGGTGCATGGGGTGGCGGATCACGGAACCGGCCCTCACTTGCAGGTTACGGGCCGCACAGGCCGCGCGCCCATGTGGACCGGGCCAGGGGGTAACCCCATTGCGCGTCGAGGGTTCCCCGACGCCGGATGGGCCAATTGATACCGGGTCGTGGCCGCGCGTGCCGCGGGTCAGTTTCCGGACGCCACGTTGCGGGTTGCAGCCTCGCGCAGGGCGTCCATCACCGCCTCGGTGCTCAGAAGCTCGGACAGCACAATGCCTTCGGGCGCGCCGGGACCATAGACCGCGTTGAACGGAATGCCGTAGCGGTCGAACGAGGCCAGATAGCGCGAGATATCCTCGTTCGGGCGGGTCCAGTCGGCGCGCATGGCAATGACGCCGGGCGCGGCCAGTTCGCTGACCACCGGTTCGCGGTCCAGCACCAGGATCTTGTTGGCCTGACAGGTCAGGCACCAATCCGCCGTCACATCGACAAACACCACATCGCCTTGTGAGACAGAGCGCGCAATCTGACCCCGATCAAACGCCACCCATTCGGTCGCGGCACCCGGAGTTTCGGCGGCTGCCTGATCGGCAAGCTGCCCGGCGGCGACAATCGGGGCCAGCGCCAGCACCGCGACCCCCGCCCATTTCGGCGTGCTGGGAATGCGGCGCAGCGCAATGACCGCAATCAGCGCCAGCGTCAGACCGACCGCCGCGTAGGTCGCGGCTTGCCCCGCTACGCCATACATCACCCAGATCAGCCAGCTTGCCGTTGCGATCAGAAGCAGGCCCAGAACGGCCTTGAGCCCCATCATCCAGCGCCCCGGTTTGGGCATCAATTGCGCCAGGCGCGGATAGGCGGCGACCGCGAAATAGGGCAGCGAAAGGCCAAGCCCCAACCCGGTAAACACAACCGCGATATCGACCACGCCACCGTGACGCCAAAACGTTGCAGCCCAAAGGTCACCGCCGCCAGGAACCACATGAACGCCATCACCCCGAGGCCCGAGGCCAGGAAACTGCTGCGAATGGCCCCCCGGCTCTTGCCCCCGCCCGATACCACCGAGGCCAGCTTGATCGACAGCACCGGCAACACGCAGGGCATCACGTTCAGGATCAGCCCGCCGCCAAAGGCCAAAAGCGCGATCCAGGCCAGCGCGGCCAGCGTGGTTTGCGCCTGCATCAGGGTGAAGGGGGCGGTTGGCATCGCGCTTAACGGGGTGGCGGGCATGGTGACGGCATCCGTGCCATCGGTGATGGTGATCGTGGGTGCGTCGGGGCCCTCTTCATCCAGGCCAAGAATAGGGAACTGCGCCCATAATTCGGTCTGGCCGCTGCCAAGCCGGATATCGGGCACGCCAAAGGCGGTATATTCGCCCATTTCGGGGAACACATCGGGGTCGGTGAACGGGCGGTTGGCGCGCGCCGTCACGGTCATGGTGCGGCCTTCTTCATCGACAAAGGCGGCCATCTCGGTGGCCATGTCGGAGGGGCCTTCAAAAGGCACAAGGGCGGCAAATTCCCCGATTCTCGCGGCCGAGACCTGATCGATGGCACCGGCCGCCGACGCATTCGCGGGCAGGTCGACGGCGAGAGTGAAATCATTCGGCACGCAGACATCCGAACAGACCAGCAAATTGACATCGGCCCGCAAAACGGCCGCTTCGCCCGGGCGTTCAAGATTGATCCGAACCGGCAACACGATATCGCCGGAATAGCCGAAATTCTGGATGCCGAAGGCCGTGAACCGATCCGGCGCGGGCCAGAGGATCTCGAAACTTTCGACGTTATCGGAGGCCGAGAAATCCATCTCGGGCGGCAATCCGACCTCGCCGGGGCTGCGCCAATAGGTTTTCCAGCCTTCGGTCATCGACATGTCCAGACCGGCCGAAATGGACGAGGCGCCGGGGGCCACCCAGTTTTCGGCGGTGATCAGCGCCACTTCGACCGCGACCGAGCTTTCGGTGGCCGAAGTCGCGGCATCTGCGGGCAGGGCTGGAGGCAGGAGCAGGGCCAGGGCTGCGGCAAGGGCGCTGAACGGGGCGGTCCATTTCATCGGGGTAACTTTCACGGTGCGTTTTTTTGCGGTTGGCGCCGGGGCACGGGCAAAGGGTGCGTGGGGCGGAGTGTTGCTTGGTTTATTACAAGATGCCTTGCGGTCGATTCACTGGATCAGATAGCCTTCGCGGCCATCGGCGCAGAGAACCTGGTAGAGCCCGTCACCAAGATCCTGCACAGCCTGACAGTCCTGCGCCGGAACGGTCGGCTGATAGCTCGAGGTGCTCTGCGTTACGACATTATTATAGGGGCATTGCTGGGAAAGCGACCCACAGCCAGCCACGCCAAGTAAAATGACCGCGAGGTAGCGGCCCCGGAAACGAAAGCGGCGCGCGGAAGCTAGGTCGGGACTGTGGCGAGCGGGCCGCGCGAGATATGTGTTCACTGTGCGACCCTTGACGTCGTCTCTACAATTGCCACTACTAACGCCGTTCCCGCGCTGGAAGGTCAACGTTACATACTGATACAAAAATCACGTGTTGCCAGTCAGGCTGTTATTGACGTTCCTCCACTGGAATGACGGAAACCCCGGGGGGCTTATATTTTCGAGCGCAGAGGCAGTTATGAAAAATAAAGCAACACGCCCGATTTCTCGCCGCAATTTGCTGATTGTCGGGGCGGGGGGGGCGTCCGCGTTGGCGGCTCCGACAATAGTGATGGCATCTGGCGATGCCGGCGGCGGGGCCACCCGGCGCAATATCTCCTCCTTTGCGCTGCATGAATGGCAGGATTATTTCGACGCGCTTGGGCTCGGCATCATCATATCCGACACCAACCGGCGCGTGCTGCAACACTGGACCTCGGATGGCGAAATGCGGGTTTATCCGACCTCTGTCCCGCTCACCGACGAACTGACCCGGCGCGGCTATACCTCGGTGGTTGAAAAGCGCGAAAACCCAGGTTGGGCCCCGACGCCCTCGATGCGGATACGCAACCCCGAATGGCCAGCCTTCGTGCCCGGCGGCGATCCGCTCAATCCGCTTGGCACCCGCGCGCTTTACCTGAGTTGGCAATATTACCGCATTCATGGCACGCAGGATTCGCGCAAGATCGGGCGGCGGTCGTCAAACGGCTGCATCGGTCTTTATAATGAGCAGATCGAAGAGGTATATGATCGCACCCCTCTGGGCACGCAGGTCATACTGATCTAAGCAACGAAGAACTGAAAAATACCCAGGAAAGTCTACGTGATGTCAAAAAAAGGCCTCGGGATCGGCGCGATCATCCTTGTCGGAATTGTTGTGGCAGCAGGTGTTTACCTGACACGCGCGCCCCAGACGGCAGAAACGTCCCAAACAGCAGGCACCTCC